>DATDNH010000111.1:0-5665 GCA_036518395.1 Candidatus Angelobacter sp. | reverse complement strand
TGAAAATAAGCTGGCAACTTTTCTTTCCGCCAGCGTTCTCTGTTTATAGAGTAAAATTTTAATAAGCCTCACCATGAAGCGTTTTTGGAAAATCCCCCGGCTCGAATGTTTGATTTCCGCTGTTTTTGTGCTAAGCGCGCTTTCTCTGGCCCAGTCCCCTCAGCCTCAGCAACAGACTCCAGGGACACAGCCCAGTTTGTCAACATCTGAGTTAGAGGCACAGCCAAATACTGCCAGGTATCCAGCCCGGCGGCGGCAGTTGGTGAATCCGGGACCGCCAACAGCGGATCAGGAAGCGCAACCGAATTCGGTTGAGACTCCGAGCTATCGTCCTCCACAGGGCCAACCAGCTCCAACTCCGGTTGTTCCCGGAACCGGCGCGCAAGGCCCGGCTGCAACGTCCCCCGCAGCCCCTGAAACGCCTGCGGCCGTGAATAACAGACCACAGAATGCGCCACCACCGGGCATGATCGGACCTCCTGCGCCGCTTCCCCCGACTCCGGAACAGATGCCGCCAACGCCGGCCAAAATAACGTATCAAAATGGAATTCTGAGCGTTGAGTCAATGAATTCCCGGTTAACCGATATCCTTAACGGCATACATAACAAAACGGGAATTCAATTTGAGGGAATGCAGCCAGGCCAGGACCGTGTTGCCGGCAAATTTGGTCCTGGTCCAGCAGACGAGGTGCTCGCAGGTTTATTGCGCGGGTCTCGTTTTGATTACGTCATTATCGGATTGCCTGACAATCCTGCGGTGGTGCAGCGCGTTATTCTGAGTCCCAGCGCTGGTGCAGGCGCATCGCCTGCCACTGCGGGAACTCAACCCTCTCAGCCGTCGCCTGCCGACGAGGAAGAAAATGGTGGCGACGAGGGAGAAGCCCAGGAGCAGGTCCAAGTTCCCCAGCAGCCTGTTGCACAGCCTGTGCCGCCCTCCCAGCCCTCCGGCAATGCAGGCCCAAAGTCGGCGGAACAATTAGTCGAAGAATTAAAACAAATGCAGCAGCAACAACAGCAACAGCAACAACAGCAGAATCCGAATCAGCAAACGCCCAATGCGCCAATCAAGCCGCAGCCGCCTGCCAGACGGCCAATAAATCCTCAGTGAGCCGCCCCACTGATCAGAACACAGACGAATGAACGAACAGGAAACGAACAGGAATGGACGTTGAGGTTCTGAATTGACTCAATTCCCTTTGATAGCGTCATCCCGAAGTGCCCGTTAAGCGCGCGAGCGTTTTCTTCAGCTCGCGCGTAGGGCCGAGGGATCTGCTCCGCCCAAAGCTAGTGTGCACCATACTGCTGTAAACTACCGCAGCTCGACAATTTCTCAGGATCACCAGACAAGTATGAGCAAGACCTACTTCACCTACATCATGTCTAACAAGTCGCGCCGCCTCTATGTGGGCGCGACCAGTGAGTTGCAAGTCAGGGTGTTCAAGCACAAAAACGGCTGGTACGAAGGGTCATTTACAGGACGTTATTGCTTTGACGTGCTGGTCTACTTCGAAACCTACTCGCATCCCATGGACGCTATAGCGCGGGAGAAGGAGATCAAAGGCTGGCGGCGAGAGAAAAAGCTGCGGTTGGTGCTGGCGGCCAATCCCCGACTGGGCTGACTTGAGTGCGGAATGGAAAGAAGATGAATCCTGGCAAGCCATCCCTGACGCCCAGGCCCGGCCGGTGTTGCGCCGGCGGCATGGTCAACCATGAGTGCAGCGGGAGCAGATTTCTCCGCGCTACGAGCGCGCACGTTCCCCATTCCTTACGCTGCGCTCAGTCGTGGGGCCCCAAGTGAGCACGCGCTCGCTTACGCGCGTTCGAAATGACACTCTTTAGACAGGAAAAACCAACGGTGGCATCGGCCCAAACTATCGCCCTGATACAGTCGTGGCAATCACGATGCCTGTTGGTGCAGTTTCAGGCTGTTGGGCTTTTTGGCCGAAAGCGCGCAGGATAGCGGCAACGGCTACATAGCCGCAACCAACGCCAAACGCCAGCGAAAACAGGATGGTGAAGAGCACTGTGGTTGAAGCTAGTAGCGTTCTCATCGCTCAATAAGTGAGATGACCAATTCAGAGTACCCGGTTGTTTTAGCTCCGGGTAACTGGATTGTCGTCAAAATCCCCCCAAAAGTCTCCATTACAGGTGTCGCTGCACTCTGGTAATGCTTTGCAAGGCCGCATCGCCATCGCGATCAGCGCCTGCGAGTTAACTTATCAAGGATTGACCCATCTACCCAGTGACAACTAAGATACGAAAGTAGAGTTGCGCGCTGACCTCTCCGGACCTCTCTGTGGAGGTGCTGGGTCAGAGGCAACTGACCCAGTACTCCGTATCAGCGTCTAGCGATTCGCTTGCGAATCGCGGGCCTTTAGGCAGACGTTCATCGCGGAAGCGATGAAACCTCATATGGCTCAGTAGAACTCACGATTCCATGGCGATCAGTAACATCACCGTGCGTGGCGCTCGCCAGCACAACCTGAAGAACATTTCCGTCGAGATTCCGCGCAACACGCTGACCGTAATCACAGGATTAAGTGGATCAGGTAAATCGTCACTGGCGTTCGACACCATTTACGCCGAAGGTCAACGACGCTACGTGGAAACACTCTCAGCGTATGCGCGCCAGTTTCTTGACCAGATGGAACGTCCTGATGTCGATTCCATTGACGGCCTGAGCCCCTCGATCTCCATCGAGCAGAAGACTACCTCGCGCAGTCCGCGTTCCACAGTAGGCACTATCACCGAGATTTATGACTATTTACGCCTGCTGTATTCATCCATAGGCGTTCCCCACTGCCCGCAGTGTGGCAAGCCGATTTCCCGCCAATCTGCCGAACAAATTGTGCAAAAAGTCCTCCAGCTCAGCCCGGAAGATCGCGTCATGGTTCTGGCGCCGCTGGTGCGGGGACGCAAGGGTGAATTCAAAGCAGAGCTGGCCAAGCTGGCCCAGCACGGCTTCGTCCGCGCCCGCATTGATGGCGAACTGCGCAACCTGGATGAGGAGCTGGACAACATCCAGCTTGACAAGCGCAAGAATCACACCATCGAAGTCGTGATCGACCGTTTGCTGGTGAAGCCCGGGATTGAGAAACGGCTGGAGCAGTCAGTAGCAACCGCGATGAAACTCGGCAACGGCCTGGTGCTGGTGGCGGTCGTAGGCGGTGAGGAATACCTGTATTCCTCGCGCATGGCGTGCCCTGATTGTGGAATCAATATTCCCGCGCTGGAACCGCGCTCGTTTTCGTTCAACAGCGTGTATGGCGCCTGCCCTGAATGCAACGGCCTGGGCAGCAAGTATGATTTCGATCCCGGCAAGATCATCGTGGACTGGTCAAAACCGCTTTTGGAAGGCGCTCTTGGGCCAGGTTCTGGCTCGACCTATCTTCAGCGCATGGTGGAGATTGTGGCGGCGGCGTTCAAGATTGATCTCTCCACACCTTTTGAAAAGCTTCCGGCAAAAACTCAGAATCTCCTGCTGTATGGACCCGGCGAAAAAGAAGCGCCCCGTACTGGATTTCGCGGCGTGTTGGGATTTTTGAAGCAGAACCTGGAAGAATCGACCTCCGAGAGCTATCGCGAGTGGCTGTTGAGCTATATGTCTGCGACCAAGTGTCCGGTGTGCCACGGAAGACGACTGCGCCCGGAAAGTCTCGCAGTCAAAGTCAACGGTCTTTCCATTGCGGATTTCACCGCGCTTCCTGTTTCGCGCGGGCTGGAGACTGCGGCCAAAATTCAGTTAAACGAGCGCGAGCGAGCCATTGCCGGACGCGTGCTGCACGAGATCAGCGAGCGGCTCCAGTTTCTGAACGCTGTTGGGCTCGGCTACATGTCTCTGGACAGGTCCGCGGCCACGCTCTCTGGCGGCGAAGGCCAGAGAATCCGCCTGGCGACTCAGATTGGGTCAAAACTGCGCGGCGTTCTCTACGTCCTTGACGAGCCTTCAATCGGCTTACACCACCGCGACAATACCCGGCTGCTGCAAGCCCTGGAATCGTTGCGTGATCTGGGCAATACAGTCCTCGTGGTGGAGCACGACGAAGAGACGATCCGCCGCGCGGATTACGTCATCGACCTGGGGCCGGGAGCAGGACTCCACGGAGGCGATCTGGTGGCCAGCGGCCCTCCGGAAGAGATTATGAAGCAGCCGCAGTCTCTTACCGGGCAGTACATCTCGCGCGCTCGGAAGATTGCTACCCGATTCCAACCGCGGGAAACCAACGGAAAGGCAGTCACCGTCATAGGAGCACGCGAAAACAATCTGCGCAATATTGACGTCACCTTCCCCCTGGGAGTCATTACGGTTGTGACCGGCGTCTCCGGCTCCGGCAAATCAACCCTGGTCAATGACATTTTGTACAAAGCCCTGGCCCGGCAGCTGTATCATTCCCGAGAGGAGCCGGGAGCGCACAAGGCAATTGTTGGGGCGGAGAACATCGACAAGGTCATCCGAATCGATCAATCGCCGATTGGACGCACCCCGCGTTCCAATCCCGCCACTTACACCGGAGTGTTTACCCACATTCGCGATCTCTATGCCATGCTGCCCGAATCGCGCGAGCGTGGCTACAAAGCCGGCCGCTTTTCCTTCAATGTTTCTGGCGGACGTTGTGAGCACTGCCAGGGAGAGGGTGAGCGCCGCATCGAGATGAACTTCCTACCTGACGTCTATGTCTTGTGCGAGGTCTGCGGCGGCAAACGCTACAACCATGAAACTCTTTCGGTAAAGTTCAAGGGACAATCAATCGCCGACCTGCTGGAGACTGCCGTTTCTGACGCTCTGCCCATCCTGGAAGACATTCCGCAGATCAGGCAGAAGCTCCAGACTCTTGAAGACGTTGGCCTTGGCTACATCAAGCTGGGCCAATCCGCAGTCACGCTCTCCGGAGGCGAGGCCCAGCGCATGAAACTGGCCAAAGAGCTTTCCAAGAGGCAAACCGGGCGCACCTTGTACCTGCTGGACGAACCGACTACCGGGCTTCACTTTGAGGACGTAAGTAAGCTCCTGGATGTGATCCACCGCCTTACCGATTTGGGAAACTCAGTTGTGATCATCGAACACAATCTCGACGTAATCCGCAATGCCGACTGGATCATTGATCTGGGTCCGGAAGGCGGCGAGGATGGGGGCCGCATTGTTGCTCAGGGTACTCCCGAACAAATTTTAAAAAACCGAAAGTCATACACTGGGCAGGCCCTGGCCGGGTATTTCGAGAAGGCTGCAAGCTACTGATTTAAATGGCCTTAATTGTTTCTTGTCCTGTTTTCCGAACAAAATAATTTTGTTTTAGCGGTTTCTGATTTTTCCGCTAAAGTGCTTCTCAACCTTCTCCTTATACCTGGGCAAAATGAGGGGCAGTCGCACAACGTGCTACTGCCCCTTGACATTTTTTTAAGCAGGTCACCTTCGGCAAAAATTTCCCATTTTAGGGCATTTTCACGGTTGCGGTAACCCCAACCTCTAACCCGGCTGGCGAGGAATTATCGTGAAACCAAATCTGCTTCGCGGGCTGATGCCGAGTTGTCGCAGATCCCGGCGTGCCGTGGGCCGAGTGTCGCAGATCCGTCGTGGCGGGCTGATTGTCGCAGATCCGCCGTGGCGGGCTGGGGCCAATTTAGCTGCCCCCCAGATCCGGCTAAAACAAATTCAGACCCCACTAAT
>DATDNH010000110.1:0-6491 GCA_036518395.1 Candidatus Angelobacter sp. | reverse complement strand
CGGAAGTTCGGTGAGGACCTCATAAGCTTCAATAAATTCCTTGTTGTCGGCGTACTCTTTACTTTTTGCGATTGCGCGTTGCGCAGCCTCGCGATTGCGGCTCACGGCGAGCTGCGACTCCGCATTCTTCAATGCGTTGGCTGCCTCTTTGCTGTCAGTCCTGATTTCTGTTGCGCGACGAAATTCACTGACAGCTTTTTCCCAGTCCTCACGTCCGGCAAGTTCCTGGCCGCGAATGAAATGCATCGTGTACGCTGCTGTGACAATGCCATTGATCTGCGCCAGCTCTGGAGCAAAAGCGCGATACGGGCCAAGAGTCTCAACTGCGCGGTCGTAATCTTTGGCCAGCGCTATGGCTTCAGCATTGGCTATCGCCGAATCTAACTTGCGGAGTTCGCTCACAATCTCCGCATGCAGGTTGAGCACCGGAGCATACCCGGGATTGATGGCCAGCAATTCTTCACTGTGCTTTCTGGCAGCCAGCAGTTGCGAGTAGCCGGTCGCCTGTTGGGTCAGTGCGGTGTGGTATGCCTGAAGTTTCTCTCGATCCGCCTCGAGCTGCGCCTCAAGTTCTTTATCGATTCGCGCTCTCAATTTAATTGCCGGAGAATATCCGGCAATGACCTTACCAGCTTCAAGCGCATGTTGCTGAGCCAGCTCCAGCAAGGCCAGATCTCCGGATTTTTGGTATCTGGCAAATGCAGATTCGGCGGATTCATGGCAGAGCGCTGCCAAAGCATTCTTCGCGTCCGTTGCATGAGCTGACGATGCGTCGCGTGATAGAAAATCCTCCCAACCGGCGATGGAGTTCACGCGCTGGGCAAGCAGAAATCGCGCCAAATCGTCGTCCGGGGAAGACACAAAAACCAGCCGCACGCCGCGCTTGAGTGCTGGAAGGTCAGTCGCCTGCGTCGATGAGGAAACCACAACTCCCTGCAACGCGGTCTGGTCGGCCGCTTCTGCCGTGGTCAGCTCAGCATTTCTTTCAAATCTCAAATTAGTGGCAACAACACACATCGGTTTCGAATTAATTGTCAGCGTCAGGACGCCATCTGCGCCTCGCTCCAGTGCAGTGCCGTTCGCCAGTTGGATTCGCAGCAGATTGTCATAAATGGTCTTATTCAGCTTCATTCCGGGTACGCCGTCGCAGACCCGTATTTCGCTCTTTCCGTTCAGCGTGAGTCCGGTAATCTGCGCGTATGCGGGGCCGGAGGGTCCCTCGAATAACGCAATTGCACTGACGGGATTTTCTTTGGCGAGAGCGCAGGGCGAAAACAAAACGGCCATACCAAGAACCAGCACAAACCTGATAACGGTGCGCCTCTGCATGAATAATTGAAGATGGATGGCTGAACTCATTGTTCGGCGTTCAATAACAGTAACAACGGGCTATGCACTTAAATTTTCATAATAGCCCAGCTTCACTGGAGTGATTGAACCATGGGTCTACTCACTAAGGTAACGAGTCACACTAAAGAAACGCTGGTTACTATTGATGATGCCCGGTTCAAATCGCATCGACGAACCGGCGTGTGTTTAACCATCAATGGAATCAGTGCGACCATCCGGGGAATCCAGCGCCGAACGGGACTCAGCGCGCGAAAATCACGGCGCAGCGGCCACTTTGCGCATGCGTTTGTGGTCCTACGGTGCTCAGGAAAAGTTGAGTGACCTGACTTTGACTGAGGACAAGCCCGTTGCCGAGCTTGTTCGTAACGTAATCGCTGAAAGCCACGGGGCAATCGCTGAGGAGCGGCAGAACAGCGTCACTGCCAGATTCGATGATCCTTTGCACGCCCTGTCTGCGGCAAAGTCTTTGCAACTCAGGCTCCTTACACTTCATCGCGAGCCGCCCGCAAACCAGGTGGTGGCAGCCATTATCGTGAATAGTGAATTAGCGGCCAACGATTCTGGCACATCCGATCCGTCAACCAAAGTCATCTCGGGCGCGCAAGTGCTCGCAGAAGCGAACTCCGCGCAGATTCTGGTCCACGAAACAGTCTACGAACTGGCCAGGAACGTCACCGGTTTTGATTTCAAACTCATGCGCGAAGCCAGTGAGACTGGCTCGTCCGAAGCGATTTACGAATTGCGCTGGACAGACGAATCCACCTACGGCCATCTGCGCAAAACCAGTCATAGTCCAACGCCTGAAACTTCGCGCGAGCGCCGTTACAAGATTGAATCAGAGCTGGGACGCGGCTGCATGGGCGTCGTTTACAAAGCTTATGACCAGGTGATCGGCCGCGCAGTCGCGCTCAAGACCATCGCCGTAAGTCGTAACTTTCCCAATCGCGACGTCTTGATCGAGCGGCTCAAACAGGAAGCAAAAGCTGCCGGCTGTCTCGATCATCCAAATATCATTACCATCTATGACGTAGGACAGGAAGACGATCTCGTCTACCTGAGCATGCAACTGATCGAAGGCAAGACTCTTGCCCAGGTACTCGCTGAAGGAACACTGCCGCCACTTCTCGAACTGCTTTCCTACGCTGAGCAGATCTGCAACGCTGTGGCCTATGCGCACAAAAAGGGCGTGATTCACCGCGATCTCAAGCCGGCAAACTTCATGCTCACGAGTCACGGAACAATCAAGATCCTGGATTTTGGGATTGCGAAAGTCGAAGATGCCAGCCTTACCCAATCAGGCATGATCGTTGGAACTCCCACTTATATGGCGCCGGAACAGGCGCGAGGGAAAAACGTAGACCAGCGCTCAGACATTTTTTCTCTGGGATCTGTCTTCTATGAGCTGTTCAGCCGCGAAAAGCCATTCAAGGGCGACATTACTACCATCCTTTATAAGCTGATCCATGAAGACCCGGTTCCACCTGCGGTCATCAATCCGGCGCTCCCGCCGGGCATTGATGAGATTGTCCGCAAGGCATTGGCCAAGAATCCGAAGGACCGCTTTCAGACTTGCGAGGAAATGCGGGAAGCGTTTCGAGAACAGGCAGTGCTGCTGAGAAATTCTGTCGCTGCAGTTTCGATTGGTGTGAAACCATCAACTCAGCCGCAGCAAAAGCCAGTCACTGTGGAAGATTTGCTCGCTGAAGTTCAGCCACGCCGGTCGCATGCGTGGATTTGGGCGGCGGTCGTAATCTGTATTCTCGGTGGATTGGGCGGCGCCACAGCATGGGCATTTCACGTCAAGGCCAAAACCGGATCATTTCCGCCCATAATTAACAAGGCTTTGGCTGTATTCCATGATGCAAGGCCTGCTGCGAACACTTCCGAACAGCAAACTGCATTTCAGCCTTCCACTGCAGCTCCGGCCTCTGAGCCAAAGGGAGCAGAGAATTCCAGCAGTGGTTCATCCGCGACGGATCAGCAGAGCACAACACCGAATACTGCGAATTCCGAAGCTGCAGCAGCAACAGAAGCAGCGACCCAGCCTCTAAATTCAGCCTCTGATCAAACAAAGGCCCAGCCTGCTTCTGAATCTGCTGATTCCAGGTCCGTTGCAAACGGCTCCACATCGTCAGAATCCAGCGCAGAGCCTCAATCCACGGAGCGGAATCCATTTGAGCCTCTCACGCGCAAACCAAAGCCGGTTGCATCATCAGCAACAAAGGAGGGCGCCGTGAAAGTGGAGGGATTCACGCGCCGCGATGTCGCTATGCTACTCGAAAAAGCGGACGCAGCCACCGGGCGCGGTGATTACGCCCTCGCTCGCTACGAGTACGACATTATTCTTCGTTTGGACCGTCGTAACGCGACGGCGCGCACAGGATTGCGCCGCGTGATTGCAGCCCAGGCAGAGCAGACGAAGCATTAATCAACGACCCCGGATAACTTATGCAGCGAAAACTATTTTGGCTGGTCTTCATCGCTCTGGGTCTCGTCGCAGACCTCACCGTCCCGCTTCTCTGGGCAGTCGTCCTGACCCTGCCCATCCTTATTCTAAGTTGGTGGATTGTTTATCGAAGCGGCTGGTTCGAATAAACACGAGTCATTTGTAAACGGCCTTAGTTACCAGCTAAAAGCTAGAAATGCCTTCTTCGAAGCGAGCTGCTTTGATCAGACAAAAATCTTCCTGCCACTGTTTTTCCCAGGACATTTGCGATCATCTTTAGTCAGTGGAGATTTCGGTTTCTTCTAAATTGCCACTTGCCGATTGCTATCTACCACATACCAGATGCCCGTCATCGTTTGCGGGTGCACTCGTGCAGTGATCGATTTGGTCCAGCGACGTTCGACGCCAATCGCCATCGCGTCTCTGGCACTCGGCTTCCAGTGTGTTGCCGTAGGTACGAATGTTCCGGCAGGTCTGGGTGTAGGTGCCGGGCGGCACTCCGCCCTGCCAACCACCATAATTTCCGGCATAATCGTAACGTCCACGGCCGCAAACCAGATGTCCATTATCATTCGCGATAGGGCTGGAGCACTGGTCAATATTGTCCAGCGATGTACGGCGCCACCCGCCATTACGCTTCTGGCACTCTGCATCCAACCGGTTGCCGTACGTGCGTATGTTCCGGCACGTCTGAACATAGTCACCCGGAGGATAGCCGCCGCCGTACCAGTTGCCGCGGTAGTAGCCATAGCCGCACGTCAAGTTCCCATCATTATTGATAATTCCACCACTACACTGGCTGATGTCCAGCGATGTCCGACGCCAGCCGCCGTTCCGCTTCTGGCACTCGGCTTGTAGCGTGTTGCCGTAGCTACGGATGTTTCGGCAGGTTTGAACATAATCGCCTGGCGGATAGCCGCCCTGCCAGTAACCGCCTTGCCCGTAGCCGCCGGAATAACCGCCGCTGCCACAGCGCAGTGAGCCGTTATCATTAATGATTTCTCCGCCGCAACCCTGGAGGTTCAGTTGGGTTGACAGCCATCTACCGCTGGTGTCCTGGCAACGCGCAACAAGGGTATAGTTGTTGAGCACGCGCATATCTGTGCACGTCTGCTGGTATGAACCCGACGGAATGGATTGTGCACCGCCGGACACGCACGCGAACAATAAAAACATAATTAACGCAACCATAGTTAAATAGCGCATAGAGGTCTCCTTCTCGCAGAGAACAGGAACTTGCTGCCGAGCATGGGTCCAAAAACATCCTGCTCTGCTGCTTTGCACTTTACTTCTGGGATGGCAAATTCAAAGTGACGGCAATCACATCACTAGAATCCATCGCCAAGCACGTGGGATTGGCAAGTCGAGTCATGCAGAATCGGAGATCAGCACCGAGTTCACTGGTTGGAGTAACGTTGGCCTTGATTCGCGATTATGGGCTTATGGAATCGTGACTAGACAAGAATTGAAGCTGCTTGCATTTCCGGAGTTTCTTTTATCTCGTGCCATTCATGAGATACCCTTCGCATGATCAGGCCACAATCAAACTCAATGGAAGCAGCAGGGAAGCGCGATGGATCGAAATAAAACGAACTTGTCTTCAACTGAACCGCAAGGGGCGTGAGCGACCATTGCAAGGTCTTGAGTTGCATGCCTTCGATGGAGTCCCCGTTCAATGCGGAGGAAAAGCCGCAGTCGCCCTGGCGAAAGAATTCCGAAACGTCTTCAAAAGTGTGGAACACGGAGGTGTTTTGCCACTTTGCAAGAGAAGACGCAGCAAAACAGACGTCAGTATTTCCGTCGCAGCTCTTCACCTCCATCTCTATTTCATCACCACTGTCACGAACCGAAAACTGGGCCGCATGATGGACACCAGGAAATAGCCGTCCTCCAAATTTCTGTACCAGCTTCTGATCGGTTTCACGGCGCCAGATAAAAACTCCGGGCCGCACTTCTCCGTTAACGGGATAACGCACCGCGACACGGTGCGCCATATTTTCAGAAGCGATCCCAAACTGGGCGGGTAGACCTTTGGGACGCAATTCTTCAAGGCGAATCAGGCAAATGCCGACGATGGCAAACCCCTGATGCGTGTCCACGGTAAACGGCTTGGGAAGGAGTTTCTGAACGATGTCAGGATCAGCGCGAAAATTCAGCAACGCGCGCCGAGCAATCAATCCTTTGACGACCGGAAGCACGAATCAATTTTAGTACAGCATCCGATTATTCAGTGAGATTCTTGCTTGCGTGCCAGTCATATTTGCAGAGGCGACACTGGCGGGCCTTGGGTGTCTTGGCTAGTGCGCCGCATTTTGGGCAGAGATTCAGAAAGACTCGATCGCCGTTCTCGTTCAGGATCCTGTCCGCCGTGTTCGCAAGAAAAGCCTGATACCCGTTATTGGCAAGCCGCAGCACGTCCAGATCAGTCGAGAGCCAGCGTGAGTGGATCTTGCTGCTTTTGGCTTCTTCTTGCGCTGCAAAGTCATCGCGTCCAGTCGCTTTCATTGTGGCCGCTAAGTGGCTGTACGCCTGCTTTTCTTGAGCATTCATCAGATGCCCAAAATATCTAATGACGTAATATGCAAGGTCTTTGTCCATACATCTTTCAAAAAGACATCAGGGTGATTGTTTTATCTGTGGCATCTGTGGATAAGAATTTGGCTCTTGCTTAATTGCCAATTACTGATTCATCGCG
>DATDNH010000109.1:0-55829 GCA_036518395.1 Candidatus Angelobacter sp. | reverse complement strand
GTATTGGCGGCCTGCTCGGCTTTCTTCTTTTCCATTTCGGATCTAGCGGCGGCGCGGAGTTCGTGGAAGCGGGCTAGTGCTACCTGCACCCTTTCCTTTGGCTCCAGCGTGACCGGCCAGCGCGCGTTTTTGAAGTCGCCGTAGCAATTGATGGTCTTGGGTTCGCGGTTGACGGGGGTGAAGGGCATGCGGGTGCCATCGTCCATGCGGAAGAACTGGTGGGGAGGCATCTTGTCGTCGGCGGGTTGGGGCCAGAGGTGGTCTACGGTGACGAGTTTGTACAGAATGGCTTTGTCTTCGTCGTCGGGATACTGGCGGAAGTAGTTGTAGGGATCGTCGAGGATGCCTTTGAGTCTGGGATCGAGTTTGGGGAGGGTGGAAGCGGAATCTTTCGCCGCAGATTCACGCTGTTGAGCGCTGATTTCGGGAGTTGTGCGGACATGCGTAACAGCGTCACAAGGGGCATGAATACTGGGCTTTTGGCTATTCGCTCCTGGCTCTTGGCTAGAACCGGCAGGTGACAGGTTACTGGTTACAGGGGACAGGTTGCGGCCTGCGGCGGCTGTGGAACCAACAGCAACCCCAGAATCTTTCGCCGCAGATTCACGCTGATTAGCGCTGATTTCGGGAGTTGTGCGGACATGCGTAACAGCGTCACAACCCGCGTCTTTATTGGGGATTTCTGATTTGGCAGGCTGAGGGCTGTCGAGCAGGTCGTGCCAGACATTGACGAAATCTTTCTGGAGATAGCCGCGGGCGGTGGGAGGGCCTCCTATTGACCCTGTTTTGCGCGTGACTCTGGGACGGATGTCGTAGGGACGCAGCATTTTGGCCAGGGTGCGGTCGGCGATGGGGCCGTCGATGTCCCAAGGGCGGGTGGGAAGAGAGCGAAGGTCGGCCAGGATCAGGGAGGTGGACAGGCCTTCGGGCCAGCGATGGTGCTCGAAGCAGGCGCGCAGGTCGCGCAGGAGTTGGACTGCGATGTCCTGCTGCTGGCGGGCGGGGTCGTCGAAGAGGTGGAGCAGGGCGTGGCGGGCACGCGCAGGGTAGTCGCCGCCTACGAGGTCGGCGAGGTGGAGCAGAGGTTCGACTAAGTCCTGGCCGCGCCAGGTAAGGCGCTGCGGAAAATCCTTGTACTTGAAGACGGGAGCGGATTTCAGGGCAGAGATATTTTTCTTCGACCAGTTTTGCAGGGCGACGACGAGTGGCTGGGCTTCCTGCTGGGCCGCGCTGAGATCGAAGCGCTCGATGCCGAACTGCTCGGGATCGCGCATGGGTTGGAGGACGATGGGGATGGAGCAGTCGGCGAGAGCTTCAGGCAGCGGACCGAGCGAGGCGAAGGCCTTGGGAGAGAAGATGGTGCATTCGAAGGAACGATCGGAGTAGCCGATGCCGGGCTGGAATCCGCTGACGAGGATGGCGCGCAGCTTGGGATTGCGCGAGCGGGAGCGGGAGCCGACGGTGCATGGGGATTCGTCGAGGAGGAAGGTCGGAAGCTCATTGGGGTGAGAGTGAATGCGATGGACGAGGGTGGAGGCGGTGACGCCGGCTGGTGAGTTAGGGATGGGCGGAGAGGAGGCTGAGGAGGCGGAGGCAGAGGGACTTGCCGGAGAGTTTGCGGGCAGACTGGATGGCGAGGTAGGGAGTGGCGCGGGCGGCGGCGAAGGAGTGGGTGTGGAGGACCCAGAGGGCGAGGACGGTGCGCTGCTCGGGGGAGCAGTGGAGGTAGCGAGCGAGGAAGGTGCAGATGTCGTCGAGCATGCGGGAAGGCCTTGAAGATTTTTGATTATTGATTTCTGATTTTTGATTTGAAGGCAAAACCGATTCATTTTTCGATTCTGCTGGTTTCGCTTGGGAAGCGGCTACGGTTGAAGCCGGGGCCGGTTTGGGTTTAGGCGCGCGCGGTTTCCGCGAGAAACCGGGCAGGAAGCGATAAAGTTTCTTCAGATTCATAAATTTTTTTTAACCACAAAGGACATCCTTCGGCTGCGGGCACTCGCCTCGAGGACAGGCTCCGGAACACAAAGGGTGAGAAAAGCTAAAGGCGTTTGACCGCGAAGGACGCTAAGAGCGCAAAAATCAATACAAGAACAACAGAACCGGAGCCAGATACACTTCGGGCTCACAATGAATGCGAGCACTCGCCCCGGCTCACCGTTAGGGGTGCGTTTAACGCGACTTTTCTTTCACTCAGTCAGAATGGCGGATGGAATGGAGGAAGTAAATACAGTGATGTCACAATGTTGTCAAAGGCGCACCATTATGACAGCCAAATGCTGTCAGATCGAATTTTTGCTATTGTGAGGACTCCCTGATGCGGAATAGTGAGGAACAGATTCACGGGGTCCTTCGACTTCGCCCGGCAAAGCGGGCTTCGCTCAGGATGGCAAACGTTCTTAGATTTCCTTAAATCGCAATCCCGATGAACTGCACCTGGGGCCGCCGAAGAAGCGGCCCCCGCGCGCGGAGCGCGCCGCCCGCTGGACGCGCAGTCCTAAAATAGCTTCTTCTGGAAGCAGCTTGCATTCGTCGGCTGGGTCGGCGGCGTTGGCGGCGTGGCCCAGGGCGCTCCGGTGAAATCGAAGAAGTTCGTCATATCGGGCTGCGCCGCGTCGCGCGCAGTCAGCGGCTGCAGGTTGAAGCGTTTCTCAATGAACGCCAGGATGGCCGTGTTGTCAGCCGCGACGGTGGGATGAAACACAAAGTGTTTCTTTGTGAACGGCGAAACCACAATCACCGGCAACCGGTAACCGGTGCGGTCAAATCCCATTCCCGCACACGGTAGAGCACTCGGAACATTGTTACCGCAGAAGGTGAAGGCGTCCTTATCTACCCACTGCCCGCCCGAAAAGTGCGTGATCAGGTCGCCACCTCTTGCTGGATCGAGAGGCACAAGCGAGTCAGGGGGAGTGGCCGTTGCGGGCGATACGTGATCATAGAAGCCGCCGCCCTCATCCCAGGTAAGGACAAATACGCTGTCCTTCCAGGATGAGCTTGCCATGAGACTATTGATGATTGTGGCCACATAGGCTGCGCCGATCTGCACGGGATTGCCGGGGTGCTCATCCAGTCCCGAATTGAAACCAGGCTCAATCTGTGCCACCTGCGGAAGTGTCCCATTCTTCAGGTCAGTGAAGTAATCGGTCTGACCCGGACCGCAAGGCGTAGTTGGCCTGGTGCAATCCACCGGAACGAGATGGTCCGCAAACTGGCTGCCAGCAGCGAATTGCGTCAAAGTGGTGTTTGGTTTGCCGGTGAAGGTATCGATATCAGTGTAGTAGACCTTCCAGGAAATGCCGGCAGCCGCGAGCCGGTCAAAGATCGTGGGTGTGGAGCCGAGGAATGCCCTGTCCCCGTGAACGGTTCCTTTGGAAGTCGCCGCCATTTCAGCGAGGCGGTTGGAAGCCGAGTTGGTAGAGATAGGTGAGAACCAGCGGTCGGAAATTCCAAACTGGGCTCCCATGAAATAGTAGTAAGTAAGAATCGAGTCGTCGAAAAATTCCATGCCGCGCGCGCCACGGACGTCAAAAAAGTGGTATGGGTCAGCGGTTGCATTGGCAAACTGGGCAAATCCGGCGGAAATATGCACGAATCCGTTGCCCAGGTAGACGCTGGAGCTGTTATCGCCTAAATGAAAGGAGGAATGGCTTTCCGACCAGTCAGGACTCAAATCTTCGGGGCACTGATCTGTCATGAGGAAGGGGCTGACGGTGGCAGCGCTGCCCAGGCTCACGTGTCCCTGGAACTGGTCAGTGATAGAAGCGGTTGGGGCTCCCGCCGGTTTTGTCCCGACGTTAACTGTCACGCTGGTTGAAAGTCCGGAACTAGAAGTCAGCGAATAGGTGGTGGTCGCGGTCGGTTTGATCGGAATGCGCGAATGCGGCCCGTAGGGCAGCGTGTGCTGTGGATCGGGAGCGGGATTCACCGTGACGGAGGACTGGTCCGTGGTGGCAAATGACAACATCGCCGTATCGCCGGAACTAATGGTAGTGGGACTGACTCCGGCAAGAATGCGGCTGCCCGAATCGGGCGTTACTCCAACCACGATGGAAGCCGTTGCCGTACTCGCGCCGTTGGTTGCCGAAAGCGTAAAGAGAGTGGCAGTCGATGGGCTTACATCCATGCTTCCGGAGGAGCTAACCGGTGCGCCGTTTAAAGTTACGGTCGTGGCGTTGCTTGTATCCCAGGCCAGGGCCGCCGTGCCTGCTGCCGGATTGGGCGTCGCGGTTACGCTGGGATTGTCCAGCGTGTCTACGTCCGCCATGGAGGTGCTGAACCCATTCTTTACGCGATAAGTATTCATCCTGCCAAAGTAATGATCGAAGGAGCGGTTCTCCTGGATCATGTAAATGATGTGGTTTACCGCATGAATGTCTTTGGGCGCAGTGACCGTGAGCGTTGCCTGGGACGTGGCGTTCGTACCAGAACCCGTAGCAGTAAGCGTGAATGTGGTAGTTGCCGCCGGCGCGGTGAAGGTCTGCGAGCCGGAGGCAGGCAGATTGCTTCCCACACCGTTGTTAATGCTCACCGCGGTTGCATTGGTGGTTGCCCACGTAAATGTCACCTGCGCTCCCGCCGCAGCGCTCGACGGATTGACCGTAAACGACTGGATCTGCGGCCCAGTGCCCGGCCCAGCCATTAGCCCACCGCATCCGGCCAGCGCGAAGACCAACAATATTGAGAGCAGCAGAAGTTGAAGAAAAGGAGTGATTTTCCCTGGATACCTGTAGTTCATATTCGGCCCGTAGTCCCCCACCGTTCTTAGAGGCAGGAGGTTTATCCGGAGTTGCCGCTGGAAATTGGGTGGCAAACGGGTATTCTGAACAGCGCTGCGGACCCCGGAACCAAAACCGAAATCTCACCACGGAGACACGGAGACACGGAGAAAACAAGAATGGGGGAAGCAAAACCAACCCCAAGACCTTCAACGCGGAGGAATTGAGGGAACAGAGGAACTCAAAGAAGGCCGAAGACGGTTAGAAAAACAAAAGCAAAGACAAACCCCAAACCCGACCACAGAGGACACAGAGGCGAAGTGAGGACACGGAGAAAGGCTAACTAAAGATAGGGCGAATAGAAATAGATAAAAATCTTCGCAAGAGAACAATAATCTGCCAGATAGTAATACAGAGGAATTGAGGGAACAGAGGAATTCCAATTGAGAAAGGCGAAAGGCGGTTAGAAAAGCAAAGAAAACCCCAAACCCAACAACGAGGAATAACGGGAGGAAGCAAAGGCAAAACAAAAAAATTATCGGAACGGCACTTCAGCAATCAAAAATCAAGAATCTAAAATCAAGAATCTAAAATGAAATCATTTCTCCATCATCGGGAATCATCACTTTGATTCCCGCGTGCCGTGCGGCGTGGGAAAGTTGCTTGCGCGTCAGCAGGCAGTGGTTGATGGCTTCCATGTGGACGGCGACCACTTTTGCATGCGGAGCTTTCTTTGCGACCTGAATCACGTCTTCGGCAGTCATGGTAATGGGATCGCCGTTGAGGAATCTCGCACCACCGGCGTTGACAACAATTACCTTAGGCTGAAAGTGCCGGATGGCGTTGGCCACCTCATCGCACCAGATGGTATCTCCCGCGATGTAAACCGTTGGCTCGCCGGCATTTTGCAGGACGTAGCCGCTCACCGGCGCCAGTTTTCTGGCGATCTCGCCTGTCCCGTGCTGCCCGCCAGTCCGAGTAATGCAGATTTTGCTCCAGTTCCTGGCCTCATGCACAGGGGCAGCGTTGAGGAAATGCACTTTTTCCATTTTGGGAAAATCTTCCGGCTGGCAGAAGAGGGGCAAGTCCTTGGGCACATACTGGATCGCAGCATCGTCCCAGTGATCGCGGTGTGTGTGCGTTACTAATACCGCCTCAACGCCGCTGACAACGTCCGTCGCCGGGCAGGGAAGCGGGACCAGAGGATTGGGCCGCGGCTGGGGCGAGTTCTCAATCGCAGGCATTGCGCCCGCATCGCTGAGCATGGGATCAACCAGCAGGCGCATGTCGGCATACTCGATGAGCAGTGTGGCGTGGCGGATTAACTGGAGCTGCATTTTTCCGCCACCTCTTTGGCCGCAATCACAGTATTGCAGTGGATCGTGACCGTGTCCTGCACGTGGTGCGCATATCCCCCCGCATAGGTGATCATCACCGGGATATTGCGCGAGCGCGCCACCTCGAGCACCAGCGCGTCGCGCTTCTTGAGTCCTTCAATGGTCAAGGCGAGTCCGCCAAGCTGGTCTTCTTCATAGGGATCGGCCCCGGCGATGTAGCAGATCAATTCCGGATCAAACTGGCGCAGCGCCGAGCTGAGCGCCTGTTCCAGCCATCCCAGGTACTGCGCATCTTCAGTCCCATCCGGCAGGTTGACGTCAATCGAGGAAGGCGGCTTGTGAACGGGATAATTGTTTGCCTGGTGCAGTGAGATGGTGAAGACCTCCAACTCGCCTGAGCTGCTGTCGCGCAGCATGGCGTGGGCGCGGCGGAGATTCGGCTGTACGCCCGCCACGCTCGGTAATGGCTGGCCGGCTTGCGATCTGGGAGGAAAAATGGCGGCAGTTCCGTTGCCGTCGTGAACGTCGCAGTCTACGGTCATGGCGCGACGCAGCTTGCCTTCCTTATGCATTCGCTTGATGCCGACGGCGACATCGTGGATCATGCAAAACCCTTCACCATGGTCCGGAAAAGCGTGATGGAATCCGCCACCAATGTTGACTGCAACGCCGTCATCCAGCGCCAGCCGCGAAGCCAGGATCGACCCGCCGGCCGAGAGCCAGAATGCCTTGACCAGTTCCGCAGAGTAAGGGACCTCCATCTGCATTTCTTCGAAGTCAGACAGTGTGCCGGTTTTCAGTTTGTGTACGTATTCCGGGGTGTGGACCAGCAGGATGTCCTCGTCTGACGCAGGAGAGGGCGTTACGAAATCCGATTCGCCGGCAATGTTTTCGGCGAGCAGCCTGCGCCGGATCATGCGGTACTTTTCGGCGGGAAAGACGTGTGCCCCGATGGGCAGGTAATAGTCATCGCTGTAAACCAGCTTAAAAGGCAACACAGAGGGATCCTTCACTACGTTCAGGATTTCGCTTGCGGGCTCCCGCTTTGCTCACGCCCGCAGAACAGCTCAACTTAAAAGCAACACAAGCAGGTCCTTCTCTACGCTCAGGATTTCGCTTGCAGGCTCCCGCTGTGCTCACGCCTGCAGAACAGCTCAACTTGAAAGGCAACATGCGTATAGGTTACAGGGTACAGGGGACAGGTTACAGGTCAGGGAGCCATCAGGCCAAGTTTGCAGCTGCTTTTTGGAAGTATCCAGGCGCTGAAACGAACAAACTTCCAACGCCCAATGCCTGAGTTTTCCCGATGCCCCGATACGCCGATGACCTGACGTGCTAAAATCTACCAGTAATAGAGCTTTTCCCGTTTATTTTCCGGACATTTCAAAAATCTGCAAAATCGTGACGGGAGAGGAGTGTGCAACGAAGTGGAGCGAGGGAAAACTACGGTAATCGTGGGCGCTCAATGGGGCGATGAGGGCAAAGGCAAGATCGTCGACGTCCTTTCAGAAAATTTTTCGGTTGTGGCCCGCTATGCGGGAGGCCACAATGCCGGGCACACGGTCATCATCAGAGGCAAAAAGTTTGTGCTGCAACTAGTGCCGTGCGGCGTGCTGCGCAAAGGCTGCTGCTCCGTCATCGGTAACGGCGTGGTGCTCGACCCAATCGCCTTTCTCAAAGAGGTGGCCATGCTGCGCGATGCCGGCGTTCAGGTGGATGGCAACCTGTTCGTCTCTAATCGCGCCCATGTGATCCTGCCTTATCACCGCATGATTGAGATGGGAGCGGAAAATGCTCCCGGCAGGGTGAAGATTGGCACAACTTCGCGCGGCATTGGGCCCGCGTATGAAGACAAGATGGGACGCCGCGGGCTGCGGGTGGCCGATTTGCTGGATTCCAGCCTGCTGCGCGCCACTATTGAGAATGCCTGCGCCGAGAAGAACATGATTGCCCACGCGCTGTTTAACTCCGAGCCGCTCGACGCTGATGGCATGTATCGCGAGTATGCCGCGGCTGCGCAGAAGATTGCTCCGTTTGTGACGGACACGGCGCTGCTGCTCAACCAGGCAATTGCTGACGGGGAGTCAGTGATGTTTGAAGGTGCGCAGGGAACCATGCTGGACATCGACCATGGCACCTATCCCTTCGTGACCTCGTCCAGTTCCACTTCGGGGGGCGCGGTGACCGGGACCGGTGTCCCGCCTAATGCGATTCAGACTGTAATCGGTATTACCAAGGCGTATTGCACGCGGGTTGGCGGTGGTCCGTTTCCAAGCGAGCTGAAGGACGCAGTGGCCGACAAGCTCCGTGCCCGAGGCAATGAGTACGGCGCTGTGACGGGAAGGCCGAGACGCATCGGCTGGGTTGACTTGCCACTTCTGCGCTACGCCCAGATGATCAACGGCATCAACTGGTGGGTAGTCACCAAGCTGGATGTGCTGGACGAGTTGGAGGAGATTCCGATCTGCGTCGGTTACAGAGTCAATGGCAAGAAGACCGCGGCAGTCCCGGCGCTGGCCACCGGCTTTGATCACGTGGAATGCATTTACCACAAGATGCCGGGGTGGAAGAAAGCCACAGACGGCATTACCAGTTTCGAAAAACTGCCGCAGCGGGCGCAGGAGTACCTGCAGTTCATCGAAAAGGAAACCGGGGCAAAGATCGGAATGGTCTCTACCGGCCCGGAGCGCGATCAGACCATCTTCAAACCGGATTTCGAATCGGAGATGCGGCCTGCGAAACCAAGCGGCAAAATTGCGAGAGCCAAGTGATTCGTTTGGATAGCACTCAGCAATCAGCACTCAGCATTCAGCCCGCGAACATTTCGGGTAAAGAGAAACAATATTCTCGGCATGGTTAGACGCCAAGATAAAACGAGAGTGAAATGATCGTTTTAAAAGTCGACATGCTGGTGAAGCCGGGCACAGAAGAGAACTGCAAGGAATACATCCGCATCCTGCAGGAGCATTCACGCAAGGAGCCGGGCTGCCTGATGTATATAGGTCATCAATCAATCGACGATCCGCGACGGTTCCTGCTGTACGAACAGTACAAGGACAAGGCAGCTCTGGACGCGCACCGTAACGCGCCTTACTTCAAGCAATATGTCAACGGCGGGCTGGATCCGATCGTGGAGCAGAGGAGCAGGGAACTGTACACAACCATTGAGTAGAGACGGTGCTCCGCACCGTCTTCCTACTTCGCTAATTGGTACCCGGCAAAAAAATAACTCAATTCAAAGCCCGCAGTGTCCTCCGCATCGGATCCGTGGATGGCGTTGCGCTCGATGCTCTCTCCATATTTGTTGCGGATCGTTCCCGGTTCGGCTTTGGTAGAGTCGGTAGCACCCATGAGCCTGCGTAAGTCGACAATCGCATTCTCTTTTTCAAGGGCCAGGACTACGATTGGGCCGCTGGACATAAAACTGGTCAGCGAATTGAAGAACGGCCTGCTTGCGTGCACGGCGTAAAATCCTTCGGCCTGTTTTTTGGTGATCTCCAGCATCTTCATGCCGAGAATCCGGAAGCCGGCCTCCTGGATCATCGTAAGGATTGCGCCTGTCGCGTTTTTGCCGACCGCGTCCGGCTTAATAATGGAAAAAGTGCGTTGTAAGGTTTGCATTATTTTCTTTGTTTTCTCCTGCGGAGACGATGCGGAGCACCGTCTCTACCTTGTAACTCTCGCGCTGGTACTTTGCAGTAAGGTTTCGGCAATCACCGCGGGCGATTTTGCTACGGCGATCCCGGCGCTCTCCAGGGCTTTGATTTTCTCAGCCGCAGTGCCATGGCCTCCGGAGATGATGGCGCCGGTATGGCCCATGCGGCGTCCGGGAGGCGCAGTCTGCCCGGCAATAAATGCAATCACCGGCTTCTTCATGTTCTGTTTCACAAACGCGGCAGCATTTTCTTCCGCGTTCCCGCCAATTTCGCCGATCATGATCACCGCTTCGGTCTCCGGATCGTCGTTGAACAGCTTCAGCGCGTCAATAAAGTTGGTTCCTATAATCGGATCGCCGCCAATCCCGATGGCGGTGGATTGCCCAATGCCACGCTGGGTAAGCTGGAATACGGCTTCATACGTCAGCGTGCCCGAACGGGAAACAATGCCGATATTTCCTTCTTTATGAATATGCGCGGGCATGATGCCGATCTTGCATTTACCCGGTGAGATGATCCCGGGACAATTTGGCCCGATCAGGCGCGATTTGCCCTTGAGGTTCAGATACTCGTATGCCCGCACCATGTCCAAAACGGGAATGCCTTCGGTGATGCAGACGATCAGTGGCATCTCGGCATCCACCGCTTCCATGATGGCGTCTGCGGCAAATGGCGGTGGCACGAAAATCACGGTGGCATTTGCCCCGGTCTTGTCTTTCGCTTCCTGCACGGTGTTAAACACCGGCCAGCCCTCGTGCGTCGAGCCACCTTTGCCCGGAGTCACCCCGCCGACAACCTGCGTGCCATACGCCGCCGCGCCCTTGGCATGGAATGTGCCCTCTCGTCCGGTAATGCCCTGAACGACGAGCCGAGTCGATTTGTTGACCAAAATTGCCATCTCTGGGTTTTGCTGTTGCCGTTCCTAAGTACTAAATACTAAGTACCAATTACTGCTTTCCAGCCGCCGCTACTACTTTCTCAGCCGCGTCCTTCATGTTTTCCGCCACAAGAAAGTTCAATCCTGAGTTCCTAAGAATCTCTCTTCCTTGTTCCACATTGGTTCCTTCCAGGCGGAGCACAATCGGCAGCTTGATGTTCGTTGCCTTGGCCGCCTGGACCACGCCATTGGCCAGGGTATCCACGCGCAGGATGCCGCCAAAGATGTTGATCAGGAGCGCCTTAACATTCTTGTCGCTGAGAAGAATCTCGAACGCGTGCTGAATCTGCTCGGCGTTGGCGCCGCCACCAACGTCAAGAAAGTTTGCCGGCGATCCGCCTGCATACTTGATGATGTCCATGGTTGCCATGGCCAATCCTGCGCCATTCACCATGCAGGCAATGTTTCCGTCCAGCTTGATGTAATTCAGGCTGTACTTTGAGGCCTCAACCTCCAGCGGATCTTCTTCGGTGATGTCACGCAGCTCTTTCAAATCTTTGTGGCGAAAAAGGGCGTTATCGTCAAAATTGACCTTCGCATCCAGCGCAAACAGGCGGCCGTCTGTGGTGGTGATGAAAGGATTGATCTCACACAGCGAAGCATCAGTATCCGTGAATGTTTTGTACAGTCCAGTCATGAAGCGCACAGCCTCATTGATTTGTTCAGGCTTCAATCCCAGGCCAAAGGCCAGTTTGCGGGCATGGAATGCCTGAAAGCCGATCGTTGGATCAATGTGCTCCATGAGAATGGCGGTAGGATCTTTGGCTGCGACCTCTTCGATCTCCATGCCGCCCGCGGCAGAGGCCATGAACACGGGACGCGCGGTCGCACGGTCCACCACAATGCTGAGGTAAAGCTCGCGCTCTATGGGCAGGGTCTCTTCAATCAGAAGTCGCTGGACGATTTTTCCTTCAAGGCCGGTTTGATGCGTGACGAGCCGCATTCCCAGGATTTTGTCAATCCAGTGCCGTGCCTCATCCAGGTTTTTGGCGACTTTTACGCCGCCGCCCTTGCCCCGCCCGCCGGCATGAATCTGCGCTTTTACCACCACACCGGAAGCTTTCTGGTCGAAGAGCCGTTTAGCGGCGTCTTCCGCCTCCTCGCGCGTCAACGCCATCTCGCCGCGAGGCACAGCAACGCCATATTTCGACAGAATTGCTTTGGCCTGATATTCGTGGATCTTCATTCGTGGCTGGTTCTACTTAAGACGTTCTGGGTGTCGAAAGGAACCAGTGATTTTATAGGACGAGCGGGAGGTTGGGCAACGACACTAATCGGTTAATCGGTTCATGGGGGCTCCGGGTCATCGGATTCGTGTTGAGTATTATCTGCGTTGGTTAGCTTCGTTGCGTCCATGGCGTCCTTTGCGGTTAAATCTCTAATGGTTTCAAATTGACGTTAATTGCATGATCACCGAGGCTCTTCACAAAATCGCCGACCACCGACAGTCACTCCAGCGCGACGAGGCCCGTGCCGTGATGGGGCAGATTCTGTCGGGCAAAGCCACCGAAGCGCAGATTGCAGCGCTGCTTGTCGCCCTGCACATCAAAGGGGAGACTATTGAAGAGATCGTCGGCTTTGCTGAAGCCATGCGCGCAGCAGCAACGCCGCTGTCTTTTCTCGAGGACTCCACGCTGGACGTCAGCGGCACGGAACGCGAGGCGCTGGTGGACACCTGCGGCACCGGTGGCGACGCCAGCGGCACCTTCAACATCTCGACAGCCACGGCGCTTACTATTGCGGGGGTAGGCGTGCGCGTGGCCAAGCATGGAAATCGCGGCGCCACGTCAAAGTGCGGCTCCGCCGATGTGATGGAAGCGCTCGGCGTCAACATTACCCTGCCGCCCGCGCGATTGGTGCAATGCCTGCGCGAGGTTGGCATTGCCTTCATGTTTGCCCAATCACTCCACACCGCGATGAAGTATGTTGCGCCTACGCGCAAGCAGTTGGGCATTCGCAGTGTCTTTAATCTTCTCGGTCCGCTCACCAACCCCGCGCACGCCTCGGCCCAGGTGGTTGGAGTTTATTCTGCTGATCTGGTGGAAAAGCTCGCCATGGCGCTCAAGATGCTCGGTCTTCAGCGCGCGCTGGTGGTGCATGGACAGGATGGCCTGGACGAAATCACCATCACTGGTCCAACTCGAATCGGCGAAGTACGCGGCGAGTGGGTGCGCTTGTATGAAATTACGCCGGAGCAATTCGGCCTGGCACGCGCGCCTCTCAGCGCCATCTCCGGCGGCGACCTTCAGGCCAACGCGCAGATCATCCGCGAGGTTCTGGATGGAAAAAAGTCATCGCGACGCGACATAGTTCTGATGAACGCCGCGGCAGCGCTGGTGGCAGCGGGCAGAGCAGACTCGCTAGGCGATGCCATGCCGATGGCGGCTCAATCGCTCGATTCCGGCGCAGCACGCAAAAAATTAGAAGGCCTGGTGGAATTTACCAACAGGCCCTCATGAGGATCAGTTTCTCTTTGCCTCGATTAAGGTTATTGCTTGTTCTTGCACATCTCTGAACAGGCGAGCCATCCGTCCGGCGTCGGATCATCGAGGCAGCAAAATCCGCTGGGACCGTACCCCTGAATACAAGATATGTGGAGGGTACTCTTGCAGCTTGCTGCTCCATCCTTTTTTATCTGAGGAGCGCCGGGCCGATCGGGTGTCAATTCCCACGCGAGCTGAAACGCCCCCGATCCGTGCTCCGCATGAACCGGAAAAACAGCCTGGCCGTTGCTGGTTGTGCCTTCCGCTTCCTTGTGGCCGTCGCCGAAATCCACTGGGCCGGAAACTACGTTTACCTTGACCTGCAAAGGCTGATTCTCTGGCCGGGCTTCAATGACCAATTGTGTTTTATCACCATGGCTCTTGATCTCGCGCCGCACCAGGTTCCCCTGAATGTCATACAGAAGAAGTTGATTGTCGCCTATGGTTTCTCCCGTGCTGTTGTTGCTTACTTTCAACAGCGCAGGGCCCGGCTGCAATTGCTGCACCGGAGCGAGTTTGAGCTGTTTCTCAGTGGCTGCCAGCACGATAGGTGTTTCAGTCATGCCAGAACTGCATAGGCTGACCTGCATGTCGCCAAAGTTGGGGCTGAACCCATTTCCTCTGAGGGAAAACGGATCAGAAAGCTTCAATGTTTCCGGCGCATTCACAAGCCGCATACTTTGTGAATTCTGTAATGCATTGCCGGCGTGCTGCTGGATTTCGATTTTTCCCAGCGTGTGGTTTGAACTGGAAATCAGGTAGATCCCTGCCGCCAATCCTGAGGTCAAGAAGATGCGGCCGTAACGGTCAGTGGAGGTAGCTTGAACAACTTCGCCCTCCACGGTCTGGATATTCACAGCTTGGCCAGCATGCTGAGATACGGCGAAGCTGAAAGGCTGCCGGTCATGAAGGTTGTCAGGTACAACCAGGCCTTGAACTGAATTGCCGCCCTCGCCTCCATTGGTTGTGAGCCTGCCGGGGTTGGATAAGCTCATCTCGATTCCGTCGGATTGAGGCTGTGATTTCGGCACCAGCTTGCCATCTTTGTATTCGTAAAACCGCGGATCATAAGTTGGGGTTTTGGGCACCAGCTTGCCGTCTATGTAGTCGTAGAACCGCGAATCGTAGGTAGGAACGGGGCGCGGATCCGATGCCTTGGTATTCTTTTTCTTTTCGCCGTTCGCGCCTTTAACGCCGCCTTTTTCTTTTTCGCGCGCCTTGTCGCGGGATTCCTTGCTGTCGTAGTAGACGACAACCACATTCGCGGCACCAGTAAGGGCAGGCGCCCCGTAGACGATGGACCAAGGGGTCCTTCGGCCTACTAGGGGCTGCTCTTGCAGATCGCCGCCACCCTGCGGTGTCGATGTACCGAACACCTCGTGCCCGACAACACCATCGTTACTCTTATCTTGCGCTGCACCGGCTTGAACCAGCAAGAGAGCCAGTGCCAACGTCCAGGCAATCGTCCAAAGATGTTTCATTGTTTTTCTCCTTTTGGCGGGTCACTGACCCGTTCTGTCCTGTAAGTCACAGGTCGAGGAGAAAAGGTTCAAAGAAAGCAAATGGCAATTTGCAATTAGTAATTAGCGAAACCCGCATGGCGGAACTCAGCCGTTTCAGTTAATGGAAGGCTGTAAAACAGAATGGTTCCTGTTGGGTCCTTGCTCTTGCTAATTGCGGTCTGCCAATTGCTCTTTATCGGCACATCTGTGGATCACTGCGAACCTGCGCGACGGCGCGGCAGGCATCGACCAGTCCATTGCCGAATTGGGGGTCTTTGCCCGGAGGGCCCAGATCTCTTGCGGAATGTTCCAGAACGGACTTGAGTTGAGCGGGAGAAAGCGTCGATTGCTGCTCCAGTAGCAGCGCCGCGGTTCCGGTCACAAAAGCTGTCGCAAACGATGTACCGGAAGAAACCATCAGCTTGCTGCCCGGGCTGGTGCTGACGATGTCGACTCCCGGGGCAGCTACGGAGATGAAATCGCCTTGTGTGGCCTCGGCATAGAGTTGTTCGTTGGCATCCACCGCAGTCACAGCGATCACGTTGAGCAACGCTGCGGGAAAACTCGGTTGGCCGCGCGGCCCGTTGTTTCCGGCTGCCGCGATTACCACGATGCCCAGCTTTACCGCTGCGTCTATCAATAGCCGCAGCAGCTTTTCCGCGGGGCCGGTCAGGCTCAGGTTGATGATTCTGGATCGCTTCTGAACGGCAAACTCCATCGCTTTGGCGAGCGTCGATGATGTGCACTGCGCCTCGATTGTCTGCGGTGTTTCAGGATGGCAGGCCTTGATGGCCACAACTTCAGCTCCGGGAGAAATTCCCAGAATACCACCAGAAGTTCGCGGCTCACTCAAAACGATTCCTGCGATAAGGGTTCCGTGAATGTCTGGAGTGAATCCTTTTCCCGTTGCGTCGTATTGCTCCGAGATTTTTCCTTGCAAGGCAGGATGATTGACGTCAATGCCGCTATCAATGATTGCTACGCGCACGCCCTTGCCCGTGACCACGCCGCGAAGATGATCGGCGTGGATCAGCTTGGGGCCGTATTGCAGTTGTTTGAGTGAACCCGACTCAACCTCTTGTCCGGCGTTTCCACTGGTGCGGTAAAGATAGTCAGGTTGCGCCAGCAATACTTCCGGCAACAACTCCGCTGCCTTCGTCTCCACGTCTGCTCCCGCCGGCAGAGCGTAAACAACCAGCGCCGCATTGATGGAAGGTAAAGGATGAATCTCGACCATCTGGATCCCGTGTTTACCGGCGAGCTTCTTTGCGTTGTCTTCGGCGTTCCCGGGAGAATCGAGCGGAATAAGAACCAGCACTCGCTCAGGCACGAAGCTCTGGGCAGCATTCCCGCCCTCGACGGTCATGAAGATATGCAATAACTGGCGGTCCTGCTCACAGCCATTTTGCAGGCAGGTAACGCACCTGATCACGACCTCACCCTCATATTTGCCGGCTGCGAGTCCGGTGCTGTCGAACTGAACCGGCAGAGAATGCGTTTTGTGGGATTCAACGGAGAAACCGGAGTCCCCCACAAGGCGCATGAAAGAAGGCAGGTGCTGCGTGTCGACTTCGAAACGATTGCGTCGCCGGCATTTATTTTCAGCAGTGATGTTGCTGGATACCACCTGATTGGGCTTGACGGAGAAGCGCCAGTCGAACTCGTTGGCTTCGGGCGCCAGTTGGGCCTGGCCGGCTGCTCCCAGCGCCATCGATAACGCGTAAGCAACAGTGCCGCAAACCCTGCCGAAATGTGTTTTCCACCCTGCCATAGAATCATTGTTTTTCGGCAGCGAACCGGACTATATGTTGATTCTGCCGCAACGTTTCGAGTACCCGATCCATTTCCGCCCGGCGCTCGCCCGTTATGGGAACTTCTACTGTATAGAGTCCCAGCGCTGAGGGGCCATCGACAATTTTTCCTCGGATTCCCAAAATAGTTTTCCGAATGTCCTGCTCGTTTGCGCTGTCGCTGAACTGAACGGCGATTCTGAAGCTTGTTTTGTTCTCTCCGGCCCCACCGGAACTTGTTGTGTAGACAGCAGCAGGATGACTGTGCTGATAAAGCGTGAGGCTTCCGAGCGCAAGTAAGAGGACTACCTGTGCTGCCATGAGTGCCCGCGCAAAAATCGGCGTTGGGCTCCACCAGCGGCTCCAGAAACTTTTTTCGGGTTCAGGGCTGGAAGCGGCTGCCGGACTCTTCGCCCGCTCATAATCTTCAACCTGTGCGAGCGCCCGGTTCGGGGCAAACGGTGACAGCACGGGACCCTGGTTCCCAGATTCAATGATCGCCTTCTTCATCGTGTTGAGGTTCTTTACCTCGTTCGCGCATTCGGCGCATTCGGAGAGATGGGTCTCCACGGCCTTGCGTTCATCTTCATCCAGCGTCTGGTTTGCATACCAGGGGAGCAGTTCAATGATTTCGCGATGGTTCATGACAGGTCTCCGCTGATCCCGCGCTTCTCCAGTGCTTCCTCGAGCTTTTTCTTGGCATAAAACATTCTGGTCTTCACCGTATTCACCGGACATTGCATGATGTCTGCAATTTCCTGGTATGAAAGTCCCTGATAAAACGTCAGTTCCACCACTTCGCGGTGTTCCGGAGACAGCTCCTTCAAGGCCGAGCGCACGCTCTTTTCGAGTGAGTGGCGCTGCATTACTTCCTGCGGGCCCTCGCCCGAAGCGGCCACCTCACTCGCCATCTCCACCTCAACCGTCAGTGGCTGCACTTGTCGCACTGCGTTGAGCGCCTTGTAGCGCGCAATGCCGAACAGCCAGGTGGAAACGCGCGACTCACCCCGAAAATTCGCCGCTCCTTTCCACGCTGCGAGCATTACATCGTTGGTGAGTTCCTCACACGCGCCGGCATTGCCAATCATGCTGAATAAGTAGCGAAACAGGCGCGGAGCGTAGGCCTTGTACAGCCTCTCAAATGCATCACGGTCGCCGGCCGCAATCTGATGAATCCAGAGCGTTTCCTCGCCGGACCTGGCTTCATTTTCCACCGGCTTGCTCCCATTCCTTTCCCCCCTGGAGCAAGCCGGCGTTTGTTGGCTACCCAAACAGTAAGTCAGCTAAGGACGGAAAAAGGTTCAAATCGCCCGATTGATACGCCGGATGTCCCTAAAGGGGTATGGCATAGCTTAGCTCCGACCGGGCTGCTTGCAGCAGAATTCGTTCAGCAATGGAACGCCGAGTCTTGTCCCTGAACCGTTTACAATAGCCCCATGCCTCTTTCCCTAAGCGAACGCTCAGTCCGCACCGTGCAATCGGAAATACGCGTGATGTCTATTGAGTGCGAGAAAGCTAATGGCATCAATCTTGCTCAGGGTGTCTGCGATACTGAGGTTCCCGCGGCCGTTCGTGAGGGCGCGAAGCGCGCCATCGACGGCGGCATCAACAGCTATACGCGTTCTGACGGTTTGGCACAGATTCGCCAGGCAATCGCCGACAAGATGCGCCGCTTCAACGGAATCGAATGTGATCCGGAGACTGAAGTCATCGTCAGCGCAGGCTCAACCGGCTCTTTTTACACTGCGTGTCTGGCTCTCCTCGATCCCGGCGATGAAGTCATTCTTTTCGAACCTTATTACGGATACCACCTCAACACACTGGTCGCAGTGGAAGCCGTTCCGGCCTTCATCACTTTGCACGCTCCCGATTGGACTTTCCGGCCTGAGGACCTGGAGCGCGCTGTCTCGCCCCGGACCCGCGGGATCATGCTCAATTCTCCAGCAAATCCCTCAGGAAAAATTTTCAACCGAGAGGAGTTGGAATGGATCGCCGCGTTCGCGCAGAAACATGATCTCTTCGTCTTCACCGACGAGATTTATGAATACTTTGTTTATGAAGGCAGCCATATAAGTCCTGCAACACTGCCGGGAATGCGCGAGAGGACCATTACCATTTCGGGATATTCGAAGACCTTCAGCATTACCGGCTGGCGCATCGGCTATAGCATTGCCGACCGCAAATGGTCGGAAGCAATGTCTTATTTCAATGATCTGGTCTATGTCTGCGCGCCTGCGCCGCTGCAGATCGGCGTGGCGGAAGGAATCCTGAAGCTCCCGGACAGTTTCTACCAGCAGATTTCCCGCGACTACGTAAAGAAACGCGACCTGCTGTGCCGGACGTTGCAGGAGATTGGATTGGCGCCCTCGGTTCCGAACGGCGCCTATTACGTGCTTGCGGACGCATCGATTCTCCCCGGCAAGAGCAGCAAAGAAAAATCCATGGTGTTGCTGCGCGAAACCGGGGTGGCCAGCGTGGCCGGCAGCGCCTTTTATCATGGTTCCGGCGGTGAGAACCTGTTGCGCTTCTGCTTTGCCAAAACCGATGAGGAACTTGCCGAGGCTTGCCGCAGGTTGAGCGCACTGCCGGATAAGCTAGGGCGCCACGCAACTCTTGCGCAAACTCGATAAAATTCAATCCAATGATCTTTTCAGAGCTGCTGCGCGGGCTGGGAGTCTCGCATACGGGCAGCGATCCGCAAATTCTCGGGCTCGACTACGATTCCCGGCGTGTTAAACCCGGGTGGGCCTTCGTCGCCATGCGCGGCGAAGCGACTGACGGTAACCGTTACATCGATGCAGCAATAAAGAGCGGCGCAATCGCTGTTGTTAGCGATTCCAACACTGAATCGCCCCGGCCACAGATTTCGTGGGCCGTGGTACCGCACGGACGCCGCGCGCTGGCGCAGTTGAGCGCAAATTTTTACGGCCATCCGGCAGAAAAGCTGAAAGCGATTGGCGTGACGGGAACCAACGGTAAAACTACAACCACGTTCCTGATCGAATCCATTCTGAATTTTTGCGGAAACAAATCTGCCTTGATCGGCACAATCGAATACCACGTTGCGGGGCAGACTCTGGCTGCGCCCCACACTACGCCGGAGTCGCTGGAATTGAATCAGCTCTTTGCCGCAGCCGTTGCCGGGGGCGCCAGCGATCTGGTGATGGAAGTTTCATCTCACGCGCTGGAGCAGGGCCGCGTTTTTGGAATGCATTACGATGTCGCGGTATTCACGAATCTCACGCGCGACCATCTCGACTATCACAAAGATATGCAGAGCTACTTCGCCGCCAAGCGCATGCTGTTCGAAGGCGCAGGAGCCAGACCGCCGCGCGCGGCGGTGATCAATGCAGACGACGAATATGGCAGCGCCCTGTTGAGCGTGAGCCGGAATAAAAGCGAAGAACTGATCAGCTACGGCATCACTCGCGGAGAATTCCAGGCCTGCAATATCGACCTTCAGCCGCAGGGGACGAAATTCGATCTGCACACTCCCCAGGGCGCCGTGAACATCCGCTCAGCGTTGATCGGGCGTGTGAATGTCTACAATATCGTGGCCGCTGCGGCCGCAGCGTGGGCGCGTCGCTGCCCGCTGCAGAAGATTGCCCAGGCAGTGGCTCGATTCGAGCAGGTTCCCGGACGTTTCCAGCGCGTAGATTGCGGGCAGGCGTTTACTGTGGTCGTGGATTATGCCCATACTGACGATGCATTGCGCAACCTGACCTCGATTGCCCACGACTTCGCCGGACGCTCCGGCGCTCGTGGTCGCGTGATTACTGTCTTCGGCTGTGGCGGTGATCGCGACCGCAGTAAGCGCCCGCTGATGGGCGAGGCTGCCGGAAAGGGGAGTGATTTTGTTGTCCTGACCTCAGACAATCCACGGAGTGAAGATCCGCTCAAGATCATTGAAGATGCTTTGCCCGGCTTGCGCAGCAGCGGAACAAAATTTACCGTGGAACCCGATCGCCGCAAGGCGATTGGCATTGGACTTGCGGAAGCCAGGGTGGGCGATATCGTTTTGATCGCGGGCAAAGGACACGAAAAAGTCCAGATCACGCGCGAAGGTACATTCCCCTTCGATGATGTCGCCGTAGCGCAGAAAGCGCTACAACAGAGCAAGGAAGACGAAAGATGAAATTACCACTGTGGCGCATTGCCGAGTTCACCGCTGCTAAAGGCGACTTCAACCAGGAACTCCTTTGCACCGGGTACTCCATTGATTCGCGCACCGTCAATGCCGGCGACCTCTTTATAGCTCTTCAGGGCGAGCGCTTCGATGGCCATGATTACGTTGCTGCGGCGCTGGAAAAACAAGCAGTTGCTGCGATTGCGCAGAAAGATAAAGAGATTTCTGTCGATCCCAAACGGCTGCTCGTGGTGGACGACAGCTTGCGCGCGCTGCAATCACTGGGCGCGGCGGCGCGCCGGCTCTGGGCCAAACCACTCCTGGCGGTGACGGGATCAGCAGGGAAGACCACCACCAAAGAAATCCTCGCTCACCTGCTGATGACTCGTTTTCGCGTGTTGAAAAGCACTGGCAATCTCAACAACCACATTGGGCTGCCGCTGCAACTGCTCAAGCTGGAGCCGGAGCATGATGTTGCGGTCGTCGAAATGGGAATGAACCATCTGGGCGAGATACGGGCGCTGGGCGCACTGGCCCACCATGATCTGGCTATCGTAACCTGCGTGGCGCCCGTGCATCTGGAGTTTTTTCATTCTTTGGCTGATATCGCGCGCGCCAAGTACGAGATCATTGAGACTCTGCATCCGGGAGGAACGGCCATTCTGAACGCGGACGACGATTACGTGTGCCAATTCGGCCGCGACTTCCATGGCAAGGTTGTCACCTTTGGTCTCCACCGTGCAGCGGACATCAGCGCGCAGAATATCCGCCTGCTGGGCGCCGAAGGGTCCAGCTTTGAGCTGGTCATTGATGGTGTGCGCGAACCTGTGACGCTCCCTCTGCTGGGTGAACACAATATCTACAACGCGCTTGCCGCCACGGCTGCCGCGCTGGAACGCGCCATTCCACCTTCGATCGCTGCCGCCGCTCTGAGCAAGATTCAGCCAGGTGACAAGCGCGGCCAAATGCTGCAGATCAACGGCGCCACCATCGTGAATGACAGTTACAATTCCAATCCCAAAGCGCTCCACGCGATGATTGATTCTCTGACCGGCATGGCGGCACAGCGACGCATTCTTGTCGCCGGGGAAATGCTGGAGCTTGGGCCTGGGGGAGAAAAGCTGCATCGTGAGGCCGGCTGTTACGCGGCGCAGAAGAAGTTGGACTGGATCGTCGGGGTCCGGGGGCTGGCTAAATCTCTGGTGGAAGGCGCAGCCGCCGGGGGTGCAAAAGCCGAATTCGTGGAGACACCCGAGCAGGCAGGTGAGTTGTTGGCAAAAGAGTTGCGTCCCGGCGATGCAGTCTTGCTCAAGGCCTCACGGGGTGTGAAACTGGAAAGAGCACTTGACCGGTTGCAGGAATACAGGAATAAAGGTAGTACCCTTAAAAGAGGGTATTAGTAAGGGTATTGTCCCTGGCATGAGCCAGGGTATGAGCCTTCAGGATGCGGCAGCATGTTAGGAATCGATTAGCGGAGGAATATTGCTCTACTGGCTTCTGTTCCAACAACTCTCCAGGCATTTTTCTCCGTTTCGTATTTTCCACTATGTAACGTTTCGCACGGCGTTCGCGAGCCTCACAGCTCTGTTTATGGGATTGATCGTCGGGCCGGCGATCATCAAGCGGCTGCGCGACTTCCAGATAGGCCAGTACATCCGCGAGGAAGGCCCCAAAGCCCACCAGAAAAAAGCCGGCACGCCCACGATGGGAGGTGTGCTGATCAATATCGCCATCGTGGTGCCTACAATCCTTTGGGCTGATCTATCGAACAAGTTTATCTGGCTGGCGATTTTTTCCACGCTGGCATTCGGCGCCATCGGCTTCGCCGATGACTATCTGAAAGTGGTGAACCGAAGAAACCTCGGCCTGACCGCCCGCAATAAGCTGCTCCTGCAATTCGCTGCCGCCGCTTTGGTGGGGGTTGTATTAGTAGCGTTCGCTGCCACGACTCACTACTCCACTCACCTGATGGTCCCATTTTTCAAAAATATTCGACCTGACCTGGTGTTCGACGCTCTGCGAAATTCGCCGCATTTATGGCCTCTGGCGTTTGCTCCCTTTGTGGCCTTCGTCATGCTCGTGATTGTGGGTTCCAGCAATGCCGTGAATTTGACTGACGGTCTGGACGGGCTGGCCATCGGGTGCACCGTGATTTCTGCCGGAGCGTTGACCGTGCTGACCTACGTCAGCGGCCACGCCAAACTGGCTGAGTATCTGGAACTGCAGATCATGCCTCAGGTCGCCGAGCTGACGATCTTCTGTGGCGCCATGGTGGGCGCGAGCATCGGCTTCCTTTGGTACAACGCGCACCCGGCGGAGATTTTCATGGGCGATGTCGGCTCACTTGCTCTTGGCGGCGCTATTGCTACGGTCGCCGTGATCATCAAGCAGGAATTGCTGCTGCCTTTTATCGGCGGGATTTTTGTGATCGAAGCTTTTTCAGTCATCTTGCAGGTGGGCTCTTACAAGTTACGCAAGAAGCGCATCTTCAAGATGGCGCCCATTCATCATCATTTCGAATTGATGGGCTGGTCGGAATCAAAAATCATCATTCGCTTCTGGATTGCTTCTCTGGTGTTTGCACTTTTTGCACTGACCACGCTGAAGTTGCGGTGATACGAGCAAATGGCAATTGGCAAATAGCAATTAGCAGATTACTGACTACTGACTTCTGACTACCGACTTCTGACTTCTGATTGCTTCTCCGGATGGGCGAAACATTATCAGGAAAGATTACAGCAGCCACGAAAATGCTCCAGGCACTCGCATTCATGGCACAATGAATTGAATGGAGTTGAAAGATAAACGGGTTCTGGTGGTGGGGTTGGGACGCTCCGGCGTTGCTGCTGCGCTTTTTCTCCAGGACCACGGCGCCCGCGTCTCGGTTTCTGACACAAAATCAGAAGCACAACTGGAAAAAGAGCTTCCCGCGCTGCTGGATCGCGGCATTCCGCTCGAGACCGGACAGCACAGCGAGCGTACTTTTCGCGATCAGGACTTGATCGTGGTAAGCCCCGGCGTTCCCTCAGACCAGCCTCAGCTTCAGCATGCGCGCGCGATGGGGATTCCAGTGATTGGCGAAGTCGAACTTGCGTTCCGCTTTCTTCAAGGCAAAGTGATTGCGATTACCGGCTCGAATGGAAAGACCACGACAACAACTTTGGTCGGCGAAATCCTGAGCAAAAGCGGAAAAAAAACTCTGGTGGGCGGCAATATAGGGACGCCAGTGATCTCGCTCGCGGGAAAATCCTCGCCGGAGCATCTGCTGGTGCTGGAAATTTCCAGCTTCCAGCTTGAAACTATCGAGCAGTTCCGGCCCTGGATTGCCACGATCCTGAACATCACTCCTGACCATCTTGATCGCCATCGCACTTTTCAGGCCTACATCGATGCCAAGGCCAGAATTTTTGAAAATCAGCAGGCTGGCGATTTTGGCCTGCTGAATGCCGACGATCCAACCTCCGTGGCATTGAAAGATAAAATCAAAGGATCGGCTTTCTGGTTCAGTCGCAAGCAGCCGGTCGAAAACGGAACTTATGTACGCGACGGCCAGATTATTTTCCGCAGCCCAGGCCAGGACACTTCAGTGCTCCCCATCACCGATATCCAGCTCAAGGGCGCACACAATCTGGAAAATGTGCTGGCCGCAGTGTGCGTGAGCATGGTCGCGGGTTGTCAGGCGCAGCAGGTGCGCCAGGCGGTGGCTGAATTTCAAGGAGTGGAGCACAGGCTGGAGCCGGTCGCCACGATTCATGGGGTGTCTTATTACAACGATTCCAAGGCAACAAATGTTGATGCCACCATCAAGGCGCTGGAATCTTTTCCCGGAAACATTCACATCATTCTTGGCGGCAAGGACAAAGGCAGTGACTACACTGTGCTGGTTCCGCTGCTGCGCGAGCGAGCAAAAGCTGCGTATCTGATCGGCGCGGCCACGGAAAAAATTGCCGAACAGATCAAAGGCGCAACACGACTTGTTTATTCCGGAACGCTGGATCACGCCGTCCGCCAGGCTTCCGATGCTGCTGCTTCCGGTGACATCGTGCTGCTCGCGCCGGCCTGCGCCAGCTTTGATCAGTTTGAAAACTACGAGCAGCGCGGCCGCATCTTCAAGCAACTGGTGCATGCGCTGGCGGAAAAGCAGCCGGTTAGCATGGGAGAGTCCAAATAAGTGGCAAAACGCGCGGGCATTGACAAGTGGTTATTTGGCTCGACCCTGGTGCTGGTCGTGATCGGCGTGGTGATGGTTTTCAGCGCGTCAGCCGTCATGGCCGACGAGCGCTTTGGGTCAGCCTATCATTTTCTGTGGCGGCAGCTTGGATGGGCTGTGGCGGGCCTCGTCGCCATGACCCTGCTGATGAAGCTGGATTACCGCCAGTTGAAGCGGCCTGCCATCGTTTTTAGTTTGCTTGCCATCAGCACCCTCCTGCTGCTGGCCGTCTTCTTCCTTGATCGCTCTCACAATACGCATCGCTGGGTGCGCTTGGGGGTACTCTCCTTTCAACCTTCGGAACTGGCGAAGCTTGCCTTGATCCTATTCCTGGCTTTTTTTCTGGAAAGCCGCACCAAATCCATTGACGATTGGCGCCACACACTCCTACCGGCAATCATTCCAGCCGCTTTGTTTGCCGCACTGATCGTGAAGCAGCCGGACCTGGGCACCGCGATGGTCTGCCTGATCGTTACCGCCGCCATTCTCTATGCGGCAGGCATGAGGCTGCGCTACTTCGGATACGGGTTCCTGGCAATTCTTCCCGTGCTTTACTACCTGCTGTTTCACGTTGCGTGGCGGAGTGACCGGATTTGGGTCTTTCTTCATCCCTGGGCCGATCCCCAAGGCCGGGGCTTTCACGTGGCCCAGTCGCTCATCGCGGTCGGGACGGGCGGAGTCACGGGCATGGGATTGATGGAAGGGAAGCAGAAACTCTTTTATCTGCCCGAGCCACACACGGACTTTATTTATGCAGTTGTATCGGAAGAGTTAGGCCTGATTGGCGCGGTGGCGATCGTGGTGCTGTTCGCCGTACTTGCCTATCGCGGATTCCGTGCTGCGTTTCGCATGCGCGATCTTTTTGGACGCTTTCTCGCCGTCGGCATTACGGTCATGGTCGTGGTCCAGGCATTCTTCAACATCAGCGTTGTGCTGGCGCTGCTTCCCACCAAAGGCATCCCACTGCCGTTCATCTCGTACGGCGGCTCATCACTGTTCGTGATGCTGGCCAGCGTCGGCGTCCTGCTGAATATCAGCCAACAAACGGAGTAACTCCTTCATCGAATTCTCAGGCGACCATTTCTTGGCGGCCATTCAGGGAAGGCCATCGCCCGCCGGTGAATTATGACCAGACTGAACGCCAGGAATGCATTCCTAATCTTTTGTCTGCTGTTTCTTTCCCTGCTGGTGGTCGTTTTCCATGCGGGCTGCGGAGGCACCGCCCCGCCGGACTGTTCGGTGGCCGTAGGTCTGAAGGTTGCGCCGCAAACGGCAACCGCTGACCATTCCGCCGCTCCTCCTGGTAATCAGATCTCTTTTGTGGCTCTGGACATGCCTCCAGCGTCTTGCCCGCCTACTCCGGGCGCTCCAAGACTGGACTTGACATGGTCAGTTTCAGATCCTGGGAACGTCACTATTGGAAATACTCAGGGAGTAGACTATGGAGTGGCTACGTGCAAGAACGCTTCGGCGAATCCAGCTACGGTTACCGCCGCAGGAACGAACAAGCTAAAAATGCCAATCAACGGTACGGCCTCGCTGACGTGTAAATGAAAAAATAGCGGGCTTTTCCTGCTCCACGACTGAACCCTCTGAAAACCTCATCCTAAGGCGAAAATTAGTTGTAACAGTTTTCCGTTCTACAGCACTACACAATAGGGTGAACTGCCTCACTTACGTTATTAATACCGAGCGCTGGCCCGGGGTGTTAGTCGTTCCCTGACCGGCCGTGATCCGGGCTCCAATCTGCTTCCGTTTTGTGTAGACCAGGGCGTTTTTGCGTGTTGACGGCTGGTCGAGGAGATTTGTTTATGGCTTCTTCGCCAGTTACGCAAGAAACTGCCAATGTGCCCTACGAAATCATTTGGGGTGCGTGGAAAAGAGGCCAGGTGATCCCTTTTCTGGGTGCGGGAGCCTCTTTTGTCGGTCGCCCAGCTGGAGCCAAGTTCAATCCCAGAGATCCAAAATTCCTGCCAAGTGGATGGGACCTTTCCGCTTATCTGGCGACAGCCTCGAACTTTCCTGCCAAAGAAGACTGGGAGAGAGGCGACTTGGCCAAAGTGTGCTCGTATTACGTAGAGGTTCAGGGTGATCGGGAAGAGTTGCGTTATCACCTGCGTGATCTGTTGAACCGGTCTTACCAGCCGGGTCCGCTTCATCACTTTATTGCTGGCATACCCAGTTCGCAGGTCATTGTTGTGACCAATTATGACACTCTGCTTGAGCAGGCATTCCTGAAAGCCGGTAAGCCATACGATCTGGTTGTTTATCCTGCTGACCGGCCGGATTTTGCCAACGCACTGTTGTGGTGGCCACACGGCGCAACGGAGCCTACGCCTGTTGAAGCAAACAAACTCGACATCGACCTGACGAAGACTACGGTCATCTACAAGATGCATGGCACCATCGATCCACGAACTGACGAGTGGGACAACTTCGTAATTACAGAAGAAGATTACGTCGAATTTCTTTCCCGAATGACCAGAAGCGCCGCCGTCCCCTCGAGTTTTATTGAATATTTCCGCAACCGGCGATTTTTGTTCCTGGGATACAGTTTGCGTGATTGGAATCTCCGTGTCGTTTTGAACAGCCTGAAGCGCGGTTCATCTGCCTCCCAGGAAGGTAAGCGCTCGTGGTCTGTGCAGCTCAATCCATCTGAACTGGAAAGAACGCTTTGGAAGAACAAGAACGTCACCATCTACGATCTGACGCTCGATGAGTTCACCGCTGCGATAGAGCAGACACGGCGCGCGATAGGAGATTGATTATGGCGCAGACGTCTTGCCCCTATGTCGGGCTGCAACCGTATACGGAAGACGACCGGCAATTCTTCTTCGGCCGTGAACGGGAACAGCGCATCATCTCTTCCAATCTGTATGCATCCCCTCTGACGGTGGTCTATGGCGCCAGTGGTGTCGGCAAAAGCTCCATCCTCCGGGCCGGTGTTATGCCTTACCTTCAATCCTCGGAACGCACAACCGTGGTGTACTTTAATCAGTGGCAGGACCCTTCGTTTACCGAAAAACTCAAGGTTCAGTGTCTCGATGCAGTTGCCCGGAGCACAACCCAGCGTCCGTCGGTAGACATTAAAAAGTCTCTTGGCAAGTTTCTGACCAGTCTGGCCAAAGAATCCGGCTGCGCTCTTCTCATACTGCTGGATCAGTTCGAAGAATATTTTCTCTATCATCCGGAAAACAATGATCGGTCAAATTTCGATGGTGAGTTTGCCAGTGCCGTAAATCAAACCCAGGCCGAACTGGGATTCATGATTGCAATGCGGGACGACTGGCTTTCGCGGCTGGATCGGTTCCAACGCAGGATCCCGAATTTGCTGGGCAATACGTACCGACTTGACCACCTCACCTCAGCAGCCGCTGAGGACGCAATCCGCAAACCGCTGGATGTCTATAACCAGGCGCAAAGCAATGGTGGACCGGTGCTGGTGGAAGATCAACTGGTGCAAGAAATTCTTGGCCAGGTTCGCGCAGGCGAGGTGAATTTGAGCGACTCCCAGGGCACCGGCCAGGCCAAAGTAATGGAAAACGGTGACCGGATAGAAACGGCTTTCCTGCAACTTGTGATGACGCGCTTGTGGACGGAAGAAATGAAGGCTGGCTCCAGCAAGCTTCGGGTCGCAACTCTCCGGCAGCTTGGTGGCGCCAAACAGATTGTCCAAAGTCATCTCGATAACGTGCTCAGCAGCCTTACGGGCCCGCAGCAGGAGATGTGCGCCAACATGTTCCGCTACCTGGTCACGCCCCGAGGTTCCAAAATCGCCCACGAGACCGCGGACCTCGTGGCTTTCGCCGAATATTCTGCGGAGGAGGTGAAGCCGCTGCTGGAGAAACTTGCTGATCCCCGTACACACCTGCTTCGCCGATTGTCTCAGCCGGAACGGTACGAAATCTTTCACGACGTGTTAGGTCAGGCAATCCTGGAGTGGAGGGCGCGCTATCAGCAGGAGCAGCAAAGGGTCGAGTACGCGAAAAAAGCCGAAGCCGAGGCGGAACGGAAAAATGCAAACCGCTTCCGCCGCTTGTCATTCGCGCTGGCAATCTTGTTCCTTGTGGCTGTCATCACGGCGGCATATGCGTGGCGCCTGCAGATTCAAGCGAACGCATCTGCGAAAGACGCCACTCTGCAAAAGAATAAAGCTCAAGACAATGAGCAAAAAGCCGAAGATGCAAGAAGCAAGGCGATCGATGCATCGGCATACGCAGCTTTCAACGAGACAAAAGCAGAGGAGGCTTCCCGGGAAGCAGCCAAACAGGCTCGACTGGCCCGGTCGCAACAAATGGCGGCGGAGGCTCTTGTGGCGCTTACTGACGGCGGATCGCGCGACACCAGCATACTGCTTGCCTCGGAAGCTGCCCGCATCACCCTTGAAAAAGATGGAACTGTCCTGCCAGACGTGGAAGAAGCACTGCGAAGAACAATTCTGATTAACCCAATCGAACTCATGCGTCCCGGCCATTCGAAACCGGTGAGCACAATGGCATTTAGCCCTAACGGAAATCTGCTCGTGTCTTCCGGAACAGATAACACCATAAGGGTCTGGGACGCAACTTCCGGAAAGGAACTTAATGCATTCGCCGGAATTCAATGTACAGCGTCACCGGCCATTGTGTTCAGCAGCAATGGCGATTCGATTGTCTGCGCGAACCTCGGTGACCTGCGAGTATGGAATTCCAAGACCTTCCAGGAGGTCGCGCGGCTCTCTCCGTGCGGCAAGTCCTTCGTCCAGCAATTTGCTCTCACGCCAGACGGGCAGTCAGTGATCGCAGGATGCAGCGACGCGACGATTCGTTTCTGGGACCTTTCTGGAAAGAGCCTTACTACGCTCTCCGGTAGGAATCCTGTGCTTATCGAATCTGGCCGGCGGCTCGTCTATTTAACCCCTAAGAGCATTAATTTCCGCGATATGACCACTGGTCAGGAACAGAGCATTGCCACTTCTTCAGCCTCGATGCTTACGGCGAGCACCGATGGAAATCATATAGCTGTGAGATCAACTGGCGGTTCCATCACCCTCTTTGATACCAAGTCTTTAAGCGCACTGGCATCCTTTACCGATAACTCTGCGCGATACCTGGCGATCAGCCCGGACGGATCTCGCGCGGCTACGTATGATGGAGGAACGCAGGTGAAGTTGTGGAATCTTGCTCATCACGATAGTGCTCCGATTCCGATTGCCCTGCCAAGCGAATTCCGGCCGTTTTCTCCATCATTATTTTTCAGCCCGGATGGTAGCACGCTTGTTCTGCGGCCGGGATTGGGTGCCACTCCGGAACCGGGAAAGCAGGATGTGAGGTTTTGGAATGCCACTTCTGGGAGCTCGACTTTAGGCAGCGGCTGGACCGCAGTGGCTTTCAGCCCGGATGGCGGCCGGCGGGCCTTAGCCAGTCTGTCCTCATTGAAGATTTTCGACAGCAAAAACCTGCATCCTCCGCAGACACTCTACGATCACGAAGCCTCTTTCAGCATGGCCGCATTCAGTCCGGATGGAGACTTGGTTGCCATCGCCACAATAGACAACAGCGTACATCTGTGGAACCGCCACACGGGCCAACATCTGGCGGAGCTTGGACAACAGTCGCTGACCATTCAAGACCTCGAATTCAGTCCTGATGGCCAGCTTCTTGCCAGTGCCAGCTCCGATGGTTCGGTTAAGGTTTGGGATATCGCGACCCGAAAGGAGCGATTTACACGAATACCCGAGCCCGGGGTTGATGGGCGCTCCCCGGGAGAAGCGCTCGGGGCCGTCTTTAGCGGGGATAGCAAGCGTTTGGCCACATCGAGTACCAATCTCGCCCAGGTTTGGGATGCTCGGTCGGGTGCGCCCTTGACTGCGCCCATAAAGCCTAAAAATGGAGGGCGCGTCGGGGATGTTGCGTTTGCTCCCGGTGGGCATCGGCTCGTCATCATTGGAAACCAGATGGAGTTTTGGGACATTTCGTCCTCGCAGCCTAAATTCATTGACCAACAGCCAAAGCTCAACGCCGATGCCACTGCTTACAGCGTTATTTTCACTGCCGATGGCCGTCACCTGGTTGCACCAGCGAACGCGGGTATGTGGGTGTGGGAGACTGCGGCCAAACGATGGAGATCCCTGCCTGGAGGCCTGACCGGCGCCGACTGGCTGGGCGTCGCAATCAGTCCCGACAAGAAAACCGTCGCTGGTCCCGGACCAAGCGGCACTATCATCCTTTGGAATTTGCAGTCAGGTGAAGAGCAAACGACTCTGTACGCTGGAAAAGAAGTCCTCAAGGCACTCGCGTATAGTCCGGACGGCAATACACTCTACACCTTGGCGGCAGACTGGAAGCTGTACGCGCATCCCGCGCCGTTATCACTTGTTTTACGTGAAGCCCAGAGGCAGATAGCGAATGGAAGGGGCCCCAAAGAACTGAATCGCCAAAACTGCCAGCAACTCCTGCACGAACCCTGCCCTCAAGAAGTTTTGGCTCTGAACAAAAGCAAGGTCTCGCAAGTAAAGAAGTCGAGTTCACGTTAGTGGATAAATACGATGAGCGACTTGGTTCATCGTCGCCAGGAATAAGGAGAAATGAACATGGCAACTGATGCGAGTTCTGCACTCTCTGCAGCGGCGGCCGCTCCAGCCAAAGCTCCAGAGCCGCCAATCGAAGACTTTTCGATCGCCAAACCAATGACCAAAGGCACGCGCCTGCTTTTTGGCATTTACATGATGGCTCTCAATGTGCTGCTGGTTTATTTGCTGATCAAGATCTGGCCGGAGAAAAGTACGCAAACTGCAGCCGAAACAGTGGCCCTGTTCTGGAACCAGTTCCATATTTCGGTCACGCTGGAAATACGCTACCTGCTGATTGTGGTTCTCGCCGGCGGCCTCGGCAGCTATGTCCATGCCGCCACTTCGTTCGCCGACTTTGTAGGCAACCGTCGCTGCTATGCCAGTTGGGCGTGGTGGTATGTCCTCCGGCCGTTCATAGGAATCGCGCTCGCGCTCATGGTTTATTTCGCTGTACGCGGCGGCCTGATCGGTGCTTCTACGGGGGCCGATGCTCTTAGCCCCTATGGCATCGGCGCCGTTGCTGGTCTTGCTGGTATGTTTTCCAAGCAGGCAACGGACAAGCTCCGTGAAGTTTTTGAAACCTTATTCAAGACCGATAACCCGCCGGATCGAAGCGATAAACTGACCGGCTAGAGTCACTGCGAACCCAGACCTGTGATTTTCAAATCGCCAAATTATCGGATTATCAATACCCGAAGACTAGTGACCTCACACCATCCGTCACCGCGCATGATTAGCGGACCGGGCTCCCTCTAGTGATGCTGGCCCACAGAAAGAATATTGCCATCCGGATCCTTGAACCATGCCACTTTGTCGCCATTGGGCGTTGTCCAGATTCCCAGCTCTTTATCTTGAACAAACGGATATTTCTCCGGATTCACTCCTCTGTCTCTGAGCCATAGAACGGTTTTCTTGATGTCCTTCATCTCCCAGCCAAGGATGGTGCCCTGGAGTGGCTTGAAATTCGGCACTTTGGAGATCCGAACCGTGTGCCCACCCACACTCATGACGAGCGCATACTGATCGAGGCTCACAAACTCAAATCCAAGCTTACCTTCATAAAACGCGCGGGCTTTGTCATAGTCGGTTGTAGGAACAAATCCGACAATTTTTCCTGAGTCCAGCATGTGTCCCTCCGCACAAGTTGTTTGCAGGCCGCAAAAATACCACTTGCCGGGCGCAACTCCTCTCGCTAAAGTGACAAGAAATGTCGCACAAGTGCCATAGCATACTTTCTGCCCGGAACGGCCGACTTCTCTCTGAGGCCGCCAGCGTCGCGGCAGACCTTGAAGACGGGCACCTCATCCCGGAACACTCCCATCCTGAAGATCAACTGCTGTTTGCGTCCGCCGGAGTCATGACCGTCCGCACCAGAGAGGGCGTGTGGGTGGTGCCGCCGTTGCGGGCCGTGTGGATTCCTGCGAACACGCCGCACTCTGTAGCCATGTGCGGAAGGGTTTCCATGCGGACTCTCTACTTTCTGCCAAAGCTTTGCCGCTCTCTTCCTCCGAAATGTTTTGTCATGAACGTTTCCTCACTCCTGCGGGAATTGATACTCCATGCCTGCAAATTTTCCAGGTTGAGCAGGAGAGCTGTTATGGAACGGCGGGTTCTCGAAATGATTCTCGACCAACTGAAAGCAGTGGAATGCGTGCCATTGCAATTGCCCCACCCGGCCGATTCACGTGCGGCGAGAGTGGTGAGGCCTCTGTTGACGGACCCTGCCGATCAGAGGACTCTGGCGAAGCTATGCAAGGACTGCGGCGCAAGTAAAAGGACGATTCAACGCTTGTTCCTCGAAGAAACGAAGATGAGTTTCGCCAAGTGGCGTCAGCAACTGCGCCTGCTGCACGGAATGCAAATGCTTGCACGCGGAGAAAAAGTGACCGCGGCCGCTCTGGAAGCGGGATACAACAGCACCAGCGCATTTATCGCAATGTTCCGCAGACAGCTCGGGACTACACCAACACGGTATTTGCAAATTGGAACGGAGACCAATTAAATGCGGCGGAATGATCCTGTAGTTCTCATTTGTTGGTCATTACCGCCAGCACCGATGCGGCGTAAATCGCCAGCGTGCCTAGGCTTCGAATGTCCCCGTGAAGTAAATGGAAGGCGGCTGCCAGAGCAAAGGTAACCAGCAGCAATGGGCCGCCGAAGCGGTGTCCCAGCAGGAACAGCACCGCCGCGACGGCTTCTGCAATTCCGAGGACCAGAAGAAAGATGGATATGTGGCTAAAATGCGGAGAATGCAAATGCCCTATGACCAGCTCAATGCTATAGGCGCACAACACTACTCCGAGCACAATCCGCAACAGGCGGATGGATGTTCGGCTATTGATCATCGCTTTCTCCCGGGCGGCCGCTCGACCATTTTGTGGCTGTCGCCTGCGTCGAGTTCCAGGCCATAGATTTTCTTGAATTCGGCAATTCGTTTCATGGATTCAGCGCCAAAAGCACACTTGCCTTCAAATGCGTGCAGCACAATGCCTTCGATCAGGTCTCCCAATGACATATCGTGATACTCAGACACCGCTTTCATCACCTTCAGCAGATGCTTCTCCACACGCACTCCGGTCTGCACTCGTTCAATCGTTTTCAGACCTTCAACGCTCTTTTTATTTTGGTACATATGTACCATGGTAACACGAGGTCTTTTTGTGGGTGGGGTACGAAGCACTTCAATCAAAAATCTGAAATTAAAGATCAAAGATCGCATCTGCCTCTGGCTAGAAGCGCCGAGCTGTTATATCCTTCCGGCAAATCCATGTCCTCTGAGCCGAAGTGGCGACGCAGTTTCTGGGCGTTGATTGTTACCCAGTTTCAGGGCGCGTTCAGCCTCAACGCTTTCGAATACTTGCTGCTGTACATCGTTTTATCCAATGACATGCTGCGCGAGCGGCGCGACTGGTTGGTTTCCGTCATCCCGCTGTTTCTAGCCGCGCCCTTTCTGCTGTTCAGCATGGCCGGCGGATTTCTGGCTGACCGGTTCAGCAAACGGCGAGTCACAGTTTCCACCAAGGTGATTGAGATCGGCGCGATGTCGTTGGCCGTGGTCGCGCTGGCATTGCGGTCCCAGCCGCTGGAGTTGGCGGCGCTGTTTCTTCTGGCGACACAGGCGGCGCTTTTCGGACCATCAAAGTATGGATTATTGCCTGAAATCCTGCCGGAAAAATGGCTTTCCTGGGGCAATGGCATTCTGGAGCTGGGAACATTTCTGGCCATCATCACAGGCATGATTTCCGCGGCACAGTTCGCCGATCGCTTTCGTGGCCGCGAAGTTTACGCTGGCGTTATCCTCCTTGGCCTGGCTGTTGTTGGGTTTTGTTCGAGCCTGCTGATTGGCCGGTATCCTGCCGCAGCGCCTTCGAAGAAATTTCGGCTGAACTTTCTCGGCGACCTGTGGCAGCAAGTGAGAGTCATCCGCGCTGATCGGCCCCTGTTTCTGGCCATTCTGGGAAATACCTATTTCTGGTTTCTGGGCACGCTGTTTCTGCAAACCGTTCTGGTGTATGGCACTGACGTGTTTCATCTTGCGCCGGGACAGAATTCCGTCCTGCATGCGGGAACGGCGCTGGGCATTGGCACGGGCAGCGCAATTGCCGGCTATCTCTCCGGCAACAAGATTGAGTACGGGCTCATTCCCCTGGGCGCGCTGGGCATGACAGTGATGGCGGCGCTGGTTGGCGGGATGTCGCACTCTTTCGCTGCTGCCGGAACCCTGCTGGCCATCCTGGGTTTGTTTGGCGGATTCTTTGCCGTGCCGGTAAATGCTCTGATCCAGCATCGTCCTGCGCCCGACATGAAGGGCGGGATCATTGCCGCCGGGAATCTGCTTTCCTTCCTGGGGGTGCCTGCAGCTTCTGGAGTGTATTACCTGCTGGCGCGCTGGGGACATCTGAGCGCGCAAGGCGTGTTCCTGATTGGCGCGGCCATCACGCTGGCGGGTACTATCTATGTATTGGTGCTCCTCCCTGACTGGTTTCTGCGGCTGATCTTGTGGGTCGTCACGCATACGATCTATCGCATTCGCCTCATCGGCCGTGACAACATTCCGGAAAAAGGCGGCGCGCTTTTTGTCTCCAATCACATGTCATTTGTGGATGTGCTGCTGCTGGTTGCATCCACGGACCGTCCCATCCGCTTTGTGATGTTCAAAGGAATTTACGACAACCCCGTCATCAAGCCATTTGCGCGCATGATGGGCGCGATCCCCATTTCCAGCGAGTTTCGGCCGCGCGACATGATCCGCTCTCTCCGCACTGCCAGTGACGCAATTCGCAATGGTGAAATTGTCTGCATCTTTGCCGAAGGACAGATCACCCGCACAGGACAGATGCTGCCTTTCCGGCGCGGCATGGAGCGCATCATGAAAGGGGTGGATGCACCCATCGTTCCCATAAACCTGTATGGGGTTTGGGGAAGCATCTTCAGTTTTGAGCGCAACCGTTTTTTGTGGAAGATACCGCAACGCATTCCATATCCGGTGACGGTAAGTTTTGGGAAACCATTGCCGGCGACGGCGAGCGCGTTTCAACTGCGCCGGGCGGTGGAGGAGTTGCAGGCTACCGCGTTCGAAACCGACCGCCAGTCAGATCGCACATTGGACCGGGCATTCGTGCGCAGCGGCCGCAGACGCGCGCGACGTTTTGCGGCAGCCGATGGACGCGTGCCGAAAATTACCTTTGGCGGCACGCTGGTGAAAACGATTTTTGTAGCGCGGCGGCTGCGCCCGTTGTGGAAGGACCAGGAGATGGTGGGAATTTTGTTGCCGCCATCCGTCGGCGGAGCGCTGGTGAACTATGCAGCAACGCTGCTCAGCCGCGTTCCCGTGAATCTGAATTACACGGCCAATAACGAAGTCATAGCATCCTGCGCCCGCCAGTGCAATCTTGAGACGGTTGTGACGTCAAAAGCTTTCCTGGAGCGAGTTCCCAATATCCAGATTCCTGCACAAACGTTGCTGCTGGAAGAAGTTCTGAATCAACCGAAGCTGGGTGAAAAACTGGCAGCACTTTTCTTAGCCTGGGCGCTGCCATTTCGGCTGTTGAAAAAAGCCGTGGGTGCGCGGCCCTCCACGACTGACGATCTGGCGACCATCATTTTCTCCAGCGGCAGCACCGGCGATCCCAAAGGCGTAATGCTCACGCACCACAATATTCTTGCCAACATCCGCCAGGTTACACAGGTGTTCATGCTGGACAGCCAGGACAAACTGCTGGGCATCCTGCCGTTCTTCCACTCTTTTGGATTTACCGTGACGCTTTGGCTTGCCGCCGTGCACAGGATTGGAGTTGTTTTTCATCCCAACCCGCTGGATGCGAAATCCATCAGCGAACTTGTCTCGCGTTATCGCATCACCTTCCTGGTTGCGACGCCAACGTTCCTCCAGGCCTACATGCGGCGCTGTTCGCCGGAGCATTTTGGCAGCTTGCAGTACGTTCTGGTTGGCGCGGAGAAGTTGCCCGAAAGGCTTTCGCTGGCATTTGAGGATGTGTTTGGCGTGCGTCCGCTGGAAGGCTATGGCTGCACTGAATGCTCGCCCGTCGTGGCGGTGAATGGACCCGACTTCCGCGCGCCCGGCTTTCGCCAGATCGGCGCGAAGCGCGGAACCATTGGTCATCCGCTGCCCGGAGTCGTTGTCCGCATCGTTGATCCGGAAACCATGCAGGAACTTCCTCCCAATCAGCCGGGCATGTTGATGGTGAAAGGACCCAACGTGATGAAGGGTTATCTGGGACGTCCTGATAAAACCGCGGAAGTGCTGAAAGATGGATGGTACGTTACCGGTGATATTGCCACCATGGAAGAGGATGGCTTCCTTCGCATTACGGACAGGCTCACACGCTTCAGCAAGATTGGCGGCGAGATGGTCCCGCACATCAAGATTGAAGAGAAACTGCATGAATTGGCGGAAGCAACCGAGCAGGTTTTTGTGGTTTCCGCCGTGCCCGATGAGAAAAAGGGAGAAAGAATCATAGTGCTGCACACGCTGCCGGAGCAGAAACTCGCGCCAGTGTTGGAGAAGCTGGCGCAAAGTGATCTGCCACCGCTATGGAAGCCGCGACCCAATCAGTTCTTTCGCGTGGAAGCGCTGCCATATCTAGGTACAGGAAAGCTGGATTTGCGCGCCTTGAAGGCAAAGGCGGCAGAGGTGAGTAGTTAATCCAGTAACCTGCTGCAACAATCAAGCCAACAATTGCCCCAATTTTGCACTGGCTTCCCAATTACGGAATTTTGGATATAGCAGTGTCTCTGCTTATGATTTTTCGTAGAAAGGTGAATTCCTGCTTCTTTTCTTAGGTCAAAAGGCCCTTAGCATTTTCCTTGGAAGCTATTGATCGCAAAGATCTTTCAAAATATAAAATTTCGTCGCCTTTAGTACTGGCCTCTCGATTGCATTACGTAGGTGCGGGAGAAAGGTGTCACCAACCTGCCTTGTAGTGTCATCAGCCTTCTTGTCATCTGTTGCGTTCATCTTCTTTGCGTTCATCTTAAGGAGCGAGTATGAGACGTTTGTTTGTTTACTGTTCAATTCTACTGATGTGTCTAAGCCTGGCCTCGCTGGCATTTGGACAAAGTGCAGCGAGTGCAACCATTGTCGGTACAGTTACGGACACGCAAGGCGCCGTTGTCCCCAACGCGACCGTCACTGCCACGAACACCGCTACCGGGGTCAGCCATTCAGCTAAAACGACCTCCAGCGGCAACTACACGATTCCTAACCTGCAACCGGGCTCTTATAACGTAAAAGCGGAGGCGGCCAGCTTTGCGCCTGCTGAATACAAGGACGTGAAACTAAACGTCGGAGACCAGCGTGACGTCAATGTTTCGCTCGGCGCCGCCGGCAAAGCTGAAGTGGTCGAAGTTACAGCTGAAGCGCCACTCATCGAAACCACAAAAACAGATGTCTCAACAGCAGTAACAGACCTGGACATGGAAAGATTGCCTGCGTTTGCCGGAGGCGGCGGCGTCGCCAACGATTACGCGCAGCTCGCTTTGACGGCGCCCGGCGTGAAGATGGATACCAGCAGCTTGACCGGCGACCTGATCGCGCCCGGTTCCATCAACAACCGCGCAAATCTCTATAACGTGGATGGCGCGAATATTACTGACCAGTTGGTGTCCGGACGCGACGGCCTGGGCGCATCGGTGGACGAAATTCAGGAATTCCAGGTGCTTACCAATAACTACAACGCCGAATACGGACAGGCAGGTGGCTTGATTATTAATGCCGTTACCAAATCGGGAACCAATGGGGTCCATGGCGACGGCCACATGTACTTCCGCGGCAGAAACCTTACGGCGGCCCAGCCTCTGTATAATCTTGGATTGTCCAGCAGCGCCATCCCGGCGGGCACCGTTGGTCCTCCGGGAACTCCACACTGCCCCGCCAGTGACTTTGATGCGCTCGGCAACCTAACCAGTGTTGATGGTTGCGACCGCGCGCCATTTCACCGCAAGGAAGGCGGATTCACCATTGGCGGCCCCTTCATCAAGGACCACCTCTTCTGGTTTGGCAGCTATGAACTCACTCGACAGGCCTTTCCATTGATTCTGACCCCGGACACCGGCACGATAGCGCTCCAGTCTCCAACCAATGACCTGCTGTATTCGGGCAAAATTGATTACAAAATCAGCAACAATCACCTGCTGACCGCTCGGTATAACGTGGAGCGCACTCTGCTGGACAACCTGATCGTGCAAACCAGCAATTCAGTCACACCGGACGATCTCACGTCTTCCCAGACCCATGAGGCCGGCGCCAATGTGGGACTGGTCTCCAGTTTGACGCCAACGCTGGTGAATGAAGCGCGCTTCTCGTACTTCCGCTTCATTACGTCGACACCCGACAAAACGACCGTGCCGGGCGTAATCCACGCAGACGGGACAATCTCCGGCGCGAACTTCTGCTGCCCGCAGGGCGGACTGCAAAAACGCTACCAATATATTGATAACCTCACATGGACGCATGGTGCCCACACCTTCAAGATGGGGGCTAACATCAGCTACTATCCATGGAACTCGCTGTTCCCTCAGTTCCACTTCGGGCAGTACACGACTGACAAGACTGGAAAACCAACATCCTTTACTTTTGCCATCGGGCCCGGCGAGGTAACCTCCAAGGACAACATCTACGGCGGCTATTTCCAGGACACGTGGAAGATTGGCAAGAAGCTCACGGTGAATGCCGGCATACGGTATGACCTCGAGGCTGGAGCATTCAAGGGCGGCAAGATCCACGGACCCGACGGCACCTGCTTCCAGGGCAACGGGATCATTCCCGCCTGCTCTTCTGACTACAACAACTGGCAGCCACGCCTGGGCTTTACGTTTGCTCCCTGGCAGGGAACGCTCTTCAAGGCCTCCTTCGCGGAAGTCACCATGCTGGCCTTCAACAACGTGGTTCTGGACTCGCTGAACTTTGACGGAACTACGCTGAACACAATCACGACAACCGATCCGGCGGTTCTGGCGGCGTTTCCAAGTGCCCCGAATCCAGCGCTGCTGACGGGGGGCGTCACCTGTCCTCCCAAGTGCGGTCGTGTTCGTCCCATTTCTGATAATCTGCACAACCCCGAAATTCGTATGTTTAATTTCGGCATGCAGCACGAGTTCAGCAGAACGCTCTCTGCTGAAGTCCAGTACATCGGGCAGTTTGGCTTCGGCCTGTTCGGCGAGCGTGACAGAAATGCGCCACCGGTCATTGCCGATGCGGCGCATCCCGGTTTCTTCTTCTTCGGCAGCAGGCCGGATTCACGCTTCCTTGCGATCCGCACGAATGAGAATTCGCGCACCTCGCACTATAACGGGCTGCTGGTGAGCGCCACCAAGCGCTTCTCCAACCACATTCAGTTCAACGCCAGCTACACCTGGTCGCATGCTCTCACGTCGGGCGAAGACTTCTTTGGTCTGTCCGAACCTGGGGATTACGTCAACATTCGTCCTGAGCTGGGTCCGGCATTCAACGATATTCGCCACGCGGCGAACTTCGGCGTCGTGCTGGATTCGGGGAAGTTGACCACGACGAATGTGGTTCGCTGGTTCACCAACGATCTGGGGCTGAGTTTCGTTGGTCAGCTGCAGTCCGGCCGTCCCTATCCGTTCTCGACCGGAAGCTCCGGTTTCGGCGCCAGTGGCCGGTTTTTCGGCACGGGCAGCGAAACGCAACAGCGGCCAGTCGTGCTGCCTGACGGCACGATCAGTACTGCTGGAATTGCTTCCTTTGATCAGGCCAACGCCCTATTTGGGCCGACCGCCGTAACAGCTTGCATCGCAGCAGGCTTCCCGGCAGCTCAGTGCGCCAGTATTCAGAACACCTTCGCGGCGCCTGTAACCAGTTCGGGAGCGAAAGACGCTCTCACGGGTGCCCCGGTAGATTTCCGGTTCATCAACGGCAATTTAGGACGGGATGCGGGAAGAGGCGCGCCGTTTTACCGGCTCGACACCTCCCTGAAGAAGACATTCCGTGTGCCTCATACCGAGCGCATGAGCGTTGAATTGCGTGGCGATGCCTTTAACGTGCTGAATCATGCTAACTGGCAGGGATTCAATGCCAATAACATTACAGCCCTGCTTGGGTTCGGAAGTCTGAATCCTCTGGCGCTGGCAGGTCCAACGGGCAACATCTTCAATTGCACGATCTGCCAGCGTCCTAACGGCACTTTGGTGGGTGGCAACGGGCAGCTCCTGAATGTTTCCAACATACAGAGCGGCAAGTTCGATTCAAGCCTGGCGTTTCCAAACTGGGGCGCTGCCCCTGATGCAGGCATCGGCGATCCGGCGAGCACCGACATCCCGAGGACCTTCCAACTTTCATTCCACGTTCGTTTCTAAAACGGAAACAATTTTCAACCGCGGGCCCTTCGGGGCCCGCTTTTTACTGGCTAAAGACCGTTTAGTAATTTAGATCAACTGAAATAGCTTTGAGATATATGCGGTCAGACACACATATCCTCTGGCTCAGCGAGACACCAATGCTATTGTCGTAGATCACAAAGCTGCGCGCATCTGTGTGTTTTGCCAGTAGGAGTAAACGCCCGAGATTTTCTAAGCTGCACACTATGCGTTTTTGGAGAAATCAGATTTTCATCTTACGATTTTTCGTAGAACCATCATCTCTGCTTTGTCTTTTTGTCTCTGGGAGGCACTGGCTTTTTGCTGGCCCCCCAATTGCATAACCCGGATGTGGAGAAGTGTCACCAACTTGGCCTGGATGTCACTAGCGTTATCTTCCAAGGAGCAAGTATGAGAAGGTTGTGTATTTACTGTTCCATTCTATTGATGTGTTTAAGCCTCGCCTCGCTGGCATTTGGGCAAAGTGCCGCGAGCGCAACGATCGTGGGTGCGGTGACGGACACGCAGGGCGCGGTTATTCCCAACGCGACCGTCACGGCCACGAACACTGCTACGGGAGTCGGCCATTCGGCCAAGACGACTTCCAGTGGCAACTACACCATCCCGAACCTGCCACCGGGTTCGTACGACATAAAAGTGGAGGCTGCCAGCTTTGCGACGAGTGAATCCAAAGGCGTGAAGCTCAACGTTGGAGACCAGCGTGACGTGAACGTTACGCTCGGCGCCGCCGGCAAAAGCGAAGTAGTGGAGGTCACGGCTGCAGCCCCGCTCATCGAAACCACGAAGACAGCAGTTTCCACCGCGGTCACAGATCTGGACATGGAAAGATTGCCTACCTTTGCGGCCGCCAGTGGTGGAATCAATGATTATGCCCAGCTTGCTCTGACTGCCCCGGGAGTCAAGCTGGATACCAGCACGCTGACGACAGGGGGGGATCAGCTGATCGGGCCGGGTACGATCAACACTCGAGCAAACCTGTATAACGTGGACGGCGCCAACATTACGGACCAGGTGACATCTGGACGCGATACGCTTGGCGCATCCGTGGACGAAGTCCAGGAATTCCAGGTCCTCACCAACAACTACAACGCCGAATACGGACAAGCCGGCGGGCTTATTCTTAATGTCGTTACGAAGTCCGGCACGAATGGCATTCACGGTGACGCTCACACGTATTTGCGGGGCAGAAACCTGGCCGCTTCGAAGCCGCTCTTCAACACCAGTCAATTTGTAGACCCGGTTACGGGACTGGTCAATAACCCGGCCTGCCCGCATCTCGGGACAACCGACATCGACGGTTGTCCTCGAGCCCCGTTCAGTCGGCAGGAAGGAGGATTTACACTCGGGGGGCCATTCGTTAAAGACAAACTGTTCTGGTTTGTCAGTTATGAGATCGCTCACCAGACGCTTCCTACGGTGCTGACCAGCACCACGGTGTCGTCCCCGACCAACCAACTGCTCTATTCCGGCAAGGTTGATTACAAAATCAGCAGCAACCATGTTCTCAGCGCTCGCTTCAATGTGGACCGCTTTTTCACGGACAACCTGATTGTGCAGACCAGCACCAACATAGCGCCGGAAACGCTAACGACGCAGAGCATTCACAACATGGGCGGGAACCTGGGCCTGACCTCCAGTTTCACGCCGAATCTGGTCAATGAGGCCCGTTTCGCCATTTTACGCGAAGTCAACACCCTGCCGGACAAGACGACATTACCGGGGCAGATTCACGCTGACGGTTTCGTCTCCGGCGCGAACTTCTGCTGCCCGCAGGGCGGAGAGAACAAGCGCTATCAGTACATTGACAACCTGACCTGGACCCACGGCAACCATACGTTCAAGACCGGGTTCAACATCAGCTACTATCCCTGGTTCTCACTCTTCCAGCAGTTCCATTTTGGGCAGTACACGCTGGACTCCAGCGGCGCTCCCACGTCCTTTGCGTTCGGCGTCGGCCCGGGTGAGGTGACGTCCAAGGACAACATCTACGGCGTATATCTCCAGGACACCTGGAAGATCACCAAGAAATTAACGATGAATGCCGGACTGCGTTACGACGTTGAAGCGGGCGCGTTCAAGGGCGGCAAGATCAAGGGACCCAATGGCACCTGCTTCCAGGGCAACGGGGTCATTCCCGCGTGCTCCTCGGACTACAACAATGTGCAGCCACGTCTGGGCTTCACATACGCGCCCTGGGCAGGAACGCTGATCAAAGCATCCTTCGCGGAAGTCACCCAGCTGGCTTTCAACAACGTAGTTCTGGACTCGCTGAACTTTGACGGAACCACGCTGAACACGATCCAGACTAGCAATCCGGCAGTGCTGGCGGCATTTCCCAACGCGCCGAATCCCGCGTTGCTGACCGGTGCAGTGCTCTGTCCGGGTCCGAGATGCGGTCGCGTTCGTCCGATTGCCGACAATCTGCGCAACCCTGAATACCGGATGTTCAACTTCGGCATCCAGCATGAGTTAAGCAAGACGCTGTCTGCCGAAATCCAGTACATCGGCCAGTTTGGTTTCGGCCTGTTCGGCGAACGGGACAGGAATGCTCCGCCGGTTATTGCCGATCTGGCGCACCCCGGTTTCTTCTTCTTCGGAAGCCGGCCGGATTCGCGATTCTTGGCCATACGAACCAACGAGAACTCTCGCACGTCGCACTACAACGGGCTGCTGGTGAGCGCTACCAAGCGGTACTCCAACCACGTGCAGTTCAACGCCAGTTACACGTGGTCGCACGCCATCACTTCAGGCGAGGATTTCTTCGGCCTGTCAGAGCCAGCAGACTACGTCAACATTCGTCCTGAGTTGGGCCCGGCATTTAACGACATTCGCCACGCGGGGAATTTCGGCGTGGTGCTGGATTCAGGCAAGGTGACGAATATGAAAGTAGTCCGCTGGTTTACCAATGATCTGGGGACGAGCTTTATTGGTCAGATTCAGTCAGGTCGTCCGTATCCGTTCTCGACGGGGACCTCCGGAGTCGGAGCCAGCGGCCGGTTCTTCGGAACAGGCAGCGAAACCCAGCAGCGGCCCAATGTGCTTCCCAACGGCACCATCTCAACTGCCGGGATAGCGGCTTTCGATGGCGCCAACGCGCTGTTCGGACCGGGAGCGGTGGCAGCCTGCGCAGCGGCCGGCTTCCCGGCCGCGCAATGCGCCACTATTCAGAACACCTTCCTGGCACCCGTAGCCGACTCGGGCGCGATTGACTCTCTCACGGGAGATCCGGTGGACTTCCAGATGGTCAGTGGCACCATGGGGCGCGATGCGGGGCGGCAATCACCCTTCTACAAGCTGGATGTCTCGCTGAAGAAGGAGTTCAAGATGGCGCACGAGCGTGTGGGCCTCGAACTGCGGGCAGATGCCTTCAACGTTTTGAACCATGCCAACTGGCAGGTTTTCAATGGCAACAACGTCACGGCACTTCTGCCGTTTGGCAGCATGAATCCTCTGGCGCCAGCCGGACCCAAAGGCAACCTCTTCAACTGCACGCTTTGCCAGCGCCCGAACGGAACCTTGGTCGGCACCACAGGGCAAATTCTGAACATAGCCAACATTCAAAATGGCAAGTTCGATAATAATCTGGTGAATCCAATCTTCGGCGGCATCGGTGATCCCTCTGACTCCGATATCCCCCGGACTTTCCAACTCTCATTCCACGTTCGTTTCTAAAACGACTTCAACCGTGGCGGGCCCTTCGGGGCCCGCCTTTTTTGTTGAGTGCAGCACTGACGATCGAATATTCGGCAGGAACTGATTGTCCTGCAGCTTTTGTCGCAGGCATGTGGAAGTGGGGAGCTACAAATTGGCAATGAACTGCCAAAACCTGGAAACCCGAAACAGGATCCGAATCGGGAAAAATGCAAGGCGGCGCACTTCCTGGATCGCTTGTTCCGTGCCTGGCAGACGCTGAGTTCTATCGCGTCATGTGCGAATAGATGAACATGCCGGCGATCACCACGATCAGCAGGGCCGAGCAGGTGCCGAAGATGCGGACCCACGGCGTGATTCTGTTCATCTTGAGGATCAGGTCCTGCTGCTCTTTCATCATGTGGGATTCGGCTTCGTCCAGGAACAACTGATCGTCCTCGTGCATATTCAGGGTGCCGCGGTAAATCAGGAGCACGATCAAAACAGCGGTCAGAGCGCCCCAAACAATTAACAGCGTAGTCATCATATCCATAGAGACCACCTCTTGTTGGAACCGGTTCCGCTGACCCCCTGCAAGTACTCAAGGGGCAATCTACAAGTAGAACCTTACCGGAGATTATATGCCAGAACAGCAGCCGTTAGTAATTAGCAATTCGTACTTAGCACGAGAAGGCGACAGGCGACCTTGCCGCAGGCGCCGCAGGGATCCATAACAGAGAGGACGAAACGGGTGAATTTAGACGAGAAAACCGCAGGTAAAACAGCTTGCGACCTGGGACGGGAGGCGATCATCTAATCAACTGTAAACGCATTAAAATCAAGCATCTCAGGGTGATATAATCACCTTGAAGAACTCTAAGGAGACTTGAAAAATGGCTTCCGCGATTACGCCAACCACTCCCAACGTCGAGACCACTCCCAAGGCCCCGGTCACTTTGACCCCAACCGCGACCAGCAAAGTGAAGGAGATCATGGCGCAACAGAACCCGGTTCCCGCAGGACTTCGTATTGGCGTGGTGGGCGGAGGCTGCTCCGGATTTTCCTATTCCATGTCCTTTGAGAACGCCCAGGGTGTGATGGACAAGGTTTATAACTTTGACGGTCTCAAAGTTTTCGTCGATGCCACCTCCGCCATGTATCTGAATGGCTGCGTCGTGGATTATGTCGAGACCCTGGAAGCTGCAGGATTCAAATTCGAAAATCCCAACGTGAAGAGCACCTGCGGCTGCGGCTCCTCGTTTAACGTGTAAGCGCAGCTAAAGCAAATTCCAGCAACTCATAACTGAATCGAAACGAAGATTGTCTATGAGCCGCGCGCCATCGCAGCTCAAATTTTGGTCCTCCAGCAATTGGCCCGCATTTACCAATGAGCAGATCAATCGCGACCTCCGCGATTGATCAAACGCTTATTGTGGATTCTTTGGAGGAGACTGCGGCGGAGGATTCATCTGGCCGGATGGATTCGGTTGATTCTGATTGAACAGACCACCGGAACCGTTCTGTTGATTCTGTTGGCCAAACAGCCCTCCTGAACCACCCATTTGTCCATTCGGCGCCATGCCGCCGACCGGATTGCCACCTGTCATGCCGGGAGCGCCCGGAGGAAGGTTCTGCTGTTCGAGCCGCGGATCATAGACGAAGAACCACTCGTTGTAATGGTTCTTGTCATTGATCAGCTTGATCGATTCTGACTTGCTGGTGCTGGCAACGCCAATGATCGCTCCACCACCAAATTGGACTGGAGAGTTGCTGCCGGTTGTCGCGGTCATCCCCATCCGACCGGTAGGTTGCCCCTGAGGAGTGGCGGCAGGGGCTATGCCTGGCTGGTTCTGCGCTCCAGCAGCAGGCTGGCTGGGAAAGAGGCTGCCGGAAGTTCCAGCCGAGCCGCTGCCTGGGTTACCGCTAGTGCTTCCCGCAGCGCCCGCTGATTGGCCGCCAAAAAGACTACCGGAGCTTCCAGTCAAACCGCTTCCCATAGGGCTTCCCGCCGTGCCGCCGATGGGCTGGCCTGAAGCATTTGTCCCCTGCTGCAGGGGGTTGATCTGGACTTCACCGGGATGCAGAAGGCGCCAGTCGTCTTTTCCGGTGAACGGGTCCACATATTTTTTGCGCAAAAAGCGCATGTTGTTGGTGTTGGTCAGCTCCTCGAGCGTCGCCGGATAGCGTCCCGTCTTGCGGAAGAACTTCTTGATTGCGGTTTTGTATTCGTTTCCGCGATGAATGAGTTCTTCTTCCTTTTCCCGCTTGATCTGCTGGGCAATGCGTGGCGCTTCAATCGTGAGCGCGATGAGCATTAACGTCATCAGCAGCATGATGGAGAGAAGGATGTACCCTCGCTCAGGTCTCGATTTGGAAGAAGGACTCAACATTCACGCGTGAAAAAATACAGCACGGTCGGCAAGTTACGACGACTGCGGCGAAGTCAAACTGATCAGTTGCTGATTATTATTTAACACGTCCTCTACCAGCACCGAATTGTTGGTAATTTTAAGAATCTTATAACGCCGGTCCACGATGTCGCCTTCCACCGCCACAAAAATGTTGGTGCCATTCTGCAAAAACGCTTTCTTCGGTTCACCCGGCTTGTTGCTGAAACCATAGAATTTCAGCGGAATGGGAGGGGGTGGCGGCGGCGTGTACACGGTGGGCTGGGGCGGCGTTTTCACCGATGTTATCGGCGGCTCAATTTTCACGGGTGGCTCAAACATCTTGAAGATATTGCGTTGCCCGCCCTTGTATTCAATCTTCTGGCTGGCCGCCAGGATGTTTGTATTCAGAGTGGGATCGAGCGTGCCCTCGCGCACTTTGGGAGGGCCAGACTTTTTCTGCACAATGCGCGTGGCGGCCGGCCCGGCAGGCTGGGCAGGCACAACATTAGCCGGAGCGCTCGCTTCACTGTTCAGCGAGCTATAGCTATGAATCACCAGTGGAACGGCGACCACCAGCAGCACCGCCATCGCAATTACTTTCTTCCTATCTTCTGCTCCGATTTTCAACTTAAGCTTCCTGGAGAAACGTCTCAAAATTAATCTGCAATTCTACGGTGCCGCCCTGTGGGGCTGTGCCTGTCTGTTGCGCCGCCCTCACGTTTATCTGATTGATCACGAAGAGCAGTTTATCGCGCTCCACCGCATTAAGGAAACGCGCGATGTTTACATAATCGCCCACAACCCCGGTTTCGATGCCGATCTGGCGAACGTTCGGCAGCCCGGTATCATCTGTTTTGTACTGAATGCCGGAAAGGGCCACCTTATTTTCCTGGGCCAGTTTATTCAGTTCGCTGGAGATTTGCGACCAGTGCGCCGGAACCTTGGCCGCGTAGAATTTCTTGATGTTCTCGCGCGTTTCCTGAAGTTTTGAGTCTATGTCCTTCAACGGCGCCGCCTGTTGGCGTTTGAGTTTCACCTCTTCCCGCAACTGAGCTTCTTCCTGCTTCAGCGCGGCGGAACTTGATCCTGGCCAGACGAGGTAGGCGACCAACCCGGCATCGAGCGCCAGCAAAATTCCCAGCAGCAGCAGGAATCTTCTGCGGACTTTTTCCATGTTCGTCATTACATGCCCGCCTTTGCCACAGAACTCGGCTGCTGTACCTGATTTGTCGGGGTATAAAACGCTTCGATCTCAAACTCCCACACTGATTGATTTCTCGACGCCGGTCCCTGGCCTCCCGGGCCAACTGTACGCTGAATTTCACGCTTGATCATAGGCTGATGAAAACGCTCGGAGCGTTCCATTTTGCTTTGCACTTCCAGGCCATTCTCGTGGTTCTCGCCTGCCACCACCAGTTTCAGCTGCAACTGCCTTTCCGGCGTGAGAGTAGGCTGGACGGAAATGACATAAGCGCGCGCGGGCATGATCTTTTCCAGATCGGAAAACAATTGCGTCCAGGAAAAGGACCTTTGATCAATCACGTCATTCCAGAAATTCTTCTGATCGCGCACATCGCGATTTTCCGGACGGTTCAGCACGGCTTCAGCATCTCTGCGCTGCTGGTCTAGTTTGGCGACTTCAGCCCGGAGCTGATCGATATGCTTGCGGCCCCCCGCAGCGTCGCGATAATTAGACCAGGCCAGGAAGGCAAGACCAAGGGTCAACACGATCATCAACGCCAGAGCGCTGCCCCAGCGAAGATAGAACTGGCGCACATCTTCATATTTCTGTGAGGCCAGGTTGATATTGATTCTCATTCTCTAAATTCCTATTACGCGCAATAAAACGCGCGCAGAAGAGCCCCTTATCCGATCAGGGCTCCCGCAACTCCCGCCATTGCCGACGGCTCAAAGTTTTCACCACCAAGATTGGCTCCGGAAGAGACTCGGGGGGCTAATTCTTCCACTTTGGCGCCGGTCTGCTGATGAAGCATGGGTGCTACTTCATCCAGGGAAGCAATTCCGGCGACGAAGATTCGTTCGATGCGCGCGCCAAAAGTATCTTCAAAGAAAACAATCGACGGCAGCACGGTTTCAGCCAATTCGGCGGCAGCAACATTTTCGCCATGGGGATTATCCAGGCTGCGCATGAGCCGTAGTTCCTGTTTTACCGCAGCCGCCACGGTGATATTCGCCGGATCAACCTTAAGCATCAGCGCCGGCTGTTCGCCTTCCACCAGGCCCAGAGCAGCCAGCGAGGACGGCAACACCACTCCGGGAGAGTAACCGGCATCGCGAAATGCCGACTCATATTCGTTTATGACTTCGAGCGGCGAGACCGCAGCTACCACCTGGATCGTGCCATTCGCTCGCCGTACATCGCAGGAAAGCGCGGCATGCTCGACGTCAAACGGCAGCGACTTCTTGAGCCTGAAGCGGATTACGGCTTCGCTTTCCTTCGGCTTGGATGGCAGATCGTCAAATTCCAGCAAAAGCACCCGGACTGCGGCGTCGGGCAGAACGGCAACGACATCATGTGACTTGCCGCTGACTGCCGCCAGCGCGCCGCTGATGGCGCTGCGCACCGCGGCGCTGTCATGGATATTGCCGCAATTCAACGCAGGCACTACCGCGCCCGGCGCGAGATGGCGGCTGGTAAACACTTCCAGCTCGCCGCCTTTGTCCGATGACCGGGCAGCAATCACGTGGCTATCAGTGATCTCACATGCCACGTGAGGACGCGCGTCGGATTCCTTCAACTTTGCCATTTAGCGGCTTGTCTCGATGAATGTGACTTTATTGATTTCTTTCAAAGTAGTGATTCCAGCCCTGACTCTGGCCAAAGCTGATTCACGCAGGAAGCGCATTCCTTCTTCATGCGCAGCTTTGCGGATTTCAGAAGATGGTCTTTTTTCCAAAATCAGATCGCGGATGCGGTCCGTCAGATCCAGCAGCTCGTGAATGGCTGTACGTCCATGATATCCCGTTGCTGCACACTCGATGCAACCTTTTCCTTCATAGAATGTCACATTGCGCCATTCTTGCGCGTTCAATCCGCTGTCTTCCAGCACTTCCGGCTTATAGTCGACGGGCCTCTTGCAATGAGGACAGATCACGCGCACAAGGCGCTGCGCCAGGACGCAGTTCAGCGCGGAAACAAAGTTATAAGGCTCTACTCCCATGTTTACGAACCGGCCCAGCACATCCACCACGTTGTTGGCGTGGACGGTGGTGAAGACCAGGTGGCCGGTGAGAGCAGACTGAATGGCAATCTGGGCAGTTTCAGTGTCACGGATTTCGCCCACCATGATCTTGTCGGGGTCGTGGCGCAGGATGGAACGCAACCCGCGGGCAAATGTGAGGCCCTTCTTTTCATTGACCGGTATCTGGGTCACGCCTTTGATCTGGTATTCCACCGGATCTTCAATAGTGATGATCTTGTCTTCGTCAGTTTTGATCTCATTCAGGGCGGCGTACAAGGTTGTGGTCTTGCCGCTGCCGGTAGGTCCGGTTACCAGTACCATGCCGTAAGGTTCAGCGATGTAGCGCCGGAACTTGCGCAGGTCTTCATCGTCGAACCCCACCACGTCCAGCACGAGATTGCGGAACTTTTCGCTCATGGACTCCTTGTCCAGCACGCGAAGCACGGCATTCTCGCCATGGATGGTGGGCATGATGGAGACGCGGAAATCGATGAGGCGATTGGCGTACTTCACGCGGAACCGGCCGTCCTGCGGCACGCGGCGCTCGGAAATATCCAGTTCGCTCATCACCTTGATGCGGGTGATGATGGTGGAGTGATGCTCCTTGGCCATGGGCTGCATGGCATGTTGCAGAACGCCATCAATACGGTATTTCACCACGACCGAATCGCTTTCTGACTCAATGTGAATGTCGCTGGCCCGCTTTTGCAATGCCGTGAAGATCGTGGTGTCCACCAGGCGAATGATGGGGCTGATATCGGTTTCCGTGGTGATGCGATCGATGGAGAGGTTCTCGTCTGCCGGCGCTTCCTCTTCGCGCACCACGTCCAGCACAAAGCCTTCGCTGGCTTCTTCCAGCACGCGCTGCGACTGCTCGGTTTTCTTCAGGATGTCATTGATCTGGCTGAGCAGCGCTACTTTGGTTTTGACCCGGCGGCTCAGGAGCAGGCTGATTTCATCAATCAGCATGAGTTTGCTGGGATCAGCGATGGCGATCCACAACGTACCCTGGTGCTCTTCCAGCGGAATGAAGTTGTAACGGAACATCAGGTCCACCGGGACGGACTTGAATAAATCCGCATCCAGGCGGTAATCGCGAAGATCAATAAATTGACAACGGTAGCGTTCGGCCAGATCGCGGGCCCGCTGCTCGCTGAAAACGCCGCTGCCATTCCCTGGCAGGCTGCTGTCAATTCCGTGTTGTACGTTCTTCTGATCCATAAATCTTTCCTGCTTAATGCATCTTTGAGCCCAGCGAGAATATGGGCAGATAAAGCGCGGCCAGCACAAATCCCACTACGCCGGCCATGATGATGAGCAATGCCGGCTCAACCAACTGGAGTGAGGCAGTGAGAGCGTTCTGCACATCTTCTTCGTAAAATTCGGCAACCGAGTTGAGCATGGTGGGCAGAGCGCCTGTGGATTCGCCAACCTCGATCATCTCGACTGCCAATTCGGGAAAAAACCTGGTATCTTCCAGGCTGCCGGAAAGCGAGCCACCCTCGCGCACTCGCCGGGCCGCCTCTTCAACGGTCCTGGAGATTTTACGGCTGTTGATCGAGCTGCTGGCCGTTTCCAAAGATGGAACCAGAGGCATGCCACCGGCCAGCAACGTGGCCAGTGTGCGAGAGAACATGGCAACCTGGTACTTCATCCAAATATCGCCGAAGATCGGCACCTTGTAGCGGAACTTGTCCATGACGTTTCCGCCCTGCTCTGATCTGATCCATGCTATGGCTGCCAGGATCACCAGGATGACCGCGGGCGCGATGATGTAGAGATAACTCTGCAGCGCAGTACCGAGGTTCAATAGAACCTTAGTCATGGCCGGCAGGTCAGCGTCAAATTCGGCATACAACTCGGCAAATCTGGGTACAACGTAAGTGATCAGGAAGGAGAGCATTACCGTTAGCGCGCAAACCAGCAGAGCCGGATACCACAGAGATGCCAATAGCTTCTTGCGAAACGTGGCTGTAACTCGTTGGTACAGGATATAGCGGCTCAGTACTTCTTCCAGATTCCCTGATCGCTCTCCGGCCAGCAGAGTGGTTGTATAGACGCGAGAGACAACCCCCGCTCCCTGTGCCTCAAAGGCCTCCGAGAGCAACTCTCCACCCTTCACCCGCTCTCGGACGTTCTCCAGCATCGAGGCGAAGTATGGGTTCCGCTGCCGCTTGCGCAGCAGGTCCAATCCCATGAGGATAGGCAGTCCCGCCTTAATCAGGGTTACAAGCTGCTGATTGAAGATAATGAACTCGTCGGTTTTGATCTTTCGGCGGCGGCGGAAGGGAAGCGCGGAAAGGAGGCCGGTTCGGCTCCGGACAGAGTAGACCAGGAAGCCTCTCTGAACGAAGCGGTCCCGTACGTCTCTCTCAGAAACGCCGTTTTCCACCTGTTCGAGCACGTGACCGCGCTCATCCGCCATTTTTACCAGGAATTCAGCCATGAAGCGCTATGCGGGGGGAATACTCCTCATTAAAGTCTAACATTTATCGACCTTTAAACCCTTCAATTTAAGAGGCCCGGTCAGTTTCTTTCGAAACGACCCAGTGTCTATCACAGAACGCGCGAGTCGGGAATTATTGCGCGATTTGACTCTCTTCGATGACTTCAACTCCGGCAGGCGGATTAAAACGAAAGAGACTGTCCTGAACTGGCACATTCTCTTGAGTGTTGATGAAGTGAAAGTCGGTAACCGTACCATCTATCTCCCGAAGAATAATGCGATCGATCTGGAATCCGGGGGAGATTTCCAGTACTACTTCTGAAATACGGTCTTTCATGGCTTTGGGTACGCCGCGCAGAACTGTATCCCCGGCCCGGGACGGCGTGAGGTCAGGCGCCAGCGAGAGCCCCTCCAACTCCTTCTCCAGTTTGGTTTTGCCCAGCAGGTAGCGCAGGGGAGAACGGATATCATCAAGGTTTTTGAGCGGGGTTTTTCTGGCCTGGCGCTCACCGGGAACATAAAAAAATGCGGTGTGCGAATCGGTCAGAAAGAGTTTTTCGCGTGGCTGATGGTATTCCCAGCGCATTCTGCCGGGTTTTTTCAGCCAGAGTGTGCCGCTCTCACTGCGCGATATTCCTGGTCCACTGTAAGCCTCGGTGAAATCCGCCTTAAAAGTTTTGAGCTGGTTATAGTGCTCGTCGACAGCGTGGGCCACCTCAGAGACAGTCGCAGCATTGCCCGTGTAAGGCAAAACCAGTGTAAGAAGCGCGGCAAAAACTAGAGTGGTGAGTTTCATTCAGGTCTTGATTAGATTCAGCTTAGGATCATTTCGTTGACTTTTTCCATCCCGGCGGCACCCCCTGGGTGATAAAAGGTAACCCCTCAGGGTCCTGGACCTGCACGCTGCCGTCCGGCATGAGCTGGTATGGATGATCGGCCGGATCGAGCGGTACGCTTCCCAGAAGACGCTCGCGGATAAGGTCATACCAGCTTGAAGGCAGATGACCGGTGCGCTGTAAGTAGATGGTGACCCGGCGCTCCAGTTCAAGAACGTCGTGATCAACACGGAACGCGGCGAGATGCTGCCGGGCATTTTCGCGCACCATCTTGTCGTCAGTGGATTGATAAATCTGGGTCCAGAGATAGTATGCCGTTTCGGCATCTTTGGCGCGAGATGCCATAGTGGCAGCCATGACCTTCATCCACGCGGCTGCCTGGGGATTCTCGGATCCTTTTCGGAATGCAAGTTCCGCCGCTTTGTAGTCCTTGCGGTCAAAATAATGAATGCAGCCCAGGGTAAAGTAGAGCCGCCAGTAGTCAGGATTGGCGCGAATGCCTTTTTCCACCAGTGCAACCGCTTTGTCCGGCTGGCCTGCGCCGACGGGCGGTGATTGCGAGAGAAAAATGGAACCGAACTGATAAGCCACGATCAGATGAGGATCGAGATCCGTTGTGATGTCTAGCAGCGGATAGAGCAAGTCAAAGCGGACGTTCTCATCGTGGCGGCCCAGCCGGCGGCCGTAGTATTGGATGGCCCGCGTCCAGTAAATGTCAGCCAGGACGCCGGAGTAGCCCAGGCTCATTCGCTTCAGCGCTTTGCCCGAAGGAATGTACATCACCTCTTCCAGCGTGGCCTGTTGGCCGCGAGCAGCTTCAACCTCATTGGAGGTCAAAACCGAACCGGTAAAGGCCGCGATCAGCACAAGGACCGTAATGAAAGTGGCTCTGTTCATTTCAGGTTGCGCCGCTCGAAAATCAATACCGCTGCGCTGGTCGCGGCCAGTGAGTACAACAAAGCATACAGCGTGTTCATCAGGATAAGGCTCCCGCTGACAGGTTGCGCATGCGCTACCTGAGAGATCACGTTCAGGGCGGAAAAATTCGGCACCAGCCAGGCCGCGCCGGCCATGAACCACTTTGCCACGCCCTGGGCCGCAGCGGAGAAATTCCGCAGATCTTCAGCAAATGTCCCGATCACAACCAGGGCAAACGAAAAAATGGCCGCGAAAATGGGACTCGAAAAAGATGAAAACAACAGAGTGAGCGCAGTGACGATGAGAAATTCAAGGATGATGAAATAGATGGCGATCAGGTAGGCGGCCTGCGTGCTGTTCAAGCCGTGCGTAACAATCAGAAGCGCCACGTAAAAGCCTGCAGTCATCAGCAACGCATTCACCGTAAGAGTCATGACCAGACCCAGGTATTTACCTACGATGAATTCCCATCTCCGCACAGGACGCGACAAAATGGTGTAAAGCGTTTTCTTTTCGATCTCTTTCGAAACCAGCCCAATGCCGATGAGGATTGCAATGACGATGCCAAAAAGCGATATTGCGCTCAGGCCGACATCGACGAGAATCTGTCCCTCGATCCCAATGGAGATTGTTCCGAACAAGGGTGCAGTAGCCACCAGAAGCAGCGCAAACAGCACCAGGTTGTAGAGCACACGGTCGCGCACCGCTTCGCGGAAGGTATTGAAGGTAATGGCAGAGAGGCGGCCAATCATGCTTTGGCTTCCTCCCGTTGTGACGTCGCAGTCTGGGCCAGAAAATAATCTTCCAGCGTGTCATGCAGCGGCGCCAGTGAGATCACGCGCGCGCCCTGCTGGCGCAGTTTTTCCAGCAGCACATCAGTATCGCTGCCGGCAATCACTGCCCGGACCGTATCACCGGTAACATGTGTCTCTCGCAGCAAACCGGCGAGCCCGGCGACGGCATGCGCTCCCTGCCATACGACCTCCGTCTTGTCAGAGGTTTTTGAAGTGAGGTCTTCCACCACGCCGATGCCACGCAGCTCTCCTTCATGAATGACAGCGACACGATCACACAGCGCTTCCGCGTCAGAGAGAATGTGCGTGGTCAGGAAGAGTGTTTTGCCTTCGTCTTTGAGGCTTTGCAGCAGCTCTCGTACTTCGTGCCGCCCGATTGGGTCCAACCCGGACATGGGCTCGTCGAGGAAGATCAGTTTGGGATCATGGATGATCGCCTGCGCAATGC
>DATDNH010000108.1:0-13176 GCA_036518395.1 Candidatus Angelobacter sp. | reverse complement strand
ATCAAAAACCTGCCACCGGGCGAATACACGCTGTCTGCCGTCCACGAAAAATTCGGCGAGCAGACCATGAAGGTGACGGTCGCGCCGAAGCAGGCGGCCACGGCAAATTTCGCCTTTGCCGGCAAGGCAAAATAGAATTCTTGCGCGATCGCAGCTACGATGTTGCACATGCGACCCACAGGAGCGGTGGCATCAGCGCGCCATACCATAGGCCTGCTTCTCGCTGTGCTTGCGATCGCAATCCTGGGAGCCATTCAGAGTCCGATCTCAGAGTGGCCAACAACCCTGGCCCGCCCCCACGCGCGAGTTCTTCTCTACGTCAGAATACTTGTCCTCCAGTGGCTGTGGGTAGGATATGTACGATTTGGCATGCGGCATTCGGCGACTTCCATGCGTACCCTGGTCGACGATTCCAGATGGACATTACTACACTGGCTGCGGTATCTGGCGATAGGATTTGCAGGCTGGGTCGGATACCTTGCCATTGGCGCCGGTTTATCGAAGATGCTCCACCCGAGTGCAGAGGCACTGCGTGGCCTGGCGGCAATGCTGCCGCACTCGCCGGCGGAAAGGACGTTGTGGGCAGCGTTTGCGGTAAGCGCAGGTGTTTGTGAGGAGATTGTCTATCGTGGGTACTTGATGCGGCAGTTGCAGGCTCTGACCGGCAACAGGTTCGTCGCCATCGTTCTCCAGGCACTCTGTTACGGTCTTGTCCACCTCGCTTTCCCTGTGCAGATGCTCGTCGGGGTTCTTGCCCTGGGACTGCTGCTCGGCGGGATCGCAGTCTGGCAGAAAAGTCTGGTGCCGGGCATGATCCTCCACGTGGCCGTCGGTCTGGTTGCCATACTCCAGCCTGGATGATGCGAAAATGCCAATCATGAATCGTCCTGCCATCGCCCAGCCAGTCGGACGCACGTTCATAGCGGCAGTTACAGGTGCGTGGTGCGCATACCTGGTTCTCGATTTCCTGGCAAACGCGGTGTTCCTTGCGCCCTATTGGCGTGCCACAGAGAGTTATTGGCTGCCGCCACAGGAACTGTTGCGGATGATTCCCCTGGGCTACGCCGGGTTTGCCATCTACTGCACCGCTGCAACCTGGCTGCTGATACGACTCTACGGCAGCGGGCCAACAGTTATGACAGGCCTGCGCTTCGGAGCGGTCGCCGGATTCTTTTTCGGGACCATTGCAACACTGGGAAGTTATTCTGTATTTCGCATGCCGGTTTCCGCTCTGATGGTTTGGCCGGTATCTGCCGTAGTCGAATCAGCCGGTGCAGGAGCGGCAGCGGCATGGATTCTCGCTGCCGAGCACCCGTGGCGGCGCGCAGGTTTGGTCTTCGGGTCGGCAGTCCTTCTCTTCGTCCTGAGCGTTTTGACTCAGAACTTAATTGTTTCCAAAATCCGCTGATAGACCTTGTGCTGTATCCGATGGACAGTATTGCAACCTCATTCGAGTAGACTTAGGGTTTCGTGAGAATGCCTTGAAACAGCATCGTTTGAGCACGCAATCTCGGGATCCTTCGACTCTGCATCGCTCCTAACGTCGCGCTGCGCCGCTCAGGATGACAGGGTAGTAAATTTTTGGAACAGGACACAGTTATGTGAAAAATGGCTTAAACGCAGGCCCATACGCAAACGCAGAATTTGCTGCATAATAGCGGTTCGACTTGTTCCAGATCAACAAACTTGGTTCGCCGGGACTTTGGTAACTCATCTGGTCACTCTGCATACCGATAAAATAGAAGAGAATGCGTTCGTTGACACCCTGGATTCGCAGCCTGGCGAAGCTCTGCTTTGGGACTTACTTTGTCCTGACTTCTCTCTACTGCCTGCTGGCTTTCATACCTTATACGTATTCATTTCTCATCAAGGAACCTCCTTCTAATGCGCTGATCGCATTCGCCCGTTACCATTCGCTGTTGTACTGGATTGCGCTGGCGCTCGGATTGGCGGCTTACTGGGAGAGAAGAGACCACAAGGCCACCCGGGCCGCCTGGGTTTTGCTTAGCCTTATCGGCGTTGCCTTTACCATAAGGAACTTTCTTCCCAACATTCAGAACAACTGGACTGCATATGCCTGCGGTGTTGTAGTGCTCCTGCCGTTGCTGCTTCTGGCCTACGTTGATGTCATGCCTCATGGGGCTTCCGTTGAGCCAGGCAGTCATCGAAATTCCCTGCTGTGCTATTCCAACGCGTTCATTGTTGTCGTTGTCGTGGCGACCTGCTCAGCGGCCGCCATCACCATACAAAATTCAATGGAGGCAAACGGCTCCGGATTCTGGTATGGCCTTCTTCATATCCAACTCAGCCACGACGCGCGAACCGTCAAATTCATGTCGCTCGTCCTGGCCGGCTATCTCTGGCTTGCAGTGTTAATCATCTCGGTCATCAATTTGATTTTGATTGCAGCCAACCGGATCAGCCGCCGGCCGGAGATTTTCCGGGTACTCACGCTGGCTGCTTTGGTCGGCGGCGCGTTGTTCCTGGGTTCATACCGATTCCTCGAGAACATTTTGAACCTGCGCGGATGGCCGGCCTGGGTGTACGCAGTCACCTTTGCTGCCACATTGGTGTTCTGGATTTTCGGTGTACTTAAACCTTTTTTTGCGACCAGTCCAGGCGACGAAAGGGCAACAAAAATTATCGCCTGTCTTATGGGACTTGCGTTTCTTTGCACCGCTCTGGTTTTACCGGCGGCAGTTGGCGATCGCGACTGGAATGGAATCGCGCAGAACGGCTTTGCGCTGCTCTTCTGGATTGTAATCGGCGTCTCTGTTTACACGTTGCGTCCGCGGTCTGAAAGCTATTCCGCCGCGGCTGTCATTGCGGTGTTGCTCGTGGCAGGAGCCTCTTACTGGGGAATAACCGCTTCGGCGTTCCTCTGGGCTAAGCCAGTGGGGCCAACTGATGGCGCGATTGAACGTGCTTTGGACGACTACGCAGCCCGGAATGCATCATTCAACCTCATCTATCACTGGCTGGATGGGGGAAAGACCGAGCCTTGCGAGGCGCTCTGCCTGACTCTCCGCCAGTACACGAATATTCGCGACCCTGAAGTAACGCGCGAGGTAACTCTGGTAGACGAACTCCAGCCTGGCCGCGGGCCCCGGCCGGACATCTTCATTGTCGTGATTGATTCCATGCGCCCCGATTATATTGGCGCTTATAACCCGCAGGTGGATTTCACTCCCAATCTGGACAATTTCGCTCGCGATTCCGTGGTCATGCGCAATGCTTATACGCCTTACGCCGGTACCACACTTGCGGAACCATGCATCTGGACCGGCACGCTCCTGCTTCACGCGCACTACTTGCATCCCTTTGAAAAAGTGAACACGCTCGAGAGACTGCTGAACACTGAGGGGTATCAGATGATCCTCAGTTATGACTCAGTGCTTCGCCGGACCGTGAGCGCCAATAGCGATACGATCAAGCTGGATACGGATAAACCATGGAACCGCTTTGAAGCCTCGTCTACGTTCCAGCAGCTAGAGACTGCGCTGGACAACCGGCACACCAATGACCGGCCCTTTTTCTTCTATGCGCAGCCGATGAACGTGCATCAATTCAGCGTGAATGATCTTCCCAAACCTACCTCTGCGAATTGGAAAGCGCGGCCGGGCATGAACAACAAGGCTGCTTATGGTCTGCATCAGGTGGACGAAGCCCTTGGAGATTTTTTCCGGTTCCTGAAATCACATGGACTTTATGACAATAGCATCATCATCATTACTTCCGATCATGGCGAAGGAAACGAAGCATTAGGACATCATGCGCACTCGACCGTGATCTACCCGGAAGTGATGCATATTCCATTGATGATTCACCTGCCAAAAGATCTTCGGCAGCGGGTGGTCTATGATGAAAACGAATTGGCGTCCTTAACTGACATAGCTCCCAGTCTTTATGTGTTACTTGGGCACCAGCCAATCGAAAAAGGGCCGCTCTATGGGCGGCCCCTGTTCGCGCAAAGCAAAGACGAACTGCAAAGCTACCCGCGCCGTGATCTGCTGCTGGCATCGGACGTCCGTGCGGCCTATGGCTTGCTGAGCGGCGATGGCCGCTTCATGTACGTCACTTACGATTCGCCACCGCAAAGTTATCTCTTCGACCTGGCCAACGATCCCAATGCTACCCACAGCGTCCTCACTGACGAAGCCAGAGCGAAATACGAACAACGGCTGATTGAATATCTGCAAACAATTGCTGATTTTTACGGCTATCGGCCAAACGGCAATCGAGCTCTGGTAGCCTCGCGCTGATTCCACCACCCCCTGCTAAAATAAATAGTTTCATCATTCATTGAGACTTAGAGGAGAGGCGGTCTTCCCTGCCGACTTTCGCGGCCAGATGGCTTTTCCGTGACGAAGAGGTTGCAAATCATTCCTGGTTTTGGAGCGTTTCTGAATTCTTCCGAATATAAACCCGCGCATCATTGGTTCACGGTTAGTGTGGCCTGCCTGGCCTTCCTGCTGCTCGTCGCCGGGGGGCTGGTGACCAGCAATAACGCAGGTCTTGCGGTGCCGGATTGGCCCACAAGCTTTGGCTCTATCTATAAAATTCCGCCCATGGCTGGAGGCGTCAAGTTTGAGCACGGACACCGTATGCTTGCCGAGTTTGTCGGCTTCCTGACCATCATTGTGGCAGTCTGGACGTGGCGCGTCGACAAACGGCACTGGATGCGAGGCCTGACGCTCGGCGCTGTCGCCGGAGTCGTTTTCCAGGGAGTTTTAGGCGGACTTACAGTCCTGAACCTTCTGCCCCCGGCAATTTCTACGGCCCATGCCGCCGTCGGGCAGATCATGTTTTGCCTTCTCGCGGCGATTGCCGTCTTCACCAGCAGAAGCTGGCTGGTCGAGCCGGCGGAGAAGATCACTAAGAAAGAGGCGTCACCTCTGCTCCGTCATGGCTGGATGCTGATCGCATTCCTGGTCCTTCAGTTGGTTCTTGGCGCTGCTTTCCGCCACGTGTGGACAAAGTGGGGACCGCGTGGTGGCAACCGTTGGCCGGCGGAGAAGATCATTCACACATTTCTGTATCCTCACGTCATCAATGCAGTCATTATCAGTGTGCTGGTGCTGTACGTGAGCTTGCGCGCGTTGAACAAGCAGACCCGCATCCCGCACCTGCGATTGCCGGCGCTGACGCTGCTTGTGTTGCTGGTATTCCAGTTGCTGCTTGGATTTTCCGCCTATATCACGCGGGTAGTCCTTGGAGTGGATGAGTTGCAGCCGACCCTGAGCCTGGTGGCTACGACTGTGGCGCATCTGGCTGTGGGCGCTCTGATGCTGGCTACAACCACAATTCTCATGATCCAGGCGCATCGTTACAGCGGCAGCGTGGCACAGGTGCTGCCTTTCAATCGCAAGCGGGAGGTCGTCAGCGCATGAGCAGCGTAGCCCAGCAGCCGGCGACGCCCGTGCGCGTCGAAACGCCTGAAATCGTAGAGGCGAGTCAGCGGCTTCGTGCAAAGCAATACTCCAGGCTGGAGGATTTTTCTCAGCTTTTTAAAGTTCGCGTAACTTCGTTGATCGTGATGACCGCGTGGGCGGGATACTTCATGGGGGCATCCAAGCTGGGCGTTTCTTCGCTGTCATGGAGTCTCGTCAATGCTCTGTTGGGAATTGGTCTAAGCTCTGCAGGCGCCGCCGCCCTGAATGAAGCTGTGGAGCGCGGCGTCGATGCCAAGATGGCGAGAACCAGGAACCGTCCACTGCCTGCTCGACGCATGAGCCTGACGACGGGATTCACAGCCGGGATCTCTGCCGCGCTGGCGGGTTCGCTTTATCTGGCATTCACCACCAACATTCTCACGGGAATTCTGGCCCTGTGCACTGTTGGCGCCTATCTGGGACTTTACACTCCACTCAAGAAAGTTTCGCCCATCTCAACTCTGGTGGGCGCGTTTCCCGGCGCGATGCCGCCACTTCTCGGCTGGACGGCCATCCGCGGCAAAGTTGAAATTGAAGCCCTGGTGCTGTTCACCATTGTGTTTGTCTGGCAATTTCCGCATTTCCAGTCGATTGCCTGGTTGTATCGCGAAGACTACGCGGCGGGCGGCATCAAGATGCTTCCGGTCGTGGACCATGCCGGACGCAGCGTGGTCCGCCAGATGCTTGCATACTCTTCCGTTCTGGTTCCAGTGAGCCTGCTGCCTGCTCTGCTGCAGATGGCGGGCAGGACTTACCTGATCGGCGCGCTGGTGCTGGGGCTGGTTTTTCTCTGGTTCAACTTCCGGCTTGCGCTTACGAACCTGGCAACCACGGCTCCAGCCTCCAGGAAGTTTGCGCGCCAGCTCTTGCAGGCCTCAGTAACTTACCTTCCACTCCTGTTTGCGCTCATGATGATCAACGCGCGGTAATGATGGTGACGACTCTCCAGAACACGGTTGCGTCCGGTGTTGACCGCCAATCCACTGCTGCCGTCCAGATCGAGAACCTGCGTCACAGCTATGGCCAGCGTGAAGCCTTGAAGGGCATTACCTTTGACGTGCGCAGCGGAGAAATTTTCGGTCTGTTAGGTCCTAACGGAAGCGGCAAGACGACCTTATTCCGGATTCTCTCGACTCTCATGCTTCCTAACGCTGGACGGGCCCTGATTTCCGGCTTCGACGCTGCTACGCAGCCTGATCAGGTGCGCCGCAGCATTGGCGTGGTATTTCAGGCGCAGAGCATTGATGTCAAATTGACAGCGCGAGAAAATCTTTGGCATCAGGGCCATCTCTATGGATTGCGCGGTCCAGTCCTGCAGGAACGCATCCGCGAGATGCTCCAGCGTGTCGGCCTGGAAGACCGGGCAAAAGAAAAAGTCGAAACTTTCTCCGGCGGCATGCAGCGCCGCGTGGAATTGGCCAAGGGGCTCATCCACCGCCCCGGCATCCTGTTGCTGGATGAGCCTACTACCGGTCTCGATCCGGGCGCGCGCAGGGACCTGTGGCAATATCTGAAGCAGTTGCGCCAGGAGCAGAACGTCTCCGTGATCATTACCACTCACCTGATGGAAGAAGCCGAGCGATGCGATCGCCTGGCAATTTTGAACCGGGGAGAAATTGTCGCGATCGGCACGCCCGCGGAATTGCGCAGTGAAATTGGCGGTGACGTGATTCTGCTGGAAACAGACGAACCGGCCTCGCTGGCCGTGCGCATCCAGCAGAAATTCCGGATCACCACCACCGTCCTGGATAACAAGGTCCGCATGGAACGCAATGAAGGACACAGATTCGTGACTGACCTGATGGAGTCCTTTCCGGGAGAGGTCCAATCCATTTCCGTCAGCAAGCCAACACTGGAAGATGTATTCATCGACCGCACGGGGCACCGCTTCTGGACGGACCAGCAACCGCAGGAGGAAAAATAAGTGGCCGCGCACAGCAATACATTAGCGTTGCCACGGGTGAACCCCCTCTTGCCGGCGTTTACGCTGTGGTGGCGTGAGATCGTTCGCTTTTATCGCCAGCCGGCGCGTGTGATTGGCGTGATCATTTCTCCGCTGCTTTTCTGGATCGTGATCGGCGCGGGTTTTGGCACATCCTTGCAGGCACGGGCCACTGGCCAGGAAAACTATCTCAACTACTTTTTCCCTGGCGCGCTGATCATGATCGTTCTGTTTACTTCCATCTTTACTATGATGTCAGTGATCGAAGATCGTAATGAAGGGTTTCTGCTCTCCGTGATGGTTGCGCCGGTGCATCGTTCCAGCATCGTTCTTGGGAAAGTGCTCGGCGGAGCCACGCTGTCGGCTTTTCAGGGATTGCTGTTCCTCATATTTGCCCCCTTCATCGGCATTCGTCTCGGGATAGAACAATTTCTGATTGTGGCGCTGGTGGTTTTTCTCACCGCCTTTGCACTCACTGCGCTGGGATTCGCCATTGCCTGGCGAATGGAATCGACGCAGGGATTCCACGCCATCATCAATCTGTTCCTGATTCCCTTGTGGCTGCTTTCCGGCGCGCTATTCCCGGTGAGCGGCGCCTCGGGATGGATCCGCGTGATCATGGAAATCAACCCGCTGACCTATGCCCTGGACGCGCTGCAACTGGTCATGTTCCCGGCGACTCATCCGGCTAGCATCCTTTCACTCTGGCGATCGATTGCGGTCATGGTGGCATTTACAGCAGTGGTTTTCCTGGCCGGATTTGCCATTGCCAACCGCCGGACGACGCTTCCAGCGGCATAATTTATGGCGTTGGATTACAACATCTTTCCCGCGTTGAATGCCGGGCTCAACGGCGCCAGCGCAGTGCTGATCACCACCGGCCGAGCGCTGATCTGGCGGCAAAAAGTGCGGCTGCATCGCGCCTGCATGATCGCTGCCGTCATAACCTCCAGCCTGTTCCTGGCGTGTTATCTCTTCTACCATGCGCATGTGCATTCAGTGCACTTCCCAGGACAGGGCTGGGTGCGTCCGGTGTACTTCGCCATCCTGATCACTCATACGGTGCTGGCGGCCGCGGTGCTGCCGCTGGTCGCTTTGTCACTGAATTACGGATTACGCCGCAGATTTGACCGCCATCGCCGCATCTCCCGCTGGACCTACCCGATCTGGCTCTATGTCTCCGTTACCGGCGTAGTCGTCTACATCATGCTCTACCAGATTTATGGCGCGCGGGTATGATTTAATCTTTCACAAACGCCCTCACACTGATATAGTGACGGCAATCTTCAAAGGAATCAGACTCCCATGGCTAAAAGCGTAAATAAGGTCATTCTCATTGGAAATCTGGGCAAGGACCCGGAAGTCAAATACACTCCCAGCGGCGTTCCCGTGGCCAAGTTCAGCCTCGCCACCAATGAACGGTACAAAGACAAGAGCGGCGAATGGCAGGACCGCACCGAGTGGCACAACATCGTTGCCTGGCAACGCACGGCGGAAATCGTAGGCGAGTACGTAAAGAAAGGCTCCAAAATCTATATTGAAGGTCGCCTTCAGACGTCAAGTTGGGAAGACAAGCAAAGCGGTGAGAAAAAATACCGCACTGAAGTTGTGGTGAGCGACCTGGTATTACTGAGCGGTCGTGGCGACGGAGATTACGAGGGTCGCTCGCGCGGCGCAGCCGCCGGCGGCGCAACTAGCAGTGGCCCAGGCGGCGCCATGGACCAGCGTCCAGCCCATGCTGAAGAATCGTCGCAGGAAGCCGGAATTACTGACGAGGACATTCCGTTCTAAAGCAGTTCCACAATTGCTGTGAAAACCGGGATGGCGGGATCCCTGGAGGTTACGACCATGAAAATTCCAGGATTTTGTCTGACCATCCTCTTTCTGTTGTCAACCGCAGTCCCGCAGAACGGGCCAACCATCCCTAACTGGATCAAGCCCGGTGTTACAGTGACTTACGATGCGGTCTCCGCCTTTGTCAACAACGGGCGGTTTTCTCAGGGCATACAGACGGTACTGACTACGCGCGTGATCTCTGTGAACGGCAACCGGGTCTTTGGCCGCACGAACGCGCAAACCGTGGGTTCGCCTATCGGAGGAACGCATGACTGGAGTTGCACGGCAGCGGCCCAGTGTACAACTGACGCCAGCACCCTTTCCGGGCAGTTCTGGGTCGATCCCGCGCATCCCACGCAATCCATCCATGGCGCAAATGGAGAAATCTACAGCATCGCGGGACATGGGCCGTATACCTACGGAGGCCACACCTGGGACGCGGTGATGCTCAGCTATCAGAATCCGCAGACCGGCGTGCAGCTAACGACTACGATTGAGGCAAAGACTGGACTTGTCCTCGCCCATTCTGAAGTTACCCCTGCTCAGCAGGTACACGTCTATTTCCGATCGATGAGGGGACAGTAAAACCAGAGACAGGCAACAGCAAGGATGTCACTCATCTGTCGTGGCATGACACTTCTTGTCAGTTTTTCCTTAAAATGTCATTAGGGTCGCAGGACCCTAACGAGCAGCTCCCGCCAGCAGGAAACAAGATAACTGCCGCAGGACAATCAAGTTACAGCATTCCATGCGACGCGGGCGAGTGAGCCGGGAGAATGGCTCTTTACGTGCCACCACTTCGGTTGGATTTTTGTCTGCTTGGGACAGGAGCAATCTAAAAATGCGCAAACAGAGCGGTTTCTCCCTCATCGAATTGCTGATCGTGGTAGCCATCATTCTCATCATCGCGGCGATCGCGATTCCCAACCTGATGAGGTCGAAGATGGTTGCCAACCAATCAGCGGCGGCTGCCAACCTGCGCACGATTATTTCTTCGCAGCAGGCTTTTGCCGCGACTTATCCCTCCACCGGTTATGCCGGTGGCCTGTTTCAGCTTGGACCGGGCGCTGCCACATGTACGGCGCCAAATCCAAGCGCGGCGAATGCCTGTCTGATTGACTTCCAGTTGGGATGCGCGGCCGGCGTACCCGGTGGAGCCTGTGTCAAAGAAAACTATCGCTATACGATTACCGGCATTCCCGGCGCCGCTCCTTACACCGATTACGTGGTTTTTGCCACGGCCACTGGTCCCACTCTGGGCAGAGTTGATTATTGCGCCAACGGTGATGATGGATCGCCACGATCTGTCAACGTGAACAATCCGCCATCCGCCGTCATCAACACTGTTGCCGGATGCGCCGCGCTGGCACCGTTGTAAGCCCAAGCGAAGGCTTTATCTCTGCGAGTGCAGACTATCTTTCCTTCCTGATACAGCATTTATCGGCGAACAATTTTTGCTACAGCGCCTTGTCCTTGGCTGACAAAAAATGTCATCCGATTTGCCTTGCTGCACGTCAGACGGTAAGCTGATATTACGGATTGGCCACTAAGGTCTTAAAAAAGCAGGGTTTACAGCGCCCGGATCAAAACCTTCTGCCCAGCCATGGATTGGCCATTCGGATGCACTAATCAAAGGCAAGACTCACGGATTGCAAACAGAGAACGGGCTCGAGTCTTACAAACAGATTCTGTATTTTTGAAGGAGATTTCTGAATGCGCAAACAGAAAGGTTTTTCACTCATCGAACTGCTGATCGTGGTGGCCATCATCCTGATCATCGCAGCGATCGCTATTCCCAACCTGATGAAGTCCAAGCAGGTCACCAATCAGTCGGCGGCGGCAGCCACGCTGAGGACGGTCATCTCAGCCGAACACTTGTTTTCCGACACTTACTATCCAACGTCCACCGGCTTTGCTGAGACGTTGGCGCGGCTCGGGCCAGGCGCACCTGCCTGCGCGGGCGGCGGCACCTCAACCAACGCCTGCATGATCGACTTTACTCTGGGTTGCCTTGCGTCGCCCTGCCTGAAGGACGCTTATCAGTACACCCTGACCGGAATTGGAGCGTATCCTTCTACCGATTTCGTGATCTTCGCTACGCCAAACTCGGCAACTCAGGGAAGAAACAATTACTGTGCTGCTGGCAGCGATGGCACGATCCGCGTGGCGGCTTCTTCGGCTACTCCACCCGACGCAGCAGTCACTACCGCTGCCGCTTGCTCGGCCGCGCCATATTTACCACTGTAATCGCATAGTTTAGGCAAGTACCTGGGGGAGGGTACGAGCCCAAACGGGGACATGGCTAAAACCATGTCCCCTTTTTGTTCTCTCTGCAACGCAACCGACCTCGGTCACTGACAATTATGTCGCCTTACGACTATTGTCATGGTTGACAAGAAATGTCACCCATCCGCGGCCATCCGTAAGGGAGGACGCAAATGGGGTGAAAACAGCAGTGCTTTAAATGACTGAAATTGCACCGTTTACGGCGAAGTTTGAGTTTTGTTAAGCACCACCTGAAGTGGCCACCGGCATGCACCAAATACCACCTGAGACCGTGCCGTAAGCGGCCGTCTCGACCTGGGACTAACAGCTTTATTGAATTCAAGGAGAGTCTGAATGCGCAAACAGAAAGGTTTTTCACTCATCGAGCTGCTGATCGTGGTGGCCATCATCCTGATCATCGCTGCGATTGCTATTCCAAACCTGATGAAGTCCAAGCAGGTGACCAATCAGTCGGCGGCGGCAGCTACGCTGAGGACGGTGATCTCAGCCGAACATTTGTTTTCCGACACTTACTATCCAACGTCCACCGGCTTTGCTGACACCCTGGCGCGGCTCGGGCCAGGAGCGGCAGCTTGTGCCGGCGGCGGCACCTCAACCAATGCCTGCATGATCGACTTTACGCTGGGCTGCGCTGCATCGCCCTGCCTGAAGGACGCTTATCAGTACACCCTGACCGGAATCGGAGCGTATCCTTCTACCGATTTCGTGATCTTTGCTACCCCGAACTCGGCAACTCAGGGACAATCAAATTACTGCGCTGGTGGCAGCGATGGCACCATCCGCTCAGCGGCTTCTTCGGCCACCCCACCCGATGCGGCTATCACTACGCTTGCCGCTTGCCAGGCCGCGCCATATTTACCACTGTAATCGCCTAGTTTAGGCAAGTACCTGGGGGAGGGTACGAGCCCAACAAAGGGGACAGGGTAAACGCCCTGTCCCTTTTTTCTTTTTTTCTGAGATTCCCCGGCATGAATTCCGCGACTATCCAGATACCGGGTTACCACTGGTTCTTGCGTTTTATCTTCGAATTCAATTAAATTCCGTAGCAGTTCACGCGGAAAACTACCACAGCATGGCAGCACTGGAAATTCTGGGCCTCACAAAGAGCTACCCGGTGGGGTTTTGGCGCAAAAAGCTCAGGCCTGCTCTCCGCCCCCTGACTCTCACTGTTCATGAGGGGGAAACCTTCGGCTTCCTTGGCCCCAACGGCGCAGGCAAAACCACCACATTGAAAATACTGATGGGAATCATCTTCCCTACTGCCGGCTCAGCCAGGATTCTTGGCCGCGATTTTCGCGATCCGGAAGTCAAACGCGAGATCGGCTTTCTTCCGGAACAACCCTATTTTTACGACTATCTCACGGCGCCCGAGCTGCTCGATTATTACGCGCAGCTTTCCGGAGTCCCGGAAGCCGATCGACGAAGACGTGTGCCAGCCTTGCTCGAGCGAGTCGGCCTGGTAGATGTGGGCAGGAAACAATTGCGCAAGTTTTCCAAAGGCATGCTGCAGAGAGTCGGCATTGCGCAGGCGATCATCCATGATCCCAAACTAATCTTCCTCGACGAGCCCATGTCCGGGCTGGACCCAATCGGGCGGCACGAAATACGAGAGCTGCTGCAAAGCTTCAAGGACGAAGGCAAAACACTCTTCCTGACAACGCACATTCTCTCGGACGCGGA
>DATDNH010000107.1:0-2875 GCA_036518395.1 Candidatus Angelobacter sp. | reverse complement strand
GGAACCAGAATGCGCTCTTCCCCGCTAAATGGCGCTTCTATGCCACCATTGAAGAAATAAGTGACATGAGCATATTTTTCTGTCTCTGCCACGCGCAAGTTGCGCAAGTGATGTTCAGCCATCACGTTGGCAAGAATGTTTTTGAGTGAATCCGGGGGCACGACGAACGGCAGCGCGAATTGCTTGTCGTACCGCGTCATGCAGATGTACTTGAGATCCCTGGGAACGCGCTCGCGGGGAATGACCGCATCCAGCGCTTCGGCGTCAGGCAGGTCGCGGCCACCCTGGGACGTGAGGCCGCTCTCTCGCGCCAGGCAGCGCGTAATCTGGCGCGCGCGGTCGGCGCGAAAGTTAAAGTTAATTACGGAGTCATTGTCACGGATTTTTCCCAGTGCCTCGCCACGATTATCGACGCAGACAAACGGCACAATGAATTCATCGGTCACATCGCGATTGTAAGAGTCCTTCACTCCCTGCACGGGATCCACATATGAGCCGCCTTCGCCCTTGCCGTTGACCATGGCTTCAAAGGCCTTCAGTTCCCTGTCCCACTTCTTGTCGCGATCCATGGCATAGTAGCGGCCACTCACGGTGGCGATCTTTCCCACGCCATACTCCCGCATTTTCTGCTGCAGTTGCTGGATGTATCCTGCGCCGTTGGTGGGCAGAGTATCGCGTCCGTCCATAAAGCAGTGGACATAAACGCGGTCCACACCATTTTGCCGGGCCATGCGCAACAACGCGTAAAGATGGTTCTGGTGCGAGTGGACGCCGCCGTCGGAAAGCAGTCCGCACAAATGAAGCTGGCGGCCACCACTGCGCGCGTTTTTCATTCCTTCCAGCAACACTGGATTGGTGAAGAGATCACCTTTCTCGATCATCAGATCGATCTTGGTGATGTCCATGTACACAATGCGTCCCGCGCCGATGTTGAGATGACCAACCTCACTGTTTCCCATCTGTCCTGTGGGCAAGCCGACGTAGCGCCCGCTGGTGTGAATCAGCGTGTTGGGGAATTCTTTGAGAAGGCGGTCATAATTTGGCTTCCGCGCCAAAGAAATGGCGTTGGCATTGGAAGGAGGCGCATATCCCCACCCATCCAGAATGATCAGGAGTAAAGGAGTATTCATTGTGGAAGGAAGATTCTAAATTATCGGTTCGTCGGGTTATCGGGGCATCAGGTTATCGCCGAGTTATTACAAACTTGATGAACCCGGAGAAAACCTCCGGCGAAATCAGAATGTGAGGGTCAGGGAGACAAAAGCCAAGAGCTAAAAGCCAACAGCCAAGAGCGGCCTTTTTGCTTATTTTTTCAGCGTCACCACGCCCGGCACATCGCCGCCATTCGGATCTATGGCGTGGGCCCAGACGTTGTTGAACGCGTCTTTCAGCTCCGGGTACTGCGCCACGTAAGCGCTTGCAAGATTGCGGGCGTCGGCGGCAGTGGTGGCGAAATCCCCAGTACTGGGAACGGAGTACTTAATCGAGAGATCAAAGCTCTTGTCCGTCGGGTACACAGAAATTTCCGTGATGTTATAGGTCTTGCCGTTGGCTGAGTAACTGACTGCTTTATTGCCGGCGGGCACATCCTTTGGCTGCACCGCGTTGAGTTCCTTGATGATGTTTCCCAGCAGAGTGGTCTCCATAAATCTCACCGGCTTCAGCAGTTCCCAGGATTCCACGTAGTAAAGCCAGGCATTGTGCGTCTGGCCTTTGCTCTTATACTCGCGCGCCTGCTTGAGGTACCAGATGCCATCGTGGCCAAGCGCCGATTGCGCATAGATATACAAACCTGCCAGCTTCCAGCCGCCGGCATCCTGAAAAATTGTCGTCAGAGAGTATGGCCCTTTGCTGCCAACCAGGTCTTCAATTACCACTGCATATTTTCCCGCTTCCAGACCGGGAAGATAAAACGCGGCGCCGTTTGCATTCATGCCGCTGGCGCCAAAGACTCCACAGAAGAAGCGCCCGTCCGGGCTCGGGCTGGGACCGGTGTCCAACAGGAACGACGTGCGAAGCTGCGGGCGACTGCCCTCCAGGGCAGCCTTGTTATCACTTGCGCCTGCAACGATTCCGTTGGCATTCGATTGTTGTGACGGGGCTATACTGGCGCGAAGCCCACTTTCGTTGCCACGGATGGCCTGTTCCACAGTCTGCTGCGCCGCATTCTCGATCGCGCTCCGGGTCTGATCGGGAATATCATCACGCGTTTGACAGGTTTGACTCCAGGCGGACACTGCCGCCGCAGTTACGATCAAGGCTGAAAAAAATCTGAGATTAAGCTGTTTCATAGGCTCGTCATAACGAGGCGCTGCTCTGGTTAAGATGCGCCCTTACCCGCCCTAGATGCATGTTATCACCCGGGACAAACCCCGGTGGCAACGGCCGTAAAAGCTTTCAAATCAGCAATGCCTTCTTATTACTATTCGCTAGAATCATTGCTTTTTTGCGAAGATTTTCGTCTATTTCTGTTCGCCTTGTCTTTAGCGTTTCTCCGCGTCCTCACTTCGCCTCTGGGTCCTCTGCATTACAATTCCCCGAATTCTCGCTGTCCTGCGACGATTTTCTTTGCTTTGCCTTCGCTGCCTCTCGCTGTCCCTCGCGGTTATGAGTTTGGTTTTGCTTTTCCTTTTATTTTCGAACCGTTTTTTCGCCGTCCTCTCTTTGAATTCCTCTATTTCCTCTGTTCCTCTGCGTTGAAGGTCTTGCTTTTGGTAGCCGCTCTGCCGGGCTGTGAAAATAAGCTGGCAACTTTTCTTTCCGCCAGCGTTCTCTGTTTATAGAGTAAAATTTTAATAAGCCTCACCATGAAGCGTTTTTGGAAAATCCCCCGGCTCGAATGTTTGATTTCCGCTGTTTTTGTGCTAAGCGCGCT
>DATDNH010000106.1:0-8112 GCA_036518395.1 Candidatus Angelobacter sp. | reverse complement strand
CTTTTTGCGAAAGCGCATAAGGACGATGTTTACCGACAAACGATGCAGCCAGGTGGAAAACGCTGACTCGCCGCGAAACAACTTAATCTTTCGATAGAGCTGCAAAAACGCCTCCTGCGTGAAATCTTCTGCCTGAGCATAGTTGCCGGACATGCGCAGGCACAGGGAAAAGACCCTGCGCTTATGACGGGCGTAGAGCATTTCAAAGCACCTAATGTCGCCCTCCTGCGCGTTACTGATCATCTCCGCCTCTGTCATATCGGTGGATAACAGCGACTTGTTATTACGAGGGTCCTTTTCCCCGGCGGAGACCGCCTTATCCTGCGGCAAGACGTTGGAGTGTTTCAGGTACAGACTGGGTTTTGACAAGCATTCTCTTTTCTCAGAGGATTTAAGAGCAAAGATGCGTAAACCATATGATGCCGGTTCGTTGGCTCATGCATGGCGTTCTAGACTCTTAATTAACTGGCCGATTCTTACTGACGCTTTGAAAAGCTGGCCTCCGGTAATGCCCATTCCAACTTTGTGATGTCCGATTGCCGCGAGTCCCATGGAAGCCATGCAGCCGCATTGCGAGCAGTCCGGTTGGCCTCCGAACTGGCAGGGCACAACTTGACTCTTGAGATCGGCCGAAATGGTATGTGTGGTTTGCGCAAAGATGCATTCCGCCGGAGATGACGGCGGTCTGAGATACTCTTTGATTAATCCTTCAGGCATGTCCAGCTTCGGGTATTGCGCGCGTAGGACCAACAGCTCTTCCACCGCTTGTACGCGCTGCCGCGGCGAGAGAATTTCCGGGGACGACGCGCCCTTTTGCGGCGTAAAGATGCTCATCCACACGCGGCTGATCTCCTGCCTCGGCGACCAGAACTGCAGAAATTCTTCAAGGTAGCCGGGACGTTGCATCATGTAAGCGGTGATGGTACAGTGCGCGGTCACTCGGTGACCGCTGATGTTCTTCAAAATCCTGGCGTATGTCGCAGGCTTCCGGCGTGCATCATGCTCCGGCTGCAGTCCGTCAATGGAGACAACTACGTTCAATCTCCTGACACTGGCCCACTCCTTAGGAATTTCACGGAATGCGCTGGTAACAATCTGGATGTGGATTCCACGTTGCTCCAACAATGGCAGGAGGACAGAGAGTTCACGAAATCGGACCAGCGGGTCTCCGCCCACGATTGACAGATGCAGGGGACGATAGCGGTCAACCAGCTCAAGCACGCCCTGTACCAGGCTCTCTCCCTTTTTGTCCAGAAGCTGCCGCAGATCGACTCCACTGCTGATGTGGTTCTCTTCGTAAGCGTAACAGCCGGGACAACGGAGCGGGCACTCGCGCGTGATCTCAATGGAAAGCACCGGTTTGCGTCCCATAAGGATCGCGCCCCATCCATTCAGCACGTCTTGTGTTTTCAAATGGCGCCCTCCGTTTTTTCAGCAGGCAGGGACTGCCGGATGTGAAATCAGGATGGGAAATGCGATCAAGCAGGCTGAAAATGGGTCAAGGACAGAGTCAGGAAGCTCAATGAATTTCTCTGGTGTTAGATGCCGATGATGGTTGTCTGGCAGCATTGGACACACGCATTTATGTCGGTGGAGAAATGGATGAACGGCAGAGGTGACGAGGCAGGGAACAGGGAACAGGGAACAGGAACAGGCAGGACAAAAACGCAAGGTCCCTCCGCATGCCCGTCAAGCGGGGCATGCATCGAGATGACGATTTAAGGAACGACGAAACAACCTCCTCCGCCTGGCTTGAAAGCCTCTCCCCCATCTTCAATGTACTTTATATTACAAAGTACTTCTTAATGTCAAGAGGATTCGTGTTTATTGCTCGCCTGAGCATGTAGTTGGCGGGTCAACGCCTATGGAGACGGCCGAGCCGAGGAAATGCGGTTTGGTGCGGAGTAGATATACGTCGAGGACAGCTTTAATGTCCGCAAGCTTCTCTCGTCGATGCGTGCCAGAGACATCGCCCAGGTCGGCGTCCGCGGCGTTGAAGCCAATTGCGTCCAGATCATTGTGGCTGGCAAGAAAGATGGCACGCTGGTTATGGAATTGCTGGGAAATGATGGTCATCTGCTTAACGCCAAAAATATCGCGGGCACGGACAATCGAGTCCAGCGTTCGGAATCCGGCACAATCGCTGTAGACGCGGTCAGCCGGCACTCCTTCGTGTAGCAGAGCATCTTTCATGTCGGTGGCTTCGTCGTAGCCGCGCGTGTGGTTATCACCGCTGACAATCACGTAATCAATTTTGCCGGCTTTGAAGAGTGCGGTTGCGGCGCGAAGCCGATTGTCAAAAAATGGATTCGGAGTGCCATCGCCAAGTTGTTTTTTGCAACCCAGCAGCACTCCAACCCGGCGGTGCGGGATCTCGGCTGCGCTGGAATAAAGCCTGCCCGCCGAAGCCCTGCGGACCAGGGCGAGTGCGGCGAATACAGATGCCACTCCAAGTACGGCGATGAACAGCAACAACAAGAGTATTCTTCGGATCATCAAGGCAGAATGTTAGCAGGGAAGTCAGCAAAGGCAGCGGCAGGTATGCAGCCGCACATTGACGATCTGTGTGCTGTCAGAGAGAATAAGAACAGCCTTCCATTTAGTGGGCCTGTGGCGCAGTTGGGAGCGCGCTTCCATGGCATGGAAGAGGTCGTCGGTTCGATCCCGACCAGGTCCACCATTCCTCTAAATTTTTTGTTCGGGCTGAGTGAGCCATGGAAGACGCGGAGCGCGCGTCTTTTTTGGGGCGTCTCCAAGGCGAGCGGTGGGCATGGAAGAGGTGGTCGGTTCGATCCCGACCAGGTCCACCAATCTTATAGTTAGTAGAAATGTGAGTGCGCGGGCGCGTCCCCGGCTTGCCGGGAAAGCTTGCCCTCGAGATGACACGCGCAGCGGGGAGTCGAAGGGTCGGTTCGATCCCGACCAGGTCCACCAATTCTTAAATCAGAAATAACCCGTCATCGCGGGGATGTTCTCCTTCGGAATTCGCGAGAGCAATTCCGTCGCCGCCATAGCCTGGGCTCGGCCAATGATTCAATGGTGTAGGATATACACCGATTTCATCACGCCAGAATGGAAGGGAGCTACCGAATGCCAATAGACGGCAACTGGAACTGCGCCATGGATACACCATTAGGTGAGAGGAAGGTGACGTTGACCTTGGCCGCTAATGGTTCGGACCTTACTGGCAGCATCGGCAATGGTTCTGAGAGCACTCCCATCCAGGAGGCGCACGCCGACGGCGACAATGCCAGTTTTAAGGCGGACATAACCAGCCCCTTTCCCATGACCCTGGAATTTAGCGTCAAGGTAACCGGAGATGAGATGACGGGCTCAGTAAAACTGGGAGTGTTTGGCAACGCGCCTCTGCGCGGAACGCGCACCTGAAAAACTTGAAGAAAGCTTGTCGCTGGCATGTTGACTGCCCACTGTGTTTTACTTAGGTGCCGTGATCAACAGCACTGTGCAAGATCGAGTCGCCACTCTTACCTTAAATCGTCCTGACAAACTCAATGCGCTGAACGCTGAGCTTTTATCCGGCTCCATCGCAGCGCTGCGCTCGTGGAGCAAAGACCCCAACGTCGGCGCCATCGTGGTCACGGGCGCCGGGCGGGCTTTCTGTGCCGGCGGCGATGTGGGCGCCATGGCCCAGGCAACGGAGCAATCCCATGAACAGAACATCGACCGCTTGCGGGAGATGCAGGAACTCTCCTGGCTGCTCTACAACATTCCTAAAGTGACTATCGCCTCGGTCAACGGGTTCGCAATGGGTGCGGGCCTGGGAATTTGCCTGGCATGTGATCTGCGCATCAGCTCCGACCAGGCAAAGTTCGGAACGGCATATTCCAAGGTTGGTTTCGGTGGCGATTTTGGAACCACATGGCTGCTTACTCGATATGTGGGCGCGCCAAAAGCCAAGGAGCTTCTTTTTCTCGCAGAAGCAATTGACGCCACCGAAGCTCACCGGCTGGGACTGGTGAATCGAATTGTTGCTCACGACCAGCTCGAGACGGTAACCCGCAGCCTTGCATCGCAAATCGCGCATGGTCCTTTGACCAGCTATCGGTACATGAAAGCCAACGTCAATCTGGCGACTCATACTGATTTCCGCACGCTCCTTGACCGCGAGGCAGAAACACATCTTCGCTGCGGACAGACTCAAGACCACAAGGAAGGAGTGCGCGCGTTCCTGGAAAAACGTCCGCCGAAATTCACTGGCCAATGAAAGAATTGCAACAGATTATCTATGAGAAGAGCGGCCACGTTGCCACCATAACGCTCAACCGTCCTGAGAAGCTGAATGCTTATTCCGAGATCATGGTGCATGAGATTCTCGCCGCCCTGGGAGATGCGCGTGACGACGATGAAATTCGCGCTGTAATCATCACCGGCGCGGGACGTGGATTTTGCTCCGGCGGAGATATCGGCCGCGATTTTCAATACCCGGCGCGCTATCGCGGGCACCGCATGGAATCCATGCTGGAGATGCGCGAGAACATGCACCAGCTGGTGAAGTTTCTGCAGCGCTTCGACAAACCCACCATCGCCGCGATCAACGGCCCCGCCGTGGCAGGCGGCTTGACCCTGGCCTTATCATGCGACTTCCGCATTGCGGCCGAGAGCGCCAGGCTCGGTGATACCAGCCTGAAGTTCGCCCTGATCCCTGACGAGGGCGGCGCCTATCTGTTTCCGCGTTTTCTGGGTCTGGAAAAGGCGCTCAAGATGTCACTGTTTTCTGAGGTCTATCCGGCGCGCCAGGCGAAGGAGTTGGGATTAGTCACTGAAGTCGTGCCGGATGCCGAACTCATTCCCAGAGCACGCCAGTGGGCAGAGAAGTTGGCCGCCGGTCCGCCGATTGCGATCCGCATCACCAAGCGCATGATGTACAAACAGCTCACCATGGAGCTGGACAACGCGCTGGAAGACGCAGCGTTGGGAACTATGGTTGCGAACTACACTGAAGACGTAAAGGAAGGCATCGCAGCTTTCCACGAGAAACGCGCGCCGAAATTCAAGGGGAAATAACCTCTCGCGACGGTCACTGCACGTGAGCGTCGAACACACCCGTCTCTACCTGTCCTGCGCGTTTGATTTGCACGAAGATGCGATAGATTCCCGGATGGGGAAATCCGTAAGGAAAGCTGAATTCCGCTGGCAGAGGACGCGAGGAAGCCATCTGCATCGCCATACTATCGGGCGCTGGTGAAGGACCGGGCATCAGGCCGGCCTGTGCGATGTCCAGCGCTGCCATGGAAACTGATCCGGCGGGGTGAATGTGAGCAAAAACGCTCAGGTCAGAACACACGATCTCTGCATGCGCCGCCATGCCCATGTAAGGCTGTAAATCGCGTGCCGGGGAACCATCTTTTTCTTCCACACGAAACCTGAAGCTGGCGGGTACATTGGCTTTCAAGGGACCCTCAGTTCGCAACCAAACCATACGGCCACCATCAGGAAGCTGCGCCACCGTTGTGTCTGAAATCGGGTCTTGAAGGCTTTTTCCCGACCAGGTCGAGTCGTCGCCCGCAGGCCCCGCGCCGTTGATTTGCGGCAGCTCCAACTTTCCAACCAGGGTCCAGGGGAAACCATTTTTATCGACAACATCAGCGAACACCTGATACTGGCCCGCGGGCATGGCGGGAAGCCTTTCTGCAAAGGCGCCGCCTTCCATGCGATCAGGATGCAGATGCCACATCCGATCCATTGCTGGCAGGCCGATGAGAAACAGATGCATCAAGTGTCCATGATCGGGAATCACTTCTTCCATTTTGACTTCACGGGCGGGCACGTTTCCGCCAACCACGGGCATTGCAAGATCGTGGGATGCACGGATGAGAAGGCGGTTGCCATTCCAGAGCATTGTTTCAGCCTGCGGAGGCTTAAGCAGATTTATGTCATTCTCGTAGTGGGCAGCTTCCACGCGCCACCAGGCGCGCCCATAAAACAGAATCACGGCGGCCACGATCACCGTTATCACAACCACGATCCGTGCGCGTAGCTTATTGGAAGGCTGAGGTTCTTGTCCGGGAGCAAGGCTGCTTTCGCGGACGATGGCGCGCGCAATCAGCACCACACTGAGCGAGAGAAAGAGCATGAGAACGGCGAGAAGTCCGCGTAGCGCACCACTCATCGGCAAAGACTGCCTTGCGAAGGACGGAACGGGAACCGCGAGTTCCGCCTTGCCTTTAGCACCCTCTGCCTGGATGCGCACCTGAAGCGCTCCAAACTCCATGAACCACAGACTGCTCACAAAGAATTGCGGATCATCTTTGGACCTTTGGGCTACGTCAGGAACAGGCGGAAGATTGGATCCAGGGCCCGTCAGGCGCATGGGGACTACTTGAATGGTTTGTACATCGTTGGTTGCGCTGCGCACCTGAATTTCAGCAACTCCGGGAATGACCTGGGGCAGGCGCACGGTCACAAAAAGATGATACGGACCCGCATCGCCTTCGTAATAGACATCGGGGCTGCCGACGTGGGCGCGCAAAGGCGCGTTGGCGACGAGAACGAGGAGAATCGTAAGTAATTTTCGCATTTTGCACTACTACCGGCGAACGCGGCGCATCCAGTCGCCCCAGGCCAGGCCGAGCCGCGTCATTACAATGGCCGCCACGACGGCCAACGCCATCCTGAACAGGAACGCTCCCAGAGTTGGCTCGACAACTTGAAACTTGTAGGGATCGTAGAAAAACCCTGCTGGGTCAAAATAAGCAAAATAGCCTGTTCCGAAGATCCAGTTCCGCGAAGCCGGTGAGACCAGAAAATTTGCGAAGGGCCATTGCGCGGCCAGGAAGCTGAGCACAAACGCCGGCCCAATCCAGAGTGCCTTGATCCAGGGTGATCGCTGCTTCAACCGCTGTAACAACAGGTCGGCCACAAAAGCGGGCACGATCAAAAGCAACGGGAACCTCAAGGGAACAAGGTGAGTCACGTTGTGGTAGACAGGGCCAAGCTTGGGCTGCGCGGGAAAGAGCGGCAAGAGCCATTCCTCTGCCAAACCGACGATTGTGTAAAGGGAGGCAATGATCGTACATCCCCAGCGATGTGCTGCGCCCCAGCCGCCGGCAATCAAGATGGCAGGAATTACCAGAGCCACGGAAAGATAGCAGGCTGCGGTGTGCATATTCACGAGCCAGGTCGGCTCGATGATCATGACCGAGAGATGTGCCACACCCGCAGACGCCACAAACAGAAACAGCCAGCGCAAGCGGCCACGCACGATCTCTTCCGATCGGTTCATGATGCTGGCGATCCAGGCCAGCGCTCCCACCTTCACTGCGAAGGATCCCAGGGACAACAAAACATGCGGCGGGCTGACGATTTTGACGTCGAGACCGTAGGCGTTGTGCCACCAGTTGTCAAAGGGCGCAGAGGCCAGCATGGCCACACAGCCCCAGACTGCAATGAATGCGCCGACGGGTGCGTGAAAGCCAAGAACCTGCACCGATGCATCGCGCGCCGGTGAAGGCCGGGAAAAAGTCGTGCTCAGGATGGCATAGGCACAGGCAATGCCGACCAGCACGCCTGTCATCTGAATGAGGATATGCGCGGGGGTCCAGAAAGTATCCCGGCCGATTGACATGTGCCAGGATATGTCCCAGATTCCGCCGATCATACCGGAGCTGATGCCACCGATCATGAACCATATGGTCCAGGGAATCGAACCGGCCTTGGCCGCGGTGTAAACCGTCGCGGTACCGCGTGCGGACATCGCAGGAATGGTTTGCGCTTGTGACATGATCACTCCCTTTCCCACTCTTGGCGGATGCAAGCAGGGAAATCTGGCAATGGCTTTAGTTTACATCGTACCTGCGCAATTCCTTCTGCGGCTAATTTTGATTCTGGGCTCCGGACTGTCCGGCCTTCTCCTTCGTCTCGAGCATGGTTGCATTGATATCTCTGGCTGCCTTGATGCCCGATTCGTAGGCGCCGGGATAAGAGCCGTTATAGATGGCGCGGGCCGTGCCTTCTCCGGCGAAAAACAGGCGCTTTGTTCCATCTGCGTTCGGTACCGGTTCAGCCAGTATTTCGCGTTCGTGCCAGCTTCCGGGCTCCGCCACCGAATAGGCGCCGAAGGAAGTTGAATCGAGGCTCCAGCGTGTTACCTGG
>DATDNH010000105.1:0-4262 GCA_036518395.1 Candidatus Angelobacter sp. | reverse complement strand
AACAACTGGTACCGTCTCCTTCGATGAAAGCGCCCACTCTTGGCGCATAACTTCTAAAGCTGAATCGAATTTCCACAGGACATTTCCGAGCGAGCAAACGGCGTTCTATTTCTGGTACTCCAGGTTCGACCCACAGACGGGCAAGCTGAGGCATTTTCTTCCGGAGTAAGCTGCCACTGTGCACCCTTGAACAGATCGGCTTCGGTCAGTCTGTCATGATACGGAGTGAGATTCGCAATGAACATTCAGATCGGCGTCGTGCTCGCAATGGTGGTCGTGTTCGGTTTTGACCAGACGAGTTCACGGTAGAAGCTAAACAATAGTTGCAGGGCATTGAGGGCTGGCCTGAGGATCTATTCACGAAAGCCTGGCCGATCTCAAAATCGCCAGAATGCAACAAAGGAGAGCCAGATGTCGAAGACTTGGGAGCATTATCATCACGCTGCTCGCCATCATGAACGTGCCGCGTATCATTACAAAACGGCAGCGAAGTATAACCAGAACGAGGAGCACGAAAAGGCGGCCCACCATGCCTACATCGCTCACGGACACACTCAGCAGGCGCTTGGTCACGACGCCGAGATCGCGAAATTACATGCCGAGCAGTGCGACAGTGACGCGTCGACCGCTTCCGAGCAGGAAGCCGACAACAAGAAGGCCGCTTAAGAAGGCTGGTTCTTGTCCCGCACCATAAGTCGCCACTCACCGTCGGCGCGCCGCGCTTTTATCTACTGCGCCTTAAGTCTGAAGGGGAACGGCCGTCAAGTTTGGTGCATTTGCCTGCATCAGCAAACGAAAGCGAGATCTGGCTGACTCAATCGGCACCGCGCGCAATAATTCAAACTCAAGTGGAGCCGTACAGTTGTGGCACGCGGGAAAAATGCCGCTTCGAAGAAGAGGAACCTGCCTGGCCAAACGGTGGTGGTGGAAAACTCTATAGGTTCCACTTCTCGGCACCACGTCACCGCTGCAACGGATTGCGGGCATATGTGGTTTCTTTCCCTTGCTCAAACCATATTTCGTGTTCATCGGAAAACTCCTTATTTCAGCGAGCCGAAGAGTTGTGAAAGTATTCATACTGACAGCTTACTGGATGGACAGCGCATAACCTGTACACTCCTGCACAGACGTGCAAGCCTCAAGGGAACCCTTGTAATGTCACAACCATTGCACTGAATGACCTTCTTTGCCATTCATTCGATGGACATTGCTTACGAACTCCGCGACCGCAATGGACGCCACCATAAAGTAGAGGCACTGGGCTTGAGGGCGTCACCACATATTTGAACACATCAATCGCAATTGTTTGCCATTTCTCGGCTCGGTTCTGTCCTCAATTGAACTGCATTATCGCGGGGCGTTTGCCATCATGGGGATATGCCGGAGAAAAAGGCGCGCAAACAACCGGCGCAGACCATACTCTCCACCGTCAGGACCGCAATGGCACAACCTCGCATGGCGGAGTCCTCAAAAGAGAATGCGGACACTCTCGCCAACGGCGGACATATGGCCGTGCGGGTGGCTAACCGAGCAGACTTGCAGACTTCAATGCCGGCGGCCTGGCACGCATCTGCTCCCGATTCTCATCGCCGAAGGAATTACAGAAGTGTTACACGGCCAAAGTCGCTCGCCGGGTCGCTGGCTCATCTGATGAAGTAACAGGTAAGGATTCAGGAGGCAGAGAAGAACCATGAGTCACTCACAACATGACCGTACATTTACGCAGCCCATCACAGGGATCACTGCCTTCTTTATGATCGTCTTTCATATCGGCGCTTTCGCTGCGCTATTTCTCTTCAGTTGGCAGGCCTTTGGGCTCGCAGTTCTCTTGTGGTGGATTTCCGTAAGCCTCGGCATCGGCATGGGCTATCACCGTCTGCTGACGCACCGGGGTTACAAGACTCCAAAATGGATGGAGTATGCCTTGACGATCTGCGCCACTCTGGCACTGGAAGGGGGTCCGGTCTTCTGGGTCGCAACACATCGACTCCATCACCAAAATGCGGATAAGGAAGGCGATCCGCACTCTCCGTGTGACGGCGGCTTCTGGGCCCACATGGGCTGGATCATCACCGGGAAGGTGCTGCAGAATAATGCCCCTGAGCTTCTCCCTTATGTCCCTGATCTTCGCAAGGACAAATTCCACGTCTGGATCAGCAAGTGGCACTGGATTCCAATTACAGTCCTCGGAATCGTGTTGTTTGCCGCGGGTGGATTTCCGTATTTGACTTGGGGAATCTTCCTGCGCACAGTAGTTGGCCTGCACGGGACCTGGCTCGTAAATTCCGCGACACACATGTGGGGATCGCGGCGCTTTCAAACCAGAGACAGTTCCAAGAACAGCTTCTGGGTGGCGCTGCTGAGCTTCGGCGAGGGCTGGCACAATAATCACCATGCTCATCCGCAATCAGCTCGTCATGGTCTCGCCTGGTACGAGTTCGACCCAAACTGGTACGGCATCTCTCTGTTGCGAATACTCGGCCTCGCCTGGAGCGTCAAGCAAACATCTTCTAAACTGTTGCGGCTGCCAGCCCAGCCCGAACCCCAATTATTGCCAGGCGATTCGCGACCAGAATCGTCCACCGCCGTTGTTTCCTAAACGCTCGGCGAGAACCATAAAAGAAGTGCGAGAGGTGAAGCACGTTGCCGGGGACTGGGTAGGTGGCTGCGTATCGATTCGCTATCCTGTCACCTCAATCCCTGGACGCCCGCAAAACATTATTGTTGCGCCTGTGCAAAACCGACCAGCGGTTGCCACCCTTCCCTTATTTAATGGAGTCTGTGCTTGTTTTTATTGTGCTCATAATCGTGTCGTTTCTGCCGTTGGCGGTTTGTCGGGCGCAGGGCCAGAGTGAGAGTTTCTCGCCAGACCTGGTTCAAAGGTTGTGTTTTGATGGCTCGAACCCAAATGACGGGCAGTGCCATAAGATGCGCACGCGGACATTGCTACCTGATGCGCGGTCAATACCGCCTCCAACGCAGGGAGAGAAATTCCAGGTGTTTGTCGATGACGCGCGTTCGCCTCTGACTCTGAGCCTGGTCGTCATCAACGCAACTGTAATGCATGCGGCAGAACAAGAGCGCCTCCGCGCCGGAAAGCAGGCCGGGCTTGCCGCTCTCTATGGTTCGGCGGCGCTAGAAAAGGAATCCAGCTCGTTTTTTGGAAAGTACCTGTATTCTTCATTGCTCAGGCAGGACCCACGTTATCAGCGTTCAACCAGCGACAGTATCGCAGGCCGAGGCCTTTATGCCGCTTCGCGCGTTTTCATCACGCGTAAGGACTCTGGAAAGAAGACGCTGAACACGTCCTATTTTCTCGGGTTGCTGACGTCGAGGATTGTCGCCACCGCGTATCGTCCATATTGGGCACGATCCAATTCGATCCCGTTCAAGACTTTCGGTTCGACCATTGGCAGCGACATGGGGATAGACATTCTTCACGAGTTTGGGCCGGGCATCCGGCAATTGCTGAAGCGTCATTTACCGAAGTTCCTGCGGAGTCACTAGCGCGGCCGTTCTGGCCGTACTTTGAGAATTCAAATCAGTGTGTGCAATAGAGACCAGACTCTTGTTTCTGCTGCGCCTACCATGCTGTCAGGTGATGAAATGCTTCGCGCACACCCAGGCGTCTGCGCGCGGGAAGAAGGAGATCAACAGGTTATGCCTTTACTGCAAGTATTGATTGTCTTAGTCGTGGTGGGTTTTCTGCTCTGGCTGGTGAATCGCCTCATTCCCATGCAAAGGACCATGAAGTCGATTTTGAATGTGGTGGTAATCATTTGCGTGGCTATCTGGCTCTTGAATATTTCCGGAATGTTGCACTCCATTTCCCGAATGCGCCTAGGGCATTGAGCGCAGCGAAATCAACGAACGATGAAGTGAAGGACACGTGGGGTTACTGGGCGGCCTTATATGGTCAGGACCGTCGATTTGCAAGAGAAAAGTAATACCGGCCTTGGCGAAAATAGGCGCACGGCAGAAATGGTTGGTGGTGGAGCTGCATTGGACACTCATTGGCGCTATTGTAGGACACGGCAAAGGCCCGGCCGTCCTCCGTCAGGTACGGATGCGGAAGGTCACTTTCGAAGAAAGGAAAGAACCATCAAGATCGAGTACAGCCTGTTTGTAATCTGCACGAAGGTCTTCCTCGGATGACGGTGCGCTGTTAGAGCAATGGTCGGAGGAAATTCGTTTAACTAGAGGCCTTAGGAAGCTTCTCCGCTGTCGCGTCGTGAATGGCTTCGCGTCCGGCATCAATGGCT
>DATDNH010000104.1:0-25908 GCA_036518395.1 Candidatus Angelobacter sp. | reverse complement strand
GATAAAGCCGCCATTCAACTCAATGACACGCATCCGGCGATGGCCGTCCCCGAATTGATGCGCATTCTGCTTGATGAAGCAGGTCTCCCCTGGGATGAAGCATGGGATCTGACACAAAGAGCCCTGGCCTACACAAACCATACCCTTCTGCCCGAAGCACTCGAAAAGTGGCCACTCTCCTGGTTTGAGATCATGGCTCCCCGCCAACTGGAGATTATCTGTGAGATCAACCGGCGATTCCTCGACAACGTTCGAGGCCGCTTTCCCGGGGACGAGGATCGACTCAAGCGTGTGAGCCTGATAGAGGATGGAGGGCAGCGCAAGGTCCGCATGGCCAATTTGGCCATTGTCGGCTCCCATAGCACTAATGGGGTGGCTGCCATTCACTCTCATCTGCTGCGTACACAGACGGTGAAGGACCTGGCGGAGATGTTTCCCGAGCGCTTCAACAATAAGACCAACGGAGTCACACCACGGCGCTGGCTGCTGCTGGCTAACCCTGCCCTCGCAACCACGATCACCGATGCTATTGGCGAGAAATGGATAACCGATCTCAGCCACCTTGGCAATCTGAAACGTCTTGCGGATGACAAGAGCTTCCGAGCCGCGGTTGGCAAGGCGAAGCGCAAAGCCAAGCTGCAGTTTGCTGACTGGCTGAAAGCCACCTCCGGGCAGACCGTTGACCCGGACACCATTTTCGATGCACAGGTCAAACGAATACACGAATACAAGCGGCAACTACTCAATGTGCTGCGGATTATTGTGCTTTATAACCGCTTGCGTGAGAACCCAAACCTGAAGATGACGCCGCGCACGTTTCTGTTTGCGGGAAAGGCTGCGCCGGCCTACCACCTTGCCAAGCTGATCATCAAGTTCATTAACAATTTGGCAGGTACGCTGGATGGCGACCCAGCAGTGCGAGGAAAGCTGAAGGTTATGTTTCTGCCCGAGTACTGCGTGTCACTTGCAGAAAAGCTCATCCCGGCCTGCGACGTCTCTAACCAGATTTCCACCGCCGGCTATGAGGCGAGTGGCACCAGCAACATGAAGTTCATGATGAATGGTGCCCTCACCGTCGGCACGCGCGATGGCGCCACCATCGAAATGGCGGAAGAAGCCGGCGAGGAGAACCTCTTCCTCTTCGGCCTGACGGCAGATCAGGTGGCCAATAGTCGTGGTTGGTATAGCCCGTACTGGCATTACCAGAACGAGCCCGAGACTCGGGCGGCCTTGGACTTGATTTTCTCCGGACACTTCAACCGCAATGAGCCGGGCACATTCGAGCCTCTGCGAGAGACGCTGCTGACTCACGGCGACCACTATATGCACTTGGCTGATCTGACTTCGTATGTCCAGGCGCAAGAGGAAGTCGAGAGACTTTATTCCGACTCCGATGCGTGGACGCGCAAGGCTATCCTGAATGTGGCAGCGTCGGGCCAATTTTCCAGCGATCGCACGATAGCGGAATATGCAAGGGGGATTTGGAAGGTAGAACCATGCCCGGTGTCATAGGAGCGAAGCCGAGTTCGGCGGAACCAAATGAGCGGTCATGCTCCCCTTTGGCCGGCAAAGCAGCGCCGAAGGAGATGCTGATTGATGTGGGCCGACTAGAGCGCGAATATTTCGAGTGCCGTCCCGATCCTGAAGATGTCAACCAACTCGTTAAGTTCGGCACCAGCGGACACCGCGGATCGCCACTGCAGGGCACTTTCACGGAAGCCCACATCCTGGCCATTACCCAGGCAATTTGCGAATACCGGCGCAGCGAAGGTGTTGACGGCCCCCTGTATATGGGGAAGGACACTCACGCACTATCCAGCCCTGCGCAGCGGACGGCACTGACAGTTCTGGCGGCCAACAACATTGAAACGATCGTCCAACAAGGTGGTGGTGTAACACCGACTCCGGCCATCTCGCGCGCCATTCTCATCTACAACCAAGGACGTCTACACCACCTCGCGGACGGCATTGTCATTACGCCCTCACACAATCCGCCCGAAGATGGAGGTTTCAAATACAACCCGATAAACGGCGGTCCTGCCGACACTGAGGTCACGCGATGGGTTGAGAACCGGGCTAACGAACTTTTGCGTGCTGGCAACGCGGGTGTAAAGCGGATTTCGTACAAGGACGCCATTAATGCGGGAAGCACACACCAGGTGGATTTCGTTCTGCCCTACGTCCGGGACCTGCGGAATGTTGTGAATATGAATGCCATTCGCGCGGGAGGCATGAAAATTGCTGTTGATCCACTTGGCGGTGCCGCCTGCGGATATTGGGAGCCGATTAATTTCATTTATGGGCTGGACATAACGATCGTAAACCCAAAGATTGATCCAACCTTCTCCTTCATGGCCGTGGATCACGACGGCAAAATCCGCATGGACTGCTCCAGCCCGTACGCGATGGCAGGGCTGGTCGAGCTTAAGAATCAATACCAGCTGGCGTTCGCCAATGATGCCGATTCGGACCGACACGGAATCGTCACACCTGACAGCGGTCTATTGAACCCAAACCACTATCTCGCGGTTGCGATTTCCTACCTGCTTAAGAATCGACCCGCGTGGCATAGCGAAGCAGTGGTCGGCAAGACATTGGTCAGCAGCAACATGATCGACAAAGTCGTAGAAAAGCTTGGGCACCGGTTGTATGAGGTGCCGGTCGGCTTCAAGTGGTTCGTGCCGGGTCTCTTCAACGGCTCCTGTTGCTTTGGCGGTGAGGAGAGCGCGGGAGCAAGTTTCCTGCGGCACGACGGGACCGTATGGACCACCGACAAAGACGGAATAATCATGAACCTGCTGGCGGCCGAGATTACCGCTTGCACCGGCAACGATCCAGGCGAACATTATAGCCAACTGACCACAGAGTTCGGCTCGCCGTGTTATGTACGGCTTGATGTGCCGGCCACCCTTGAGGAGCGGGCAAAACTGCAAAACCTCTCTCCTGAGGACGTGAAGGAATCCACATTGGCTGGAGAACCGATCACTTCGAAACTTACCGTGGCCCCTGGCAACAACGCACCGATTGGCGGCTTGAAGATCGTGGCTCAGCACGGATGGTTTGCGCTACGGCCGTCGGGCACAGAAAACATCTACAAGACATATGCGGAAAGCTTTGTCGATCAGAATCACCTGGACAAGATCGTTGCTGAAGCGCAACAAATAGTTGCCAATGCATTGAGTTCCACTGAGCCTGGCCGCAGAAAGATGGCTTCATGATATTAACCTTGGTTTTTCGTCGTGATGAAGCTGGTATTTGAGGTGAAAAATGAAAGCGACACGCATGCTTTACAAACAGGGCCAAAGCCTATGGTTGGACAACATAACCCACGACTTGCTGGACAGTGGGACGCTTAAGCATTACATCGAGGAGCTGTCGGTAACGGGGCTTACCTCGAACCCAACCATCTTCGAAAATGCCTTCAAAAATACTAGTTCGTATGACCCGGCAATCCGCCACAACACGGCACGTGGCAAGTCGGGAGAGGACCTGTTTTTTGAACTCGCGCTCGACGACCTGACGCGCGCGGCTGATCTGTTTCGGCCAATTCATGATCACACCAACGGGGTGGACGGGTGGGTTTCGCTGGAAGTATCGCCACTTTTGGCGTATGACACAGCCAAAACGCTAGCGGCAGCGAAGGATCTTTTCCGCCGGGCGGGCCGGCCCAACCTGATGATCAAGATTCCCGGAACAAAGGAGGGCTTGCCGGCCATTGAAGAAGCGATTTTTGCAGGTGTACCGATCAATGTCACCCTGTTGTTCTCCCGTGAGCACTACCTGGCTGCCGCGGAAGCGTTCCTCCGGGGAATCGAGCGACGCATTGAAGCTGGGCTCAAGCCAAATGTTGGTTCGGTGGCCTCAGTCTTCGTCAGTCGCTGGGATTCGGCAGTTTCCACTAAGGTTTCAGAGGCCTTGCGCAACCGGTTGGGCATCGCAATTGCGAAGCGGACGTACAAGGCATGCCGTAGTCTGCTTACTTCCCCGCGGTGGCAACGGGTATACAACCTCGGCGCTCGTCCACAACGCTTGCTTTGGGCCAGCACAGGAACCAAGGACTCCACCGCTTCCGACATTCTGTATGTCAGAGCACTGGCAGCTCCCTTCACGGTCAACACCATGCCTGAGGGTACGTTAAAGGCCTTGGCCACATACGATGAGGTCGGTGCACTTCTGCCAGTGGACGGCGGAGACTGCGAAGAGGTAATTGCGAAGTTCGTCGACACTGGGATTGACGTGGAAGCCCTGGGGAATCGATTGCAAGAGGAAGGTGCCAAGTTGTTCGTGACCTCCTGGAAGGGGTTGATGGACGTTATCGCTTCCAAGGCAGCCGACCTCGACAAAGATGCCGCAATGCGTGCTGCGAGCTAGCTCTCGGTGCTGATGGCCAATCGCGGATAAGCGCGGGAAAGGCAGAAGTGAACGAATATGGCAGCACACGCCCAATCAGTCGCCCGGCCCCTGCAAGCAAAGTCCGCGACCTGGAAAGCGCTGGAGAGCCACTATCGGAAAGTTCGGAGGCTACACCTCCGTGACCTTTTCGCCAAGGATCCAAAACGTGGCGAACGTATGGCCGTTGAAGGCGCCGGCATCTACCTGGACTATTCAAAAAATCGAATCACTGATCAGACAGTACAGCTTCTGCTGCAACTGGCTGAGGAATGTGGATTACGAGCCCGGATCGAGGCCATGTTCAGCGGGGAGAAAATCAACATAACGGAAAAAAGGGCAGCATTGCATGTGGCCCTCCGAACTCCCGCGGGTTCCTCCATCTTCGTTGATCGTCAAGACGTCGTGCCGCTAGTGCACGCAGTCCTCAACAAGATGAGTAACTTCTGCGACCGTGTCCGCAGTGGTGAATGGAAGGGCTACACGGGCAAGCGCATTCGCAACATCGTCAATATCGGCATTGGTGGCTCCGACCTCGGCCCCGTCATGGCCTATGAAGCGCTGAAGTACTATAGTGATCGCTCCCTAACCTTCCGCTTTGTGTCTAACGTCGACGGCACAGATTTTGCAGAAAGCGTTCACGACCTTGATCCTTCGGAGACGCTGTTTATTGTTTCCTCAAAAACTTTTACTACGCTCGAAACCATGACCAATGCTAAGACCGCCCGTGCCTGGTTACTTGCGAGCTTCGCAGGGGAGGAACAATCCGTGGCCAGGCATTTCGTAGCGGTCTCGACGAATTCGGAGGAGGTGGCAAGGTTTGGCATTGATACAGCCAATATGTTCGAGTTCTGGGACTGGATTGGAGGCCGTTATTCACTCGAGTCGGCGATTGGCCTTTCTACTATGCTCGCCATCGGCCCCGAGAAGTTTTATGCCATGCTCGAGGGGTCGCATGAGATGGATATGCATTTTCTTGCTTCTCCCTTCGAGTGCAACCTGCCGGCGCTCATGGGATTACTAGCCATCTGGTACAACAACTGTTTCGGAGCGGAAAGCTACGCTGTGTTGCCCTACGACCAATACCTCAAGCGATTTCCGGCCTATCTGCAGCAGTTAATCATGGAGAGCAATGGTAAACGCGTTACGCTCTGGGGAGAGCAGGTTGAGCAGACTACTAGTCCGGTTTACTGGGGCGAACCGGGAACGAATGGCCAGCACTCGTTTTACCAATTGTTGCACCAAGGTACACGGCTCATACCCTGCGACTTCATCGCGTTCGCTCAGCCACTCAACCCCATAGGCGGTCATCACGACGTGCTTCTGGCAAATGCTCTCGCCCAGGCAGAGGCGCTCGCGTTTGGCAAGACTCCGCAGCAGGTTGAGGCGGAAGGCACACCGGAGTTCTTAGTGCCGCATCGGGTGTTCGAAGGCAACCGGCCATCGAACATGATTCTCGCGGCGCGCCTGACGCCGCAGGCTTTGGGCCGACTCGTAGCGCTTTACGAGCACTCTGTTTTTACCCAGGGAGTGATCTGGAACATTAATCCATTCGACCAGTGGGGCGTGGAGCTCGGAAAGGCGCTGTCCCAGCGAATTGTTCCCCAGTTGCAGGATCGTGAGGAGCCACACCTCGAACACGACAGTTCCACCAACACTTTGATTGGCCGCTGTCGCAGCCTTCGAAATGCAACATAACAGATGAACGAGTTGGTTATACCGGTACGAATTGCAAACGATGATGGACAAGTTATCTGCATATCGGAGGAGTTGCACAGAAGATGTGGGTTTCATGCCGACGAGGTTGGTGCAGCTGCGAAAGCTCAACTTGCGCAAGACGTAAGCCAAAGGTAGCTTATGGCGAACGATCAAATAGAATCAGCAGCGTTCCAAAATGCCGAACTGGCAAGCGAACGTCTGCGTATTTTCGGGGTGCTGGGCTTTCTCGGTCTTTTTATCCTAGTGTCATTCATGCGGACCTTTGTGGTTCGTACCGTCAGCTTAAGCACCGAGTGGGGGTGGAGCCTCGTTCTGGCTTCGGCCGCTATCGGTTATGAATTCTGGGTACTGCGGCGCGTACAACTCGCGCTAAAAGGGGAAGGAAGTCTTCCCCCCACGTTTTGGATTCTCAGTACCGTCGTCGAAACTTCAATCCCTGCACTGGCAATTGCTTTTCTTGCCAGCCGGCACACTGAAGTAGCATACCGGCCACTTGCAAGTCCTGCCGTGCTCGTATTTTTTATCTTTATCATCCTTTCAACGCTGCGATTAAGTCCCCGAATCTGCATTCTGTCGGGAGTAGTCGCAAGTGTTACTTATCTGTGTGCCGCCTTCTACCTTGGCTGGCGCCTTCCGCTGCCCGGCACCCCGGCTCCCTTTACCCAAACCGGTGTCACCCTGAATGCGATCACCTTGTTTGCCGGTGGGGTTGTCGCAGCAGCGGTGGCAGCGCAGATTCGTAAGCATGTAGTGGCTGCCCTTTGCGAGGCGGAAACCAAGCGAAAGCTGGAAGCGCTGCAGCACGATCTGCAGGTAGCTCGTTCCATTCAGCAGTCTCTTCTGCCGAAGGACCGGCCACAAGTCGCAGGATTTGAAATTGCGGGGTGGAATCAGCCGGCCGATGACACGGGTGGTGACTACTTCGATTGGAAGATACTTCCTGATGGAAAAGTGGTAGTGAGTGTTGCCGACGTTACTGGCCACGGCGTTGGTCCAGCACTGCTCGCGGCCGCATGTCACGCGTACGCCAAATCAACGTTCAGCGTGACTCCCAACCTTCCGGCAGCCCTTGAAAACATCAACGAGTCACTGGGAGCGGACCTGACACCTGGCCGCTTTGTCACTTTTGTGGCTGCTACGTGCTGTCCAGGTTGCCCCGACATGGAACTTCTCTCCGCCGGTCACGGTCCTCTCTTAACCTACTCGCGGCCAGAGGACCAGTTCAGAGAGATAAACGCACAAGCTCTTCCACTAGGAATTCTTCCCTTGTTTAACTCTGACCCTCCTGAACGTCTCCAGCTTCATTCGGGTGATCTCGTTGTCCTAAGCACTGACGGATTCTTCGAATGGGAGAACAGCCAGGGTGAGCAGTTTGGAATGCAGCGAATGAAGGAGGTAATTCGAACGTCACGTGATCTGGCGCCAGACCAGATTATTGCGAATCTGTACGACGCGGTCAGCCACTTTTCCAATGGAAGCAAACAGCAAGACGACCTGACCGCAGTGGTCATCAAGCGCGTGTAGACGGAGCTGTCAGTGACAGGATGGATCATCTTGAAATTGACCGCTGGCCAACATAGGTCCCAGAAAGCGGCCGCAGGTCACGATTTTCTGGGATAGGGGATCATTTTGCAGGGCGCTTGCTGACATGGCATATTTCGCCGTATCCATGGATTTGCGCGCTTCGACCAGCTTGTTGCTCCATTCCTTCACAGCTTCGAACTCGTTGGTGAGCAATTGAATCGCGCTACGATCGGCTTCAGTAGTGACCGCCACTGCTGCCAGCCGCAGGCCATTTGCGGCCTGCTCCCGGTAGCCAGCAACCCATTGTTCGGTCACAGGGTAGCCATTCTGGATCGCGTATGCCAGCGGGCTGGCCCACTCCCTCATCAAGGCTATTTCTTCGATGCCTGCCCGCATGAACTCCCGGGAAAAGCCGGAATCTGCAGCATGGTCGGACTGGCGGGCCAAAGGCTCGTTGGCCGATGATGGTACCGTTACAACAATGCGATTTCCCTGAAAAGCCACGGAGCCATTGGCAATACTCACCAGGGTGCCCAAATCGACATACAGCCGTCCGTCCACCTGGACAACTGCGGCTTCTCCTGACTGCCCATTAACGACCAATGTTCGGCGCTGCTGCTTCGTCTGACCAAAAACGCTTGTTAAAATCATCACGAGTGATAACGCCACTAACGAGCACCGCCACAGATTGCTGTTCATAAGGTCCTTCCCTAGCGCCATTATGTCGATTGCGAAAAGAAGCAGAAGCACCACCCTCGCGTTCGGCGGCTTCCCTCGCGTGAACAAGCCATTGCTAACTTGCTTGCTGAAGGGAAAAGGCATTGCTGCTATCAGCTTAAGCAGTCCGGAGTTAGGGCCTTAACTGTCAGATAAGACAGTCGGTTCAGCGTACAGCTAAGTATGTCTCCTGTCTCCCTCCTCCGGCTAGATAAGCAGAAGCACCCGTCTGGGCGAATTTGCAGATGCTTTTGTGAATGGTGCCTAGTAAACAGGAGCTATCGGCCGGTTGTCAGGCACGGACATAATGCGTGACGGCCGAGGTTGCTTGGTCAACGATCAAGGTCGGGCTCGATATTTCATGATTAGCAAGTGTGCAAATCCCTCATGTGGGTGTTCATTCCGCTACTTGCGTGGCGGTAGGTTGTTCCTGTTTGAGTTTGGTCCTGGAAGTGACGGCCACAATTTCAGCTCTCGCGACGGCATTCGACGGAGTGAATATTTTTGGCTTTGCGGGCGATGTGCCCCTAGTATGACCGTCAGAGTGGACGGAGCTGGAAACCTGGTGGTCAAACAGGAGACCTCCTCAGTGCAGCCCCGTTGATTAACAGAAATGCCGCAATCGCCGGCCAATACGCCAAATTCTCAACTTTGAGGAAAGCCATCTCGCAAGAAGAAACACTGTTAATTTTGGCAGTCGTGCGTTGTTGTGCTCGGCGGGATGATTTCTAGGGTGTTTGGTCTAAGAGCGACTAATCCGAACCCGGTCGCTCTCATTCGCGCTCGCGCAATATAGGCATGCTGATGGCAGCGTTCGAGCAGGCATCGCCGGAGCTGTCATTGCTCAGGAGGTAGATTCATGGACAAAGCGGTCTCTCGATTAGGAATGCCAGGTAAGGTGATCCGCAACCTCGTCGCCATTGCTTGCGCAATAGCACTTGTGCCGGGAGACAGCAGCGTGCTCGCATCGCAAGCGCCCTCAGCTGCCCCAGCAGCACAAGAATCAGTCAAACTCCCGAACGAGCAACTGGATTCTCTGGTGGCACCGATAGCTCTGTACCCCGATCCGCTTTTGAGCCAGGCGCTGGTGGCCTGTACCTATCCCCTGGAAGTCATCCAGCTGCAGCAATGGCTGGGGCAACACAAGGATCTGAAAGACCAGGCTCTGGCAGATGCAGTGAAGAAGCAGAATTGGGATCCCAGTGTGCAGGGCCTGGCAGGACTGCCAGACGTGGTCAAGATATTGAGCGAGGATATCAAGTGGACAACGGACCTCGGAAACGCCTTTTTGACACAACAGTCCGACGTTATGGATGCGGTGCAGCGCATGCGCAAGAAGGCCCAGGATAAGGGCTTGAAGTCGAATAAACAGATGAAAGTAGAAACCCAGACAGTTGAGAACAAACAGGTGATTGTTATTCAGCAGGCGAACCCGCAGGTAATCCAAGTACCGTCCTACGATCCTGTGGTCGTGTACGGCGCCCCGGCCTATCCCTATCCGCCTATTTACTACCCGCCGCCACCGAGTGGATGGGCAGTGGCGGGAGGCATGGCACTCTCGTTCGGCGTCGGAGTGGCCATGGGCGCGATGTGGTCTGGGGGCTGGGGCTACAACTGTGGATGGCACGGCGGAAACAACAATGTCACTATCAATAACAACAACAACTTCAATCGAAATGCCAACGTTAGTGGCGGCAACCGCAACCGCGGAGGCAACACCTGGCAGCACAATCCACAACACCGTGGCGGCGCCCCGTATTCGGATAGGTCGACAGCAAACCGGTTTGGTGGCACCACGCGGGGCGATTCGGTGGCAAATCGGCAGGCAAGTGCCCGGCAGAACCAGGCTCGGGGTAACCGACAAGGAAGTGTCGGTGATCGCAGTTCCGGTGTCGGAAGGCAACAATCTGCTGCCGGCGATCGCGGCGGTTTAGGGAGAGATGGTGGTGGCCGCAGCTCGGCGGCGGGAGCTAGCAATTTCGGAGCGAACAGGGGAGGAGGAGGAGGAGGAGATCGCGTGGGCAATCGGAGCGTTGGCAGCAGCGGCGGCTCATCCCGGGGGTCGGGTGCCTTCGGCGGTGGCGGTTTTAGCGGGAGCGGCGCACGGGCGAGCAGCGCGAGGGGATCTGGCAGCATGGGAGGAGGAAGATCCCGGGGCGGTGGCCGGCGGAGATAAGCATGCCATGGTCAAGGAGAAACTTATGAGATCAACTTTGAGCGATAGCGCATGGAAGTCTTTGCAGGTGCTTACCATTATCGCCGTTTTTGCCGTGTTCGCTGGACAAACGATTCTCCTGTGGGGTTGGCAACAAACGACAAAGCAAGCTTCCTCGCACCCAGCTAGCTCGCAGAAGATGTTCGGTACACCCCAACAGGCGGCAGAGGCACTGATTACGGCAGCAGGGAACTATGATGTTCCATCTTTGCTAGAGATCTTTGGGCCCGACGGCCGTGACCTGGTTGCGTCAGCCGACCCGGTGCGCGATAAAAGCATCGCGAAAGACTTTGCAGCGAAGGCTCACGAACGAAATTCGGTAACGATAGACCGTCAGAACCAAGATCGAGCGATCCTGTCGGTCGGCGATGACAATTGGCCGTTTCCGGTGCCCATCGTCAGAAGCAATGGAAGGTGGTATTTCAACGCCAAGGAAGGCCGAGAGGAAATCCTTTTTCGGCGTATTGGCGCCAACGAGCTCGATGCTATCCAGATCTGCCGCGGTTTCGTGGAGGCACAGAAGGAATACGCTTCCGAAGTGCACGACAACTCCGGCATCCACCAGTACGCTCAGAAAATTTTCAGCACCCCTGGAAAGCAGGATGGGCTCTACTGGCAGAATGCGGACGGAACTCCTAGTGGTCCGATCAGCGAGGCTGTTGCGAAGGCCATTAACGAGGGCTACTCGCCCGGCAAACCCGGTTTTCACGGCTACTATTTCAAGGTGTTGAAAGGGCAAGGCCCGGCAGCCCCGCTAGGCCAGCTTGATTATGTGATTGAGGGCGTCATGATCGGCGGATTCGGCCTTGTCGCCGTTCCAGCAGAATATCGCGTCACCGGAGTAAAGACATTCATGGTCAGCTACGATGGAATAGTCTACGAAAAAGACCTGGGGCCCAAGTCCGTCGAAATAGTGAAGAACATGGACCGGTACAACCCGGATAAGACGTGGCAGCGCACAAACGACCATTGGCCAGCTAACGTATCGAGTTCCGGCAACTGACATACGTATCTACTGCCCTCAAGGTCCAAGATGTACACGAGGTGAAGGGATGTTTCTACGTGTCGGTGGAGTCTGCCTCCTGGGAGCACTAGTATCCACAATAGCCTTCGCCCAAAAAGTAAAGGTCGGTTATGACAAAAGTGTGGACTTTTCCCGATTCCACACTTACACATGGGCTGAACCCGACAAACCTCCTGCGCGACCTCTGCTTTATGCCAACATTGTTGGCGTTGTCGATGACGAACTGAAAGCAAAGGGACTCGTCAATGGCAGCAATGGCGACCTAATCCTTGTCCCTGCAGGCGGTATGGAATTTGGCCTGAACACCGCTGGTAGTACCCCCGTAACCCCAAACTTCAATGGGCCAATGCCGGCTCTTGATGCCACTATGTGGACGGGAGCAGGTGGCCCTTCAAATCTCATGGCAATGTACGTACCGGAAGGGACGCTGATGCTCACGTTTGTTGACCGAGGAGCCAATAAGATAATCTGGTCCGGCACAGTAACAGAGAAGCTCGATCTTGAGAAAAAGATGAAATCGCTGGAGCGCATTAACAAAGCAGTCACCAAGTTGATCCAACAGTTCCCGCCCAAGAAGAACTGAAAACGTCAATCTGATCTATAAAGCCTTGTGGATCTGCTGCCCGGCCTATTTCAGGCCAAAAGTCCAGCTCACGCCTGAGCTCGTGCCGTAGTCACTCCCGGAGAAGCCAGGCGGTGGGCGGTTATCCCAGTTGCCATAGAATGAGATGTTCCATTTCAGGTTGCTGAAAAGCTTGACGTAGTAGGCCGCATCAGTATTGAAACGCACGCGGCCTGGGTCAGAAAGGCCGGGTAATAAGGTTGCTGTAAGATTGAGATTCGTTCTGCTGAACTTGAAGAATCTGACTTCTGAGTGGACCAACCCTGACAGAACGTTCTGCTTGCCCAAAGGTACTGTGGTCGTCTTGTAATGAGTGTTTTGCCAAGCGGCGCCACCAAGTAGCGAGACACTCATACGGTTGGTGTTTTTGAGATAGCGACCAACGCCACCGCCTGCGGTGCTCTGTAATGTTATGCCCTGCTCCGAACTCTGCAGGAAACCGCCAAGGCCGGAGTAAAACCATTGGTTCCAGGGCAACAGACGAATAACGCCAAAGTTGAGCAGATTGCGAGTTGAAACTGTGGTGCCAGTACTGGAGGAGAGGCTTGACTCGATGTTAGCGTAAGCGCGCCACCGCTCCCGTATGTACGCGGTTTGTGAACCCAGGCTGTACTGCGTTGACTGATTGCCTTTGGAATAGATTGTGCCGAAGCTCAGCTCGCCGCTAAACCGCCGCCAAAAACTCGTTGATGTTTCAACCATTCGAACAACTTGGGCACGATTAATAGCAATTTCCTGCTCCGATTCCTTAACTACCTCGATCTTAACTGGCCTGCCCGCCTCGGTATCCGGAGTTCGAAGGGTTCCCGTGTAGACCGTGCCGTTTTGTGTTGTCACAATAAACAGCTGCTTGCTTTCCAGGTGGGCTACTTTCGACCAATCAACGGAGGCTGTACCGTCAATATAGTCAAAACTGACGTACAACACGCCCCCGTCGAGCCCTTTAATCTCGCAGGTCATCTGATCACCATTGTTCATGATCAATATGTCAGTCTTGTCCCGTGCACCCGCCTGCAGGGAACAAGAGAGAGCAAAACACAAAATGATGGTTCGGATGTTCATCGTGAGCCTTCAGAATCAAGTGGTATTACCCGTAGCAGAGGGTATATTGATACTACGAACCCGCGGTTTGCCGTGGCGTACGCCGCAGCCTGCTTGCCACCGGATCTTCGTTTCGCCAAACAGCGTGTGTAGTGGCTTCACAGAGCACATGCGAGAGTTCCCTGGTGGGGGGGATGGCATGCTGAACAGCACTCTCCACCGCAGTCAGGGCAGAAGTCAGGAAGACGCTGTAGCGTGCACACACGTCGCCGTTTAATGTGTATATCGGCAGATGAGAAGGCAGGACTGGCAAAAATGACAGCCTCGCTTTTGGGAACCTATGGTGTCCGCCTGTCTACCTTTAGCTGTGTGCGAGGTTGTGGGTCGCCGAATCCGTCCCACAGTTCGTCGCGGAGTACAACATTCCGAGTTAGTGCTGTCAGTTCTACCAGTGTCGGTCCCTCCAGGTGCCACTTAGTATCTCAAGCACTTGGAAGGGCGGGGACTCATGCGACTCGGTCGCATTACGGCCATCCCGGTATCGGTAACTCTGACACTTGTCATCGCATTTGCTCCCTCCCCGGCGCGTTCCCAGTCAGTACCACCAGACCACCCTCAATCGCAGCTCTCCTTGCCGGAACATCCCAAACCTCAGAGCTCGGCGGGCGCCCCACGCGTACCGCAACGCGCCGACACGGAGTGGCCTCGTGAGGCTTATAGGGGCGACGAGAAGATCTCCATGTACCAACCACAACTGGAGAGCTGGGAAGGTGAGGAGTTGCGTGCCTATGCGGCGCTTTCGGTGTCGGGAAAGAACAATAAAGCGCCAAAGTATGGAGTAGTATGGTTCACAGCCCGCACCGAGGTGGACAAGGTCAATCGGCAAGTCACCTTAGCTGATTTTCAGATCACCAAGGTCAAGTTGCCTTCCATGCCGGGCAAGGAAGCTGATTACCAGGCCTTCCTGCAGGCCAAACTACCGGGCAAAACGAGATCTATTTCCCTGGACCGGCTTGAAGCCGCACTGGCAGCCAGCGAATCGGAGCAGGCCAAGATCAAGGGATTGCCGGTAAAGAATGATCCCCCCCGAATCATTGCGGCCAGCAAGCCCTCGATGCTCGTGCTCATCGACGGTAATCCGCGGTTTCGAGATGTTGGCGGCACAGATTTACGATCGATGCTCAATACCCGTGCCACGATTCTTCTCGACACAAAAACCCACAAGTACTACCTGAACGTAATGGATGGCTGGCTGCAAGCAACGGATCTGGCAGGAACTTGGTCCTATGTGGACAAGAATCCTGACAGTATGAAGGAAATCACTAACGGCATTCGAGAGAACCAGCAAGCAAGGTCGAAGGACAATGCCCCTGCCATGTCCTTGAAGCAGGCGCAGAAAGAAGGAAAGATTCCGGTTATCTATGTAAGCGTAGAGCCAGCTGAGTTGCTGGTTACGGAGGGGCCGCCCCAATACGAATCCCTTCCGGGTACGGGCCTGGAATATGTGAAGAACACGAGCGCCAATATTTTTCGGAACACTGTGACCCAAGACTACTACGTTCTTCTGGCGGGCCGATGGTTTCGATCAAAATCCCTTGAAAATGGTCCATGGGAATTCGTTGACCCGAAAAACCTGCCGCAAAAGTTTGCCGATATTCCTGAAACCAGTCCCAAAGCAGGAGTACTGGCCTCTGTACCAGGAACAACGCCTGCAAAGGAAGCGCTGATTGCGAATGCCATACCACAGACAGCCACTATCACGAGAAGCGAGGCGCAGCTGCGGGTTGAATATGACGGAGACCCGCAATTTAAGAGCATTGAGGGCACCCAATTACAGTATGCGGTCAACACGGCGACACCGGTTATTCGCGGGAGCGAGAACAACTACTACGCGGTCCAGGATGCGGTCTGGTTTACAGCACCAGCGCCAGTCGGGCCATGGGCCGTTGCCACCACTGTCCCACCGGAGATCTACTCGATTCCTCCCAGTTCTTCCTTGCATTACGTAACCTACGTCAAGGTCTATCGCTCTACGCCAGAGGTGGTCTATGTGGGCTACACGCCTGGGTACTACGGTACCGTCGTGTCTTCCACCAGCAACACGGTTGTGTATGGCACAGGCTGGTATTACCCGCCCTATGTCGGCCATTACTGGTATGGAGCACCATATACCTATGGCGTTGGCGTGGCGTCAACTTGGACCTCGGAGTCAGGTTGGAGCATGACTCTAGGTGTCGGTTACTCCTATGGTTATCCTTATTATTATCCGTGGTGGGGCCCCTGGGGCTATTACGGGCCCTGCTGCTGGGGACCGGCATGGGGATACGGATGGGGAGGTTACGCTAGCACGAACGTCTACGGACGGTGGGGCAATACGGCATATGCCGGCACCCAAGCGGCTTGGGCGAACCCATATACCGGAAATTATGGTGCGGGCGGCAGGGCAGCCTTTCAGAATACCCAACGCGGCACAGTAGGAGTGGCAGGCCGAGGCGCTAACACTAACATCTACACCGGCAACACATTCGGTGGCCGCGGCGCCGCCGTTTACGATTCCAAAACCGGCATTGTGGCTGGCGGCGGAGCAGGGTATGCAGGCAACATCTATACTGGGCAGGGTACAGCCGGTAGGGGCGGCCTTGCTTACAACTCGAATACTGGGGCCGGTATCGCGGGCGGAAAGAACAATATCTATGCCGGCAAGGATGGAACCGTCTATCGCTATGACCGGCAGAACGGTAGTTGGTCCCAAAACAGTGGCAACGGATGGCAAGCAGCAAACCGGCCTCAGCCCAGTCTGAAACAGCAGCAGCAATCGCGCTGGCAAGGACAGCAGCGTACGTATAATTTTAATCGGTCCATGGGTGGAATGGGTGGCATGCGGGGAGGCCGGCGGAGGTAGTTGGCGAAGAGATTACAACATCACACCGGCAGGACGAATTGAAGCTGGCAGCAACTCTCTTCTTACATGTGTGAATAGAAGCGACGCGACCGCCGCACGAACTGTCACCAGGCGAAGGATGAAGAGGAATTATTTAGATTTTCCAGGTCGAAGCAGCATCCTATCCTTCTAAGGGTAGAACATGGTGATTGTCTCGTCGTTGCCTTGCAGCAATGACGCTGCCAGCAACTGCAGAGGCTAAATATTTTGCCAGTTCCAGCAATCCTCCTCCGGCTATTAGTGTCACGGCAGTCGCGTAAGTTATTTCTCCGGCAACCAGGTGAACCATATGAGCTTCGAAGCTAGGCTCTGGTGCAACCGATCAAGACGATAAGAAAGTGGATCGCGATGCCGTCGAGCGGCGAAATTTCGAGGATACCGATATCCAGGCCCACTCCGATTCATCAGAGACCTGGTAACTCCTTTTTGTCATCGGTTGTGGAGCTGAGATCGAGATTGCTCGATGGCCTGACCAAGGTTGAGCTAGAGAAGGTGGTGGAGCCAGCTGTCGAGTCGAGATTTCCCGAAGGCTCGGTGGTCATCAACCAGGGTGATCCTGCCGACCGATTGTTCCTCGTGACAACCGGCTGCGCCAGGCACTTCTTCATCACCCCGGACGGCCGAAAGATCCTTCTCTTGTGGCTCCCGCCGGGTTCGATATGCGGGGGTTCCAGCTTTTTGTCCCAACTGAGTCCCTACCTGGTTGGCACAGAAACGGTGAAGGACACCAGCTTTCTGACATGGCAGCGCAGTACAATCCGCAAGCTTGCTACTACCTATCCCCAATTGATGGAGAATGCATTATCGATTGCATCCGACTATTTGACTTGGTACGTCGCCGCTCACGTGGCGGTGACATGCCATAACGCACGTCGGCGTCTTGCGGATGTACTGGTTAGCCTTGCCCAAGGCATTGGCAGTAGAGTTCCTGGCGGTCTGGAGCTTGAGGTCACCAATGAGCAGCTTGCGAACGCGGCCAATGTGACGTTATTCACTGTGAGTCGTTTGCTAAGCGAGTGGCGACGAAGGGGATCCATAATAAAGAGGCGTGGCAAGATCGTGCTGTGTTCCCCTCAACGGTTGTACACCAATGCCTCTCAGTCTTCCAAATGAAGTGCCGACGTAATGTTGACCGAATCGAAGCTGTTGTCCTTGTCTCCCTGTGGCCCCCGTGGCTCTCTGTCACGGCTACCGCAATGGCATTTATCACCAACTTAAACGGTTGATTTGTATACTTATAGAGCGCCGTAATGTGCTGTGATTATGCCTCTTTGGTAGCGGGGTACCTCAACTCCGGATCGTAACCAAGAAACGTCGAGCCAAATCGCCACACAATTTACGCATTGGCTGTCAATTCTGCCAGTGGATTCACTTCTTGCGCTCGATAGCGTGGAGAGAGAAGTCTGCGGAGGCGCCGCTGACAATGAAGGGGCTTTGCCGGCGAGGCAGTTCCAAAGTGTGCAGGGTAGGACCGGCAAAACACGTAGTCGGGGAGATCGTTTTTTTGCGCTCCGTTCTGGTACTGTTTATTTTTTCAACAATTTGCCAGGGGCAGGATCTGTCTCCACGCGCCTACCTCATCACGCCCGTCCACTCCAATGCGGTCACGTTCACATACTCCTTGCAGAGAGGCAACATCCTTTTTGATCCCGACCTCCCAATCACCGGTTCCAGCGGTAGGATTAACGTTTTTGTTCTTGGCTACTTCCATAGTATGCGGTTATTCGGACGCACGGCGAATATTACGGCTTTGCTGCCCTATACCATGGGGCACTTTAGCGCGAACGTGGCCGGGACCGACCGAACCGTGTACCGGTCCGGACTGATGAATGCCGGTTTCCGCTTCTCTGCTAATCTCCTCGGTGGTCCGGCGATGTCGCCGGGCGAATTTCAGTCGTGGCGCCAGAAAACTCTGCTTGGGGTTAGTCTGGCGGTGGTAGCTCCGACCGGCCAGTATGACCCCACGGTAGCGGTCAATCCAGGAACAAATCGCTGGGCTTTCAAACCCGAACTTGGCTTGTCACAACGCTGGGGTCACTGGTTGCTCGATACGTACGGCGCGGTGTGGTTCTTTACTACAAACCACGATTTCTTCTCTCGCAATCAGTATTTTGCGGGAACCAACACCCAATCCCAAGCGCCCATCGGCGCCACAGAACTTCACCTGAGCTACGATGTCAAGCCACGGCTCTGGGCTTCCATAGACGGCAACTATTGGTATGGCGGGCGTACAAGCATCAATGGTGTGCTCAATCTCGACACTCTGCAAGCAAACTCGCGTATCGGCGCCACGGCTTCTGTTCCTGTGAGCAGGCACCACTCGCTGAAAGTCAGCTACAGTTATGGCGCCCACATCAGGTTCGGTGGAAATTATCACAATGTATCTCTGGCATGGCAGTATTCCTGGCTGGGCCGGCCTAAATGACGGCCACAGCAAGCGAGTAGTCTTTGTCTGAGATCCAACCCCGTGTCAACCCTTCGGATGAATGAGAATCATGGAGAGAAACGATGAGTTCGACCGAGCTGAAAAACGATTTCACCCATACATTACGCTCGTCAAACGCCACTGAGCAACGGACTGTTGGCCACAGTGCTCCTCTCGGAGCAAGTATTGTAAACGGCGGAGTCAATTTCAGCATTTTTTCTCGCTCAGCCAAACTTGTGGAATTGTTGCTTTTTGATGCAGAAGACGCTTCTCATCCAGCCCGAACAGTTCCCATCAACCGTTCATCAAATCGTACCTATCACTATTGGCACGTGTTTGTACCCGGCGTTCGGGCCGGACAAATATACGGCTATAGGGTCCACGGGCCTCGTGACCCGGCCACGGGTATGCGTTTTGCTCCTGACAAAGTCCTTCTGGATCCATATGGCCGGGCCGTGGTTGTGCCCAAGAATTACAGCCGCGAAGCGGCTTGTAGTGAGGGCGATAACACCTCGGTCGCAATGAAAAGCGTCGTAGTGGATCCAAGCTCCTACGACTGGGAAGGCGATAAAAGGCTCGAACGCCCCTCGTCCCAAACGGTCATCTACGAAATGCATGTGCGGGGTTTTACACAGAATCCGAATTCGGGCATGCCGGCAGAGATTCGGGGCACTTTTGCTGGCGTGATCGACAAGGTTTCTTATCTGCAGCACCTCGGTATCACCGCGGTTGAATTGCTGCCTGTTTTTCAGTTTGACGCTCAGGATTGCCCGCCCGGCCTGATTAACTATTGGGGCTATGCTCCGGTATCGTTCTTTGCTCCTCACCAGGCATACAGTTCCCGCCTCGACCCCCTCGGGCCCATCAACGAATTCCGAGACATGGTCAAGGCCCTACACCGTGCCGGCATTGAGGTGATCCTCGACGTTGTCTTCAACCACACCGCTGAAGGCGACCACGCGGGTCCAACCTTGTGCTTTCGCGGGCTCGACAACCAAAGCTACTACATCCTTGAGCAGGATCCCTCCCGCTATGCTAACTACAGCGGCACCGGTAACACTCTGAATGCGAACAATCCGATCGTGCGCCGAATGATTGTGGATAGTCTTCGCTACTGGGTGGAAGAGATGCACGTGGACGGCTTCCGCTTCGATCTGGCGTCAATCCTCGCCCGCGATTCTGCCGGTCATCTGATGTCCAATCCACCGGTCCTTTGGGATATTGAATCGGATCCTGTGCTAGCGGGGGTAAAGATGATTGCGGAGGCGTGGGATGCCGCCGGCCTGTACCAAGTCGGTAGTTTCGTTGGCGACAGCTGGCGGGAGTGGAACGGTCGCTTTCGCGATGACGTCCGCAGTTTTTTGCGTAGCGACGAAGGCTCCATTGTGCGCTTTGCCGACCGCTTTCTCGGTAGCGCTGAAATCTACAGGCATAAAGCTCGCGAAGCGGAGGTAAGTGTCAATTTTGTGACTTGCCATGACGGTTTCACGTTGAACGATCTTGTGTCCTACGATCGGAAGCACAACGAAGCGAATCTCGAGGACAATCGCGACGGCACAGACGACAATCGTAGTTGGAACTGTGGAACGGAAGGGGCGGGTTCTGATTGCAGTATCGAACAACTACGCAATCGCCAGGTAAAGAACTTCTTTGCGGCAACCATCCTTTCACTGGGACTGCCCATGATCCTCATGGGCGATGAGGTTAGGCGCACCCAGTGCGGCAATAACAATGCCTACTGTCAGGACAATGAACTCGGTTGGTTTGATTGGAGCCTTGTCAGCAGGCATGCCGACGTCCACCGCTTTGTGAGGCTGCTGATTAGCCGCCGTCTCCTGCGGGACGTTGAGCCGGAACGACAACGACTGACACTGGACCAGCGGCTCGGCGAAGCCAACGAGGCCTGGCACGGCGTAAGGTTGGATCAGCCGGACTGGAGCTCCTGGTCGCACAGTATTGCATTTAGCGTGGATATCCCCAAAGAGAACCTGGTTTTTTATATGATCTTTAACGCATATTGGGAGGCGCTCGAGTTCGAGCTGCCGCAACCAAAGATTTCCGGCGATTGTTGGCGCAGGTGGATTGACACGGCGCTTGATCCTCCCAACGAAATCGCGGATTTCCAAGCCGCACAGCCAATCATGGGCCCTAGCTATCGTGCTGGCCCGCGCTCGGTTGTCGTCCTAATCTCCAGTCTCGCTTCAGTCAGCAATGCAGCCGCGACCGCATAGGACGAAGAGCCGCCAGGAAGATCGTTCGTGTGTATGGAAGAGCTAGGCAGGAATCCAACGCCGCAACTGCAGTCATTGGATGGCGGCTATCTTAGGAGAGGGTCGCCATACACCGCCCCGTGTGTCGCGATGCCATGGCACCTTTCCCCGCAGCATGTTGGAGAAAGAGCGCGTGGGGTTCAAGCCACGCACCATCATTTGCAAGAATCTGTTCGAGGTTTTTGCCTCTAACTTCTCAATCACGTATCGATCGACAATGTCCTCGGCGATGAGCCAGCCGGTACCCACGGTTGGCGTTATCACGAGGTCAACGAATCCCTGGCCGCCATTGGGGAGGTCTTTCCTCCTATCCCTGCCGACATTGCCGATCGAAGCCTCGCTGATGGGTCCGATTTCAAACTGCGTGCTGTAAACTGTGGTGAACGCCATTGCACGAAGCCGGTTCTTCCAATAGCCCTCGTGTCCAAATTGCATTTTGCTCCCGCGCGGGTCGTTCTGCACTTCTATGAATCCTGAGACCGCACCTTCCATCGGGTGGCCGACGTAATTGACGTACAACTCGTCCCCGTCGGCCCAGCCGCCCAATCCCTTTACGGACTCGACATAATCCGCAAAGAATGGGCCAGCCAGTTCCTTCCGCGTGGTTGGCTCCTTGGCGATGCGAAACCCGTGTTCGATCATCAAAAAACTAAACGCCTGTTCCAACGCTGAACGCCATCCGAAACTTTTGGCATGCGAATCCTTTACGGCTGTGACAGCTTTTACCTCAACAACCGTAGCTCCGGAGCCAGTCAAGTCAATGGCCCGGCTTGAAGAGTCTCTTTTGTGTTTTAAATCAAGATCACGCGCTATTGTACTGTTAATGATACTCGAGAGGCTGCGTGGGATGGGCCGCGGAGACAGCGCGGAAAGATCAGGCCAGAGGCTTGAAGACAACGGAAGGTTCTGGGCGGAGATACTTCCGAGCGGCAGCATGGCTACGATCAACAGCGTGACAAACTTTTGCGCAAATACGCAATAATTAATAAATACTCTGTTTTTCAACACTTCACTCTCTGTTCCGCAAATGTGTACGCTCAAAGGAGCGGCCACCACGACACTAATAGAACGTGGGGGTAAAGATTACTGGCAAGAATGGCAGGTCTGGCAAGCGAACCCCTGCAAGGTCCAGGAAATATTTGTCCGTTATGATGTGCTGGAACCGACTGTCAGAAGTAACAGTTGCCCGAAAGCGTTCCCAGCCTGATAAGAAGGTTGTGGACTTCACGGGAAGAACTCTGTCCCATACACCGCGATACGGAGTCGGCTGACCGGCCATTCAGATTGGAGATCAAAATGAAAAGGCTTGCTTTCTCAATCGTGCTCGTTCTCCTGGTTGCGTGCGCTGCCATGGCTCAGGACATCAGGTACAACTTCGACAAGAACACCGATTTTACAAAATTCAAGAGCTATAAATGGGTAACGCTAAAAGACGCAACCCCTATCAACGATCTCACGGAGCGCCAGCTCAAGGCTGCTGTGGATTCCGAGCTTGCAAAAAAAGGTCTAAACAAAACCGACAGGGAAACCGCCGACCTCTTCATTGGTTATCAGGCCGCCATTGGCCAGGAAAAACAGTTCACCTCATTCAGTTCTGACTGGGGCTACGGTGGTGGTTGGTACCGGGGAGGGTGGTATGGTGGTGGCCCGGGAATGAGCACGACCACAGGGCAGACTTCAACTATTTACACTGGCCAGCTGGGACTCGATATGTACGATTCGACAAATCATACTTTGGTGTGGCGCGGTGTGGCCAGCAAGACTATTAATCCAAAGGCGAAACCGGACAAGCAAGAGAAGAACCTCAACAAAGCAGTGGCCAAACTGTTGAAGAATTATCCACCGCAAGTGAAAAAGTAATTAAGACTTGATTTGAATAGGGCCACCTGTTGATGCCTCGAAGGCCGTTGACTGCTCCCTTGGGGCAGCATACCGCACAAGGTCTAGCCTATAAATACCGCGCTGGCCCTGTTGTGAAAGACTTGAGGGCAAATTACCCCCCTTGGGTTACAAGCTGGGAATAGCAACTTCGTTCACCAAGGTGACAAGAAGAAGCAGGATGGCGACAAATACAACGCTCCACCCGAATCGTCGGAACAGCGAGATCTGCCTCAGTTCGTCACCGTTGCCTACCGCTACAATAAATGTGCCAACCAAGATTCCAACCGTGCCTAGAAGCCACTGCGCCATCCGTTTGTCCTGTGCCGATGTGTCGGCTGCCATGTCGGCATATGGCTACCAATTGTGACTAGTCGCTGCTGCGTCTTTTGAGGGTTGGGCCCCCTTCATCACGAGAGTCATCAACGCTTCCGCTGTTCGCGCTTCGCCGCAAACTCGGTTCGTTACTTTTGCCGGTTTTATTCCGCTTATTCTGGCGCTCAATTTGTGCCAGATGTACCTTGACAGAATCGAACTCAGACGTGGTTACGATGTACTTTTGACGGGGAGGCAAGATACTCGAGATCTCCTGCTGGCTTTTCTTGATCCGGGACGGAGTCTGAGGATGGTCGGCGAAAGCCTTTGCTAACGTGCCCGGCTTCTTCTTTTCCTGTGCCTTGATCCTCTCAAAGAAACTGATGAAGGCCTGGGGGTCGTATCCCGCCTTGTACATGTATTGCAGACCCAAGTAGTCGGCTTCTGTCTCGAAAGTGCGTGAGAACGAGAGGACCGCCATTGGCTTGCCCACAGCCACCACTGAACGAACAGCATACCCGACTCCGCCGCCTACAAAGATCAATGGGATTGAGGCTAGGTTAAACATTTTGATCCGAGTCATCTGCCGCGCGGCATGATGGGCTGCGACGTGTGCTATCTCATGGGACATAACTGCAGCCAACTCTGCTTCGTCGTTGGCGGCCAGGATGAGCCCAGTATTGACGTAAAAGAAACCGCCGGGGAGAGCAAACGCGTTGACTTCTTGCGAGTCAATCACTTTGATAACAAAGGGCACTACGGCGTCGGAGTTATGCACTAAATTTTGGCCAATTCGGTTGACATACTCGGTTATGACGGGATCCTGCAACAGAGTTGTACTCTCCTCTACTGCTTCGGCGTATTGTTTTCCCATTGCAACTTCGTTTTCGATCGAGTACCAGTTGCCAAAGCCCTTCCCACCGATTTGCCGGTTACCGATTGCATTGACATCACTCTTGCCGTGATCGTGTTTGAGAGATGGTGGCCGTGAAGACTGCTGTTGGGAACGGAGTTGTGCACTATCGTTCCCCGGCGTCCGTTCTTGTTTGGCTATCGCCAACTGCGAGACGTAGAGAATCACCGCCCCAAAAAGAACTAATCGCTGGCAGGGACATCTCATAGCTGGATAGGTACGTCTCAGGCCAAATTTGGTCTACGCAATCTCACCAGTGATTCGTGGCTTTGTCCCCTGTCAATATGCCCAGTTCTGCAAACCGATTGATTGAACGTCAGTCAGAAGATTAAGACTGGGGTGCACAAAATGAGGGCCGACCTGAGGTTGCGGTCGGCCCTTTACTGCGATGCACAGCTCGCTACTTGCCTCCGCCGCGCTTGCCCTGGAACTGGGATTCGTCCACCACCACGGTATCGGACTTGGTGAAGGTGGCGCCTTCGGGCAGGAAGTAGAGGTCTGCCTTCTTGTCTCCGGCAGCTGCTCCCCGGCGCACCTCGATGCGGCTGGGATCAATCTGCTGCTTGCCTTCGCCCTGGGTCAGGTAGGACTTGGCGTTGATGGCGCGCAGGGCGGCCAGCTTCTCCACGTCTCCCTTCTCCTCGGCCTGGGCGTAGCCCACCACGATCATCTTGCTGTTGGGTTCCCGCTGCAGGCGCAGGGAGATGTCATCCAGGGCCGCCTTGCACTCATTGTCCACCCGCGAGGTACGGCGCGCGTTCTTGAACTGGCACTCCCCGGCCAGGGTTTCGCTGACCACTTCCGGCGGCTTGGGCAGAGGCTTGACCTCTACCGTGGCCACGCAGGAGCCGGTCAGGCCGCGGCTGTCGGTGACCGCCAGAGTCACGTTCACCGGCCCGGGCTGGGCATTGGTGGTGTCCAGGGTGGCGGTGGTGGTGTAGGCGCCCACGCCCTCCCCGGTCGCAGCCTCCCCTCCGCTCAGGCTGCCGGAGCTGGCGGAGAACTTGCGGCTGGCGATCTTGCGCTGGTCGGGGCTGCTGACCTGGGCGCTGACCGTGACCGGCTTGCCCACCTCCACCTCGTTTGGCGTGGCCGCACAGGCTACCGCCGGCGGGGTGGGCTGCTTCACCGTGAAGGCCATGGTGCAGCTGGCGACGTTGTTCTTCTTCCGCTTGGGATCGGTGACCGTGGCCTTGACCGCATAGCTGCCTGGGGCCACACCGCTGACGTCCACCTTGGCCGTGTTGCCCGAGCCGGAAACCTGGCCGCCGCTGCTCGTCCAGGCATAATCCAGGCTGTGCTTGGGGTGGAAGTTGGTGGTCTGGGCCGAAACCGTGACCGGCGGATCATCGGGCAGCAGCTCGTTGGGTGAGCCGGTGCAGTCGGCCGTGGGCGTGGGCGGCAGGCCGCCGCCAAAGCGGAAGCCGAGGCCGGCCGAGTAACGCAGGCTGTTCTGCCAACGGGTGTTGTTGTTGAAGGTCTGCCGGCCGTTACTGGTCAGGATGGTGTTCAGCCCGGGAATGTTGACCGGGGAGAAGTGGGTGCCCAGGTAGTCGAGCTGGAAGGGGCGCACCGCGAAACGGTGGCTGATGTTGATGTCCATACCCCCGCCGATGGTCATGCCGAAGGCGTTCTGGGCGGTGCGGTAGCGGGTGCTGGTCGCGCCCGGCTCCACCGTCACGCCCGGGGGATTGAGCGAACCGGGGGGAATCAGAGAGTTGGCGATGGCGAAGCTGCGCGACTGGTGCACCCCGCCCACCAGATAGTGAGCGAAGGGCGTAATCCGACCCGTCTTATTGAGGGAGAAACGGGGGCCAAACTGATAGGAAAAGAAGGTCTGGTCCAGGCTGCGCAGGTCGGGCCCTTTAATGCTGACGTTGCCGGCGTGGAAGCCGCCCAACTCGCCCACCAGCCC
>DATDNH010000103.1:0-8656 GCA_036518395.1 Candidatus Angelobacter sp. | reverse complement strand
CTGCCTGCTTCGGCGGCACCGTGATCTTCACGGTCTGCTCTCCGAATTTTTCGTGGACGGCAGCCAGCGTGTATTCGCCCGGTGGCAGGTTTTTGATCTGGAAAGATCCATCCTCGGCGCTTACCGCAAAGTAGGGATGTTCCATCACGTTCAGGTACATCTCCATCCAGGGATGCTGGTTGCACTCCACCGGCATCATGAGTTCGGGATGCTGAAAGCTCTTCACGATCGGATCCCCATGCGGCATCTGGCTCTCATTCCACTGCGGATTGTTTCGTGCCATAGGGTGGACATTGTGTTCGGCGCTGTCATCATTCAGCACCTTGAGCTTCTGGCCGACCATCAATCCAAGCACGTGAGGCACATACCTGCATTTCTTCTGGTCAAGGATGGCGGGCTCAGATGGAGGAGAGAACGAATATTTTTCCAGGCCTTCCTTCACATAGATGAAGACATTGGTCAGCTTTCCGTTGTTCACTACGACGACGTCCTGCGGCTGCGGATCGGCCGGGCATGCAGGATCGGCGCTCAGATCGAGCATCGGCATCTTTGGCGCTGCGCCCTTGAACGAAATAATTCCCGAAATGGAGCCAGCAGTATTTGGGTCGACAACGGTGGCCGGCTTCTGCGGAGCTGACGCGGTGGAATTCTGGGGCGATTCAGATTTATTGCAGCCCAAAAAACTGATGAGAAGAAAGGAGCTGAGAATTAGAAAAGATTTCATTCGTGTTCCCTGGATTCGCGTGCGTTCGCGTTAATTCGCGGCCAAAACTCTAGTGGGTTGCTCCATGTTCTGAATCACGGCGTCAGTGAACTCGCCGGTGCCGGCGGCGCCGCCAACGTCGCGGGTGATGTGCAGCTTTTCCTTGTATGTTTTCTCGAGCGCAGCCTGGATCCTCTCCGCCGCGTCCACTTCCTTCAAATGACGCAGCATCAGAATGGCCGATTGCAGCACCGCCGTCGGATTTGCCAGGCCCTTTCCTGCAATGTCAGGCGCGGAGCCATGCACCGCCTCGAAAATCGCGCAACGGTCACCCAGGTTTGCTCCGGGAACCAGGCCCAGCCCGCCTACGAAGGCCGCGCACAGATCAGAAACAATATCCCCGTACAGGTTTTCCATGACCAGAACGTCATATTGATAAGGGTTCATCACCAACTGCATGCACGTGTTGTCAATGATGTGCTCGCCGTAGGTGATTTCCGGGTATTCTTTGGCCACATCCCGGCAGCAGCGCAGAAAAAGCCCATCGCTCATCTTCATGATGTTGGCCTTGTGGATGGCGTGGATCCGTTTGCGTTTCTCCCGCCGCGCGTATTCAAAAGCAAAACGCGCGATGCGCGTAGAGGCCTTTTCCGTAATGATCTTGAGCGCCTCTACAACGCCGGGCACAACCTCGTGCTCGATGCCCGAGTACTCGCCTTCAGTATTCTCGCGGACAATCGCCAGGTCAACGCTGGGATAGCGCGTGGGCAGGGAAGGCAGATTGCGGATGGGACGAAAATTCGCGTACAGCTCAAACTTTCTCCGCAGCGCGACGTTGATGCTGGCAAATCCTCCGCCAATTGGAGTGGTTATGGGGCCTTTCAACGCTACCCCAGTGCGTTCGATGGAGCGAATGAGCTCTTCCGGTATGTATTGCCGGTATTTTTCAAATGCCTCCGAGCCGGCGATCACAGTTTCCCAGTCGATTTTCACGCCTGCGGCATCCAGGATGCGCACCGCTGCGCCCGTAACTTCCGGGCCGATGCCGTCGCCCGGGATCAGCGTGACTTTGTGTGCCATAGACTCCTGAATTATTTAGCGCCGGATTTGGCCCTGGCAGGTCTGCTCTTTTCTTCCTTCGCCGCCAGCAAGTGTTCCAGCTCAGAGCGAAATTCATCTACATCTTTGAAATCGCGATAGACGGAAGCAAAGCGAATATAGGCCACTTTATCAATCTGCTTGAGCTGCTCCATAATCAGCTCGCCAATCTGGCTGGTGCTGCGCTCGCGCTCCGCCGAATCCACGACGAATTGCTCCACGTCATTGACGATCTGCTCCATTCTTCCCATGGAGATGGGGCGCTTTTCGCAGGCGTGCAGCAGTCCTGATAAAACCTTGTGGCGCTCAAACTTTTCCCGCCGCCCGTCCTTTTTGATCACCATGTAGGGAATTTCGTCGATGCGCTCGTAGGTGGTGAAGCGCTTGTGGCACTTTGTGCACTCGCGACGGCGACGAATGGATTCGCCTTCCTTGCTCTCGCGCGAGTCCACCACCTTGTCATTTTCGAACCCGCAAAAAGGACATTTCATCGTGGATTGGACAGGAATTTTGCCTGTATTGAGTAATCTTGATTCTAACAAAAGCATGGGGTGGGGCCCGGTAGTCTGATTCAGAATTGATCGTTGCTGCGAACTTCATCTACTGTAATGAAGTGAACTGTTGGCGGCGAATTCTGGGTTTGGCGCTCCCGATTCTCCTGGCCATCACGACATGGTCGCAAGAGCCTCAGTCCCCGGGGGGCCCATTGGATGTCCAGTCGATTCGCGGCAGCATCGTCAACCGCGTTACCACACTGGATGATCGCCGGCAGAGCTATGCGCTGTATCTTCCTTCGCAATATTCCTCAAGCCGGCGATGGCCCATCATCTACGCATTTGATCCCTTTGCTCGCGGCAGAACAGCGGTTGACGTTTATCAGGCGGCGGCGGAGAAATACGGCTACATTGTGGCTGCATCGAACAATTCCCAGAATGGGCCGGTAGCGCCACAACTGGAGGCCGCCCAGGCCATGTGGAACGACACCCACAAGCGTTTCGCCATTGATAAAGATCGCGTTTACGTCACCGGGCTTTCCGGCGGTGCGCGCCTGGCCACAACATTCGCGCAGTACTGTTACACCTGCGCTGTCACCGGAGTGATTGCCCATGGTGCGGGGTATCCCGCCGGTCTCAACAGCAATCACGCTGCCAACGAGCACTTCCTTTACTACGCTGCTGTCGGGGACGTTGATTTCAACTATCCCGAGCTGGTCCTGCTGCGCAGGAAGAAAGACGAGCAGGGAGCGCAATTCAAGGTCAAGGTCTATCCCGGACCTCATCAGTGGGCGCCGCCGGAAATTGTGGAAGACGCAATTACCTGGCTGGAGTTGAAGGCCATGCAAAGTGGCGCTGAGAAGGCTGACCCGCTTTTCATCAAAAGGCTGTTTGCCGTCACCCAGACCGAAGCTGAGCAGGCGGAAAAACGCTCGGACACTTTGACGCAATATTACGCGCTCCGCTCGCTGGTGTGGGACTTCAAAGGACTGGAAAATACCAGTGAATTTGAAAGCAAAATGAATGCCTTGAAAAACTCGAAAGCATTCAAGACGGCACAGCAACAAGAACAACGAGAAATTGACTCGCAGCAATCGCTGGCAGCCACGGCCGGCGGCGAATTGGCACAACTGGCTTCAGCCGATCTGGAAACGCAGAAGCAGCTGAGTCAACATATTCGCTCGGCGCTCGCCGACCTGCGCCGTCGGGCCCACTCCGATGCCGGCGACAGCCCAATTTACTCACGAGCGTTCTCCCAGTTGTTCGTGCAAGGCATGGAGTCCGGACAGGAAGAATTTCGTAATCATCGGCTGGCTTCCGCCGCAGCGTATTTTGAGTTGATGGCCCAGGCTGCGCCGGACCAGGCGTGGCCTCTGATCGCATTGGCGGAAACGCGAGTGCGATCTGGCGACAAGAAAGCTGCGTTAAAAGCGCTCGAGGAAGCTTCGCAGCTGGGCTTGAAACATCCGGAAGCCCTGGCGGAGGACCCGGAGTTGCAGCCGCTGGCCTCCGAACCTGCGTTTCAAAAGATTGTGCAGCAGAGACCCAAATAGCGCGTGTTCAATTAATCCAGGTATCCCGCTTGGTGGGCTCGTCCGGTTTAGTAATAGCAACGTTGCTGGGCGTTTCCTCCCGCGCCCCGACCTGGCCCGGCGTGCCGTGGGTGTCCGGAGGCCCTGCCGCGATTTTTTCGCTTTCCTTTTCCAGCTTAATGAGCGAAAGGCGCTCGCGGTGGGCCAGGAACAGTCCTGCTGGAATTACTGACATGAAGGTCACCAGCCACAGCATTATTCCGCAACTCGTGGAAAGCTCAGGCGAGAGATTAAAGATTCCGTGAAGGACCCCAATAGTGGCCAATTGTGATCCACCGCCCACCACCGGTAATTGAAGCACGCCGCCGACGACACTGGCAGCCGTGAGCAGAAGCACTCCGGGGAAGCTTATCTCTAAAAAGTGGCGATAATGATGCGTTACTGCCAGATTGTGATAAGCATGTATTACAGCCAGGTAAGCGAAACCAATAACCAGCCAGATGAGCAGCGAAATCCCGCTAAGCTGGACAAAAGATTTAAAGTCCTTAACCGTATTCAATCCCTCTCCGAAAGCCTGGACTTTGGTGCGAATCATTTGGCCTGACGTTCCGCCAATCAGGCGCTCTGAAATCCGCGCCACTCGCGAGGGATTCCTGCGTACCAGAAATGCTATGCAGGCCATAACTACGACAACAGCCAGCAATCCGAAGCCAGAGATCTCAAACCACTCAAAGGATGACAGGTGATATCTGCCAATAGAGTGAGGAGGACCATCCGCAAAGCCTGGAAGCTTCGCCAGAGTACGGGTAGACAGCAGTATGTTGACTGCCATAATCAACGCGAATGCGCCCATGTCGAAAATGCGCTCCACCAGCCAGACAGCCAACTGAGAAGAAACCGTCAGCCGGGTTTTACGCGCAATCAAGTAAGGCCGGATAAATTCCCCTGGGCGTCCAAGCAAGGCCAGGCCCGTGAAGCCGACCATCGTCGGTGCAACCAACTCCATTGCGGTGGTCTGGCGCACTGGACGCAGCAGAATTTTCCAGCGCACGGCGCGAAGAAAGTAGTCGGCATAAATCAGGGCAACTCCGAGCAGAATGTAGGAAATACTGACACCTTCAGTAACAGACCAGAATCTGTGCCAGTCAAATTTGCGCCACGTCCTCACCTGCAAATAGACGAGCGCCGCCAGCGCCAGGAAAACCAGCACTGAAATCAAAACTTTTTTCTTATTCATTCGCAGGTTAGGGTGTAAAAGCTCTCAAAGATATTGCGCTCAGGGGGCGGAAGCTGCGCCCGCCGGCTGGACCAGGGCGGCACTCGCCTGGCGCAATTTCTTTTTCGTCGTAGTTTTGCGGGCAGTCGCAGTCTTTTTGTTGACGTTGTTGTTTGTGCCAGCTTTCTTGCCTGCAGCAACCTGCGACGCGCCCATCTGCGCCCGTTTCTTGGCATTGAAATCGCGCACAATACGCGCAACGTAAGCGCGCGTCTCGCGATAAGGCGGCACTCCATGATATTGCTCTACCCGCAGTGCTCCGGCATTGTAAGCCGCCAGCGCTTTAATGGGATCATCGTGATAGAGATCGAGAAGGTCGCTCAGATACCGCGTGCCGGCTTCCACATTGGCTTTGGGATCGAAAGGGTCACTTACTCCCAGTTGGGCCGCCGTTCCCGGCATAAGTTGCATGAGGCCCTGCGCCCCTTTGGGCGAGACCGCTCGCGTCTTGAAGTTGCTTTCCGCTTTGATCACGCTGTTGACGAAGTCGGGATCAAGCTGGCGCCGGGCGCTGGCTTCGCGCACCACCTGGTTCAGATCGACCTGCGAGCTTGCCGCCACAGGCTGAGCTGCCGGCACTTGCGGCTGCGCTTGGGGCGCTTCCTGCAGCTGTGGCGCAACAGGTGTATCGTCCGGTTCAAACGACACAATCTGCTCCGTGGGAATATCCACATAGCCTTCAGCCGTATAAAGGCGCGTTGTGTCGCCGATTTGCTCCCGCCGCGTATGGTTAATGGAGCGGCCATTACGCAGCACCGCGACATCACCCGCCAGCGCGGACAATTGCGCCAAAACGGCAAATGCCGCCAGGATCAGCAGTTTGTGGTATCGAAAGCTCAAAGCCAATTAGTAATTATCAACTTATCAGACCTGCAGCGCAATCACCAGATTACGTTTATAACCAGGGGCTAAGGAGGTTTCGCCGGTCGTCGGATCAGCGGATTACCGGGTCACCCGATTCCTGCGTCAGTACTTCTTCCAGGGCAGCAGCTACCCCACTTTCCGCATTGCTGGCCGTAATACGCCAGCCACTCTGTCTTAGTTCTTCAGATGCATTTCCCATAATCACGGGAAGCCCAGCGAACTCAAGCATTTCCAGATCATTATAGTTGTCGCCAATGGCCATGATCTGCTCTCGCGGAATCTTGTAATGCTGGGCCCAGCGGCGCAAGGCGTGTCCCTTGGTGCAGTCGCGGTTCAGGATGTCTACGATGCACAGGTCGCGATAGTCATATTGGGTCCGCAGGACCGTGATTTCATCAATAAACCGGGCTTCCGCCAGCCGCTCCTGGGCCGCCTTCATCTGCTCCACGGTTCCGCAATACATAGCCTGGATCGGGTCCTCGATGAGGGCATCCTCCAGCGGCGAAACATAATGGATATGGGCAGCATTCTTTTCGATCCAGCGAGAGATGCTGCGGTTCAGCGTATGGTTCTGCTCCAGAATCAGGGCATCATGCCCCTGGCGGTCGAACGTAAGCACGGCGTTGGCGCGATAGGGGTCCATGTGCAGGATGAGTTTACGGGCCACCGTTGCGGGCAGCCGGTCGGCATAGAAGGTTTCGCCTGTGCTGGAACGAACCAGGGCGCCGTTGGAGCTGATCAGCCATGCCGGAATGCCAAGTTCGTGGACGACGGGAAGCGCATAGTCGTGGCGGCGTCCTGTAGCCAGCATGATCTCGATCCCCGATGCATGCGCCGCCCGCAGGGCAACCAGATTGCGTTCTGAAATCTGGAAGTGCGGGTCCAGCAGCGTGCCGTCAATATCAATCGCCACAACGCGGATCGGCTTCTTCACTGATCAATTGTAACGTGAGCCGATCAAGTCAGTTCATCTGGGCGTGAAGCCATTGAGAAATCGAGACACTGGAAGATTGACAGTGATTTAAATTTGGAGGATAGAAGCCAAAGGCCAAAAGCCAAAAGCCAAAAGCCGCAGTTAATACTAAGTACTAATTACTGTTTTCTCGTATACTGCCACACCAAGAGGACTCAACCCAAAATGGATCGAATGGTCAGATTCTGCCGCATCGCGTTTCTCCTTCTTTCTTCGGCCACTTTGTTTGCCCAGGGCGCTGGCGCACCGGCGCAAAATGCTTCAGAAAAAAAGGTGGAGCTTGCATTGGCAACGGCCCGCAAGAATCCGCTCGCGCTCCGAAGTTTTCTGCAAGGGATGCCCAAGGGAGCGGACCTGCACAGCCATTTGAGCGGCGCGGTTTATGCTGAGTCCTTTATCCGCGCTGCGGTTGAAGACGGCCTCTGCGTCGATCCGGAAACCAACTCATTCGCCAAGCCACAATCTACGAGTGATTCATTTCCGCCCCAGCCCGTCTGCGCAGAAGGAAAAGTTCCCGCCAATCAGGCTCTTAAGAACCAGCATCTCTATGACGCCCTGGTAAACGCATTTTCCATGCGCGGCTGGGTGCCGGGAAGTGGTGTTACCGGCCATGACCACTTCTTCGATACCTTCGCCAAATTCGGCGGCACAGATGTTCGTCACATAGGAGAGTGGGTGGATGAGGTTGCCACGCGCGCGGCCGCCCAGAACGAGCAGTATCTGGAGCTGATGACCACTCCCACAGCTACACGACTTTATTCACTTGTGCAGGTCGTGGGATGGCATGACGACTTTAAACAACAGCGGGACGACTTGCTGGCCCGAGGTCTTCGCGATGATGTTCCGACGGCGCGCGCATATTTGGACCGCGCCGAGGCCACTCGCCGGCAGCGGGAACATTGCGGCGAGGCCGGCGAGGCGCCGGCCTGCAAGGTCCTGGTGCGCTACATCTATCAGGTCGCGCGCGGCAACCCGAAAGAGATAGTTTTTGCCCAGGCGTTGCTGGGATTTGAGGTTGCCTCGGCTGATCCGCGCGTTCTCGGCATCAACTTCGTTCAGCCGGAAGATGGTTACATTTCCATGACCGACTACGCACTGCAGATGCGCATGGTCGGCTTCCTGCATGATCTCTATCCCAGGGTTCACATCAGTCTGCATGCAGGTGAGCTGGCGTTCGGCCTGGTGCCACCCGAAGGCCTGTGCTGTCACATCCGTCTGGCCGTGGAGCAGGCCCACGCCGAACGCATAGGCCATGGCGTGGACGTGATGTACGAGGATCGGGCTCACGAGTTGCTCAAGGAGATGGCGAAACGCCATGTAATGGTGGAGATCAACCTGACCAGCAACGACGTGATTCTCGGCATCCGCGGAAAAGATCATCCGTTTTCCATTTACCGGCAGTTCCATGTTCCCATGGCGTTCTCAACCGATGACGAAGGCGTCTCGCGCATTGATCTGACCAACGAATATGTCCGTGCAGTCGAGACCTATGACTTGCGTTACTCAGATCTGAAGCAGTTGGTGCGCACAGGTCTGGAACACAGCTTCCTGCCGGGCGCCAGCCTGTGGCGCGACGCGGACGTTTTTGGCGCTGCGAATTCGGCGTGTGCCGGCAATCCTTTGGGCGGCGGCAAATCGTCGTCTTCCTGCGCCGCATTTCTCAAGTCCAGCGAAAAAGCCAGTCAGCAGTGGGAACTGGAGCGTCGTTTCCGTGTG
>DATDNH010000102.1:0-4110 GCA_036518395.1 Candidatus Angelobacter sp. | reverse complement strand
GAGCCAAAGCTTCAAATGTAGGCTCGCGGTACGTGATCTTGTAAGCTCCGACACGGGTGATGATGGATGCGAGAACTTGATCGCAATTCTTCAGGTGATTTAAGGCTCTTCTCATCAATACACTCAGCTAGAGAAACATTAGCGGCTGGCTAAAGATTTTATTGGATTTTCGGATTACGGCGATCACCAGATTCTTCAAGTGATGCTCGCTTCTTCGTAGATTCCGTACACTTCGCGCAGGGCATCGCAGATTTCGCCGACCGTAGCGTAGGCACGGACGCAGTCAATGATGTAGGGCATGGTATTGGCATCGCTGATGCGGTCGTCCGGGCGAACAACCGGTTCCTGGGCAGCCGCCTTCTTCAGCGCATCCAGGCAGCGCCGGACGTCATCGTCGTTTCGACGCGCCCTCAACGCCTTCAGCTTCTTTGACTGACGCTGGGCGACGGATTCATCAATGTAGAGGATCTCCGGCGGCTTCTCTTCAATCGCGAAATCGTTTACCCCTACAATGATTTTTTCCCTGGCCTCCACGGCGCGCTGGAACTGGTATGAGGCTTCAGCAATTTCTTTCTGTGGATAACCCGACTCAATGGCGCGCACCATGCCACCCATGGCATCCAGCTTGTCAAAGTACTCGAATGCGCCGTTTTCCATGTCGAGCGTAAGCTTCTCGATGAAATACGAGCCTCCCAGCGGATCGACCGTATTCGCCACTCCCGACTCGTAAGCCAGAATCTGCTGCGTTCGCAGCGCGATGCGCGCCGCTTCCGCCGTGGGTAGCGCCAGCGCCTCATCATAAGAATCGGTATGTAGTGACTGCGTTCCACCCAGCACTGCAGCCAGCGCCTGAATGGCCACACGCGCAATATTGTTCATGGGCTGCTGCGCAGTGAGGGAAACCCCTGCAGTTTGCGTGTGGAAGCGCATCAGACGCGTGCGCTCGTTGCTGGCGCCAAAGCGGTCCTTCATCAGGCGCAGCCAGATCTTGCGGGAGGCGCGAAACTTGGCAATTTCCTCGAAGAAGTCGTTATGGGAATTGAAGAAGAAACTCAGCCGTGGTCCAAACTCATCCACGTCCAGCCCGCGGCGGCGCGCCCATTCAACGTATTCCACTCCATCGTAGATGGTGAATGCCAGTTCCTGTAGCGCCGTAGAGCCTGCTTCGCGAATGTGGTAACCGCTGATAGAAATGGTATTGAAGCGCGGCGTGAACCTGGATCCGAACTCAAACGTGTCGATGACCAGGCGCATGGAAGGAGCCGGCGGATAAATGTATTCCTTTTGCGCGATGTATTCCTTGAGAATGTCGTTTTGAATCGTGCCGGAAATTTTCTTCCAATCCGCACCCTGCTTTTCCGCGACGACCAGATACATCGCCCATAGCACGGATGCCGGCGAATTGATAGTCATGGAAACCGTGGTCTTCTCCAGATCAATTCCGTTAAAGAGGATTTCCATGTCTTCGAGAGAATCGATGGCTACGCCGCACTTGCCGACCTCGCCTTCACTGGCGGGATGGTCGGAGTCATAGCCCATCAAAGTCGGCAGATCGAACGCGACTGACAACCCGCCGCCTCCGTGGGCCAGGAGATACTTGTAGCGTTCGTTGGTCTCTTCAGGAGACGCAAACCCGGAAAACTGACGCATCGTCCAGAGCCTGCCGCGATAACCCGTGGCATGGATGCCGCGCGTGTATGGCGGCTGACCTGGATAGCCAAGATACTGCTCGTAATTCCAATCCTGGGGCACGTCGGCCTGCGTATAGAGACGCCTGATTGGCATGGCGCTGACCGTGGTAAACCGCGCGTTGCCGTGCTCGTCAACATTTACCCCGGTGGGTTCGCCAATGGGACGCTCAGGAGATTTTTCCACCGTTCGGGCCAGCGTGTTCTCAGCCCAGCGCTTCTCGGATTCAGAAGGATGCCGGCCCTCAAAGACGTCCGCAATAGGATTCTCAGCAACCCCGCTCTGTTCTTTGTTTTTCTTGACTTCCACCATGGGCGAGTTCGCGACCTCCGCGTGGGCTAACTCTCAATCATAGAAGATGCATTGCAGGCAGAGCAATTTGCAATCGGGGTTACTGCATCGGTTTCACAAAAAGCTCCGCCTTTCGGCGGGGCGGGGAAAGCAGCAGTTTGCGAAAGTTAATTTGCCCTCTTTAAAACCGCCATACTTTTTTCGTCTGTGATGATTTCCGAAAAAAGCCGCTTGAGCTGATCAATGTGGTCCAGAGGAACCAGGGTGTTGGTCATTTTGTATTCTCGCGTGTACTTGAGCACATTGCCGGCAGTCTCTGTTTTGCTGGTGTACTGGCCGAAAGGGAAACTGGCCTTGGCTGGATCGGGCAGCTCATCAACTTTGAATCCTTCAGGCAAAGTGATCTCGACGGTATCACTGTCCAGAAAAGGCGCATCCAGTTCATAAGGATAATGTCGCGGCTTTGTGGGATCGAAGTAACCGGCCAACTCGCCTAGGACGCGCGGGCGTACCAAAAGAAGCTGCCCGGCCGATTTGGCGTAATGGTCAGCTGTAAATTTGTATTTCAAAATCAAATCTTTATCAATATCATCGGCGTTCACCAGCTCAAAGCTATCGACCTGGAAATTACCGATCATGTGGCCGAGAAAATGTTCGATCACCTTCTTGCGGTCCCGTTGCGTTTCATTTTTTAGATACGATCTTGCCCGTGCTGCCACATAACCGGACGTGACTTCCTGGATTTCCCCCTGTAATGTCCCGTCAGGCAGCAGTTTCAGCCGGGCTGTGCGGTTGAGGCCATTCATTTCCGGAGGACTTACGGGCAAATGAATTAACTCGCCTCCCTGATCGGTCACCAGCAAAGCATAGCTGTCCTGCTCATATGGCGGGAGTTGACCGAACGGGACGGATTCCGAAGTGGGATCGAAGATCAGAAGATGTCCCAGCTTGGGATGCTCGTACAAAGCAGGCAGCGGCTTGCTGAAACTGCCATTCGGCAACTGGATTGCCAGGATCACGTGATTGAACCCAATGTAAGGCGGCGATTTTTCATTGAACATTCCGCGTTCTGTATGCACGGGCATATGGAACGACTTGATTCCGATCTGGGCCAGCATTGTCGCCAGCACCGTCGCCTTGTCCTTGCAATCGCCGTAGCGGTGCGCAAAGATTTCTGACGCCGGATGCGGTCGCCATCCTCCTATACCGATCTCAATGGCGGCATAGCGAATATCATGCTGGGCAAAGCGGGCCAAGGTCTTGATGCGGTCCAGCATCGGCATACTGGACGGGGCCAATTCCTGCACCTTTTGTTGCAGGGCCGGACTGGAATCACGGGTTCCCGCAATCAACTGGAAATGCCATGCTCCCATTTCGTTCCATGACTTGTACGTCTGATTTTTGATCTTTTCGGAGAAGAAAGTGATGATGATGTGGCTTGCCAGCGCCCGATAGGGTGGCTCGTGATATTCATTTTCAATTCGCGGAACGTCATTCAGCTCCCACATGTAGGTGCTTCCTGAAACGACGGGCGCCACTTCCGCGTGATTCACCCAATCAGCCCGATATTCCCAGCTTGGCGGAATACGCAGCTCGAAGTGCGACTTTTCAACTGGGAGCGGTCCCGCGATATACCATGCGGTCTGGAATACATACGGCCGCTCTTTGCGCTCATATTCAAAACCTACAACCGTTCCCACATCGGCCCCTGGAAGAACGAGGATCTTCTCCTTATCGTCAGAATAGATTTCATAGGTGGTAAGACTTCTCTCCAGCGCATCTTTGTCTTTGCTCTCATATTCCTGCCCTTTTGCGGTTATGCTCCAGCCGTGAAAGGACGTAATTTTAGTTTCATTGTCAAAGGAGAGTCCATGCTCCGCATAATCTTTGCCTTCGGGACGCAGGATGCGATAAACAAGGCGGGCATGCCAGACGATTTCCCCGTTGTCTTTCACGGTCAATTCGCCCTCATCCAGCAGTACAACCGCATTCACGTCGTCGGCGTAATGCTTGGCAGGCTGCTGGGCCAGGCTGCGCAGCCAATCCGGAGTCGAAGCGGCTGCGCTGACCGGCCATACGCTAAGAGTCAGAAAACACAGAAAGAAGATTGCCTTAATTCCCTTTGGACGC
>DATDNH010000101.1:0-4602 GCA_036518395.1 Candidatus Angelobacter sp. | reverse complement strand
GAGCAGAAAGCTACGGCGGTAAAATCCGCTACCAGGGCATCGACGTCGTGGCCATGGGCGTGTTCCAGCTCTCCAATGCGAATGCTCTCGACGTGGAAAGTGCGGTTCTCGCGGAATTGGCACGCTTGTCGCAGCGCTTCCCACCCGGTCTGAAATACCAGGTAGCGGTGGATACCACGGTCTCGGTCAGGCAATCCATTCTGGAAGTGCTCAAGACACTGGGAGAAGCCATCATCATTGTCATCATCGTCATTTTTCTTTTCTTGCAGGGCTGGCGCGCCACCGTCATTCCCGCCATTACTATTCCAGTCTCTTTGCTGGGAACTTTTATCTTTGCAAAATTGTTTGGCTTCTCCATCAACACTTTGACTTTGTTTGGCATCACGCTCGCCACCGGCCTCGTTGTAGACGATGCCATTGTCGTTATTGAGAACGTTGAACGCCACATGGAAGAAGGCATTGCCGATTCGCGCGCTGCTACTCAGGTCGGCATGAAGGAAGTCACCGGTGCGGTCATTGCCACTTCACTGGTGCTGGTTGCCGTGTTTGTGCCGGTCTCGTTGTTTCCCGGGACAACCGGCCGCCTCTACCAGCAGTTCGCTTTGACCATCGCGTTCTCCATCGCTCTCTCCGCCTTCAATGCTTTGACGCTGTCACCGGCTCTGGCCGCGCTGCTGCTGCGCCCGCGCAAGGCGCGTGCCAACCCCTTCTTTTCTGGAATCAATAAGCTCATACAGAAGGGAACATCCGGCTACGTCGCGCTCTTGCATCATCTGACGAATTGGAAGACGGCCGTGATCGTAGTATTTTTCCTCGGCCTCGCCGCCACTTACCTGGTTTTTCTGCGCGTGCCTACGAGCTTTCTGCCCAACGAAGACCAGGGTTATCTCGTAGTCATCGCACAGGCGCCGCCCGGAGCCTCGCTGGACTACACCATCAAAGCCATGGATAAAGCCAGCGCCATCATCACCAAAAATCCGGATGTTGCCGGCGTGTTTTCCATTCCCGGATTTGCTTCTGGCGCCGCCAATTCCGGTTTCATCTTCGTCGTGCTCAAAGACATCCGCGAACGTCCGGGCGAAAAACACAGCGCAGAAGCCGTGTTGAACTCCGTCCGCGGACCGTTAATGGGAATCGGTGAGGCATCGATTTTTGCCACCATGCCGCCAATCATCCAGGGCCTGGGACAATATGGCGGATTTGAGTTCGAACTCCAGCAGACCAGCGGCGGCACTCTTGAAGAACTTGAGCAGGTATCGCACCAGTTCGAGCAAAAAGCCGCGCAGCGCAAGGAGCTCACGCCGCTCTTCTCCACCTTCACTGCTCGCGATCCGCAATACGTCGTGCAGATTGACCGCGAAAAAGCGAAAAGCCTCGGAGTCTCATTTACTGAAATCACTTCCGCGCTCCAGGTCTACATGGGCTCGGAATACGTGAATGATTTTGATTTCAACAATCGCTCCTATCGCGTCTACGTTCAGGCAGACACGCCGTTTCGCTCACAACCTCGCAATTTGCGGCAATACTACGTTCGCTCCGATACCGGACGAATGATCCCGCTGGACAACGTGGTGACGGTCAAGGAATCCACCAACGCCAGTATCATCACCCACTACAACACCTTTCGTAATGTCGACATCAGTGGCAGCGCCGCCCCTGGTTACAGCTCTGGACAGGCGATTGCCGCAATCGAAAGTGTGGCCAAAGAGGCGCTGCCACGGGGCTATGCGTATGCCTGGACCGGGCTTTCCTTTGAGGAGATTCAGGCCGGAAGACAATCCTTGGTGCTTTTTGCGCTGGGTCTAGTGGTCGTCTATCTCACGCTTTCGGCGCAGTATGAGAGCTTTGTGCTGCCATTCATCATTCTTCTCGCCGTTCCCATGGCGATGCTGGGCGCGTTGCTGGCGCAGTCATTGCGTGGACTTGAGAACGACGTCTACTGCCAGATCGGCCTGGTCATGCTCATCGGACTGGCCAGCAAGAATGCGATTCTCATCGTTGAGTTCGCGGAGCAGTTGCAACACAGAGGAATGAGCCTCATCGAGTCGGCCATTCAGGCAGCGCGGCTCAGGTTGCGCCCGATCCTCATGACCTCGATTGCTTTTATTCTCGGCGTTCTGCCGCTGGTATTCGCCACCGGCTCCGGCGCTGCCGGACGCCATTCCGTGGGAACAACCGTATTCGGTGGGATGATTATTTCCACCTTCCTCAACCTTTTCATCATTCCCATTTTGTATCTGGTCGTGCGCGCCTGGCTGCCCATGCGCATCAAGGAAATGCCGCCCGCCGCCCAGCCCGCTCCGGGCCCGGCCGACTGAGGATCAGCAACGTCCACATCGTCCACTACGCCCACCTCTGCTGCTACCCCTAGTAGTAAAACTCCCGTCTACGCGACAATTCTCGCAGCGAAATACATGCATTGCCTGCATGCTCAAAAAGCTTCCACAGTTCTTTCTTTTTCTCGTCACCGTTGCGTGCCTCGCCCAGATTCCGCAGGGCGCGCTCCTTGGCACAGTGGTTGATCCAACGGATGCCCGCGTGCCCGGCGCCTCGGTCACTGCTTCCGCTCGCGGCTTCAAGCTGCTGCGAACGGTTAAAACCACTAAATTGGGTGAGTTCCGAATTGAATCCCTGCCGCCCGGCACCTACGACGTGACGGTACAAGCCGCCGGTTTTGCCGACCAGACCGGTTCTGTGGAAGTTGCAGTCGCCGCCACTCCGACAATGAACATTGTCATGCAGACCGCTCCTGTGCAGCAGACGGTAACGGTTCAGGGAGAAACGGGGTCTCTGACTGCCCAGCCGATCGAAACCTCCAACACCGTGGTGAAGACCACGATAGGCATGAACGATCTCGCGGAAGTCCCGTTGGCCCTTCGCAGCTTTGCCAACATCTCCTATCTCGCCCCCATGACCGAGCCTGTTGAGCCTTCTGATCCCACCAAAGCGCGCATTACAGCCGTCTCCTTCGGCGGCAGCTCTGGGTTGAACGTCGATCTCTCCGTGGATGGCGGTGATAACAACGACGACTACATTGGCGGCTTCCTGCAAAATTATTCCCCGGACGCCTTGCAGCAATTCACCGTCCGCACCGCACAGTTCGATGCCGATACCTCCCGCACGAATGGCGGCTCAGTCATCATGAGCACTCGACGCGGAGAAAACGACTGGCATGGAGGGCTGGCCGCCTATTACCGCAACAAGAACCTGAATGCCCGCAATGAATTGGATAACCCCGAACCCGGCCCCAAGCAGCCCTTCTCCAGGGAAAATGCCGTTGGAGCGCTCGGTGGGCCCATCGTGAAAGACAAGCTGTGGTTTTTTACTGCCCTCGAGTATGTGAACGAAGATGCCAGTATTGCCTACAACAACCTGAGTCTCAATGAATTCAACGCGCTGGCTCAACTGGCGTCAATGGGCCAGATCCCCGGCGCGTCATCGATTGCTGTGCCCAACTCTGTAGCGGCTCCGTTTCACGATACGATGTTTTCCACTCGCCTCGATTTTTCGCAATCTCAAAAATCGCACTGGTTCCTGCGCGGCGCCTTCGATCTGAACGACACAACCAATGACCTGGTCCAGCAGGGCACGCTGCCTTCCACTGGCGCCGCCACCACATCTCACTACTACAGCTTGCTGCTGAGCAATCAGTACCAGTTCACGCCTACATGGATTGGTGATTTTATTTTTCAGGCCAGCAATTTCCATCACGTAAAAGTTCGGAATTCACATCTCGGATTTGCGCTGGCTTTCCCCTTCAGCGCGGATTTCCATACCACGTCAGGCTTTGAAACTTTTGGCGACAATCAGTTCGTCACGCCAATCACAGCTTTTCCGGTCAATCGCGATCAGCAGAAATATCAATATCGCTATGATTTGAATCATGTGGCGGGAAGTCATTCGCCCAGGTTTGGCATCAACTTCATTCACGAGCCCGTGTTGAGTGGCAGGATCGCCGACGATGCGGAGCGGCTCATCCAATTCACGGCACTGAACCCCTCTGATCTTCTCAGCAGCGGACAAAGCCTGGCGCCGTTCTTTAACTGTGATCCCGGAGCTGTGTCGCCCGATCCAACTGCCTGCCCCGTGAACAGCTCTGGCAATCCGCTGGCCAGAATTACTGATGTGCCCGCCGGGGGAGGAAACTTCGCTCAAAGTGTCCTGCGCCTCGGCTTTTATGCTCAGGATTCATGGCGCATGCGTCCTAACCTGACCGTCAATTACGGCCTGCGCTATGACCGCACATTTGGCCTGTTCGACTCCAATGGCGGTAATCAATTCCAGAACCCGGCTGTGGCCACTGTGTCCGCTCTAAATCTACCTCTGCCAAACGGGATTCCCCACGATTATCGCCGCGCCTTTGCTCCGCGGCTCGGCATCGCCTGGTCGCCCGGAAACTCAGGCAAGACTGTCATTCGCGCCGGAGCAGGCATCTACTACAACGATCTCGCCCAGAATGGATGGGTGGACGCTCTCCGCGCCGTGGTGCCCGGTCCTGCTCCCATTTTGGGACCAGGGGATCAGGGCGCTCTTATTGATCCGCATTACCGGACTCCTTATGCCCTTCAGGCCAGTGCCGGATTTGAACATGCCATCACCAAA
>DATDNH010000100.1:0-48897 GCA_036518395.1 Candidatus Angelobacter sp. | reverse complement strand
CCAGCAAAACAAATATCCGCTTGAGTCTTTGCATTTGAAATCTCCCATCTCGTGCCCGATGTTCTTTCGAACACGATCAAAAATCACTTTGGAATACGGGCTCTTTCACGAATTGGGAATAAAGCGGGCAAAAAAAGTTTTTGATTGTTCATTTATTCCTATCGACAGGCTGGACCGTTATCCCGAAGAAGGGTTTAGAAGATGACAACGTTCGAAAGAAATGTGCGGAAAAAATGCCGCTTGTCCATCCTGGGCCGATCGATGGCGGTTTACATCCTGTTTCTCATTGCTGTCACAGTGGCTGCACAGACTGTGCCTGCGCAGTCACAGGTCAATCCGGCAGAAGGCGCCGCTGCACAGACCCCGCTGCCGACGACGCAAGCCGGCATCTTGCCGGTGTTTGCGCTCGACGTGAATTTCGATCCTTTGTGGATTGACAGCGCTGACGTGCCAGGCAAATCGGCCCAATACAACAACAACGGGGTCAACGGCGCATTTCAGAAGGCCTGGGAGACACTTCAACCTGCGGGGTTCAAAACGATTCGCTTCCAATTGGACTTGCGCGATGCCCGCTCCGCGGCGCGTCTTGCCAATCTCTGTATATGGGCGAAAGCCAATCAAGTAAACCTGATCGCCGTTCTGGAACACTTCCCGACTGGCAGCTCATTGGCTGAGTTTCCCGCGGCGTTTGTCTCTCGCCTGCGTGCGGGCGACGGCGGCCAGTTGGCGGCGTATAGCCAGGTCCTGCAGTTTCAGTTCGGGTCCCCGGAGAACGTGAATGAGCTTCATCCTGAGATCAAGGCGGGGCAAGCTCAGAAGATTCTGCTCAGCGCCATTGATTCGTTCCGCAACGCCGAGGTGCAAGCCTTGCAAGGCTCCGGTGTGGCGCCCACTCCGATTGCGGTGAGCGCTTCCTTCGATTACGAATTGATTCAGCAGGGCGCGATCCCTGGCGCGGCTCTGGACTCATCCGCCGAGCAGAAAGCGCAAGCCTCCTTGAAGCGCTCCCTGGAGCCGCTGGCCGCGAACGCTAACGTTGATGCAATCAATATCGAGTGGTTTCCCGGCAGCATCAGCCCGGGCGATGTGGATCGCTTCGCAATTCTGGTTCGTGAACTGGAAACCGCGTTTCCGGGAAAACAAGTGTTGCTGACGACCGGTTTTTCCACTGCTTTCAATCCGGCGGACCGGCAGGACCAGTTCCTTACCCTGGCGACTACCAATTTGTGGAACTTCCGTTTGAGTGATGGAGGCGACAGCAGCCACTTTCTCGGAGTGATTTTCGAACAGGCTCTGAAGGAGCCGATCTCGGATACCGCCGCGCCTGCCGGCAGCGGAGATCCGAGCCACTGGAACTGGAAAGAGAAATCATCCCAACTCGCGCGGATGTTGTCGGGGGGCAAAGCTTCTGCCGAGCTCAAATGGTGGTTGAGCAAGGTACGCGGAAACATGGCGCTGATCGCCCCGCCCTCCCACCCATCTGGAGCGATGGACTTCACGCCGCTAACGGCCCTGCAGACGTTTCAGCAGATCTCGGCGGCAGTGGCGCAGGCCCGTCAGGGCCTCGCGTCGCCAACCACGGCCGCTGGCGACAACCAGGCGCCGGCAGTGGCTCCTGACGCGCAGATCAACCAGGGATTCGCGAGCAACGCTTTCTCCGCTGGCTACGGCGCACCCGGCTCCGGGGCAACGCCGGCCGGTCCGTCCACTCAGGTTTCCGGATCATCTGCGTCCTCTGCTTATCAGCAGTTCTTGATGGCCCTGGTGCAGCAAACAAGCACGCAATTGACAACGGCGCTGGTCACAAAAATGACAGGGAACAAGACCCAGGCTCAATATCCTGCATCCGCAACTCCGGATCCTGTCGCTTATTCCCAGACCGCTGCCGACCCCGCAGCCGCACAACCTCAAGTTCCAGCGTCTTCGTCGCTCAACGATGGCAGCAGTCTGCCGCAAGCATTCACCGCAACTGCAGCCTCCTCCCCCAACGTTCCTGATTCGAATGCAGGCGGATATGATCCAGCTACGCCGGCTCCCCAGGTCTCGTCGGCCACCGGCGCATCACCGTATTCTCCGGCAACAACCGCACCGGTGAAAGTTAGTGCGTCCGTTTCCAGAGCTGATGCCGTGGGCGCGAAGAGCGGGCAGCAGGGTTCTTCTACCGGAATTGCCTCTGGTCAGCCGGCATCCGTACCGGCGGCGCGCTCGCTCCGTCCAGCAATGGCGGTTAGCACATCCAGCGAGCCAACGAATTCTCAAATAACACGCACGGCACAGCCGGTTGCAACTACTCAGCCCAGCCAGGGCGCTCGAGTGGCTTCTCCGAGTGCTGTCCCATCGCCCAGCCCGGGGAGTGTTCAGCCGCTGCCAACCGTGCCCGCCGGCGTCGCAGCCGCAAATCTGCCCGTTCGTCCCGGCCCGCCAATCACACGCGCGGCACAGCCAGTTGCAACTACTCAGCCCGGCCAGAGCGCTCGAGTGGCCTCTCCGAGTGCTGTCCCATCGCCCAGTCCGGCGGTTCGGAGTGTTCAGCCGCTGGCAACCGTGCCCGCTGGCGTCGCAGCCGCAAATCTGCCCGTTCGTCCCGGCCCGCCAATCGCGACCCAGACAGCCGGCGTCGCCGCAACAAATCTACCCGTTCGTCCGGGCCCGGCAATCTCACGCTCGCCTTCTGTCCCGGCGACGAATTTCGCGCCCGTTGCCGCTCCTGGTACAACAAATCAGATCGAGCGACCAGGGCCAAGATCCGCGAGCGTGTCTCCCGCCCAGGCAAATGGGCGCGTTCAGGCGCCTCCGCCTGCGCCTCCCATGAGTGCAGGTTTGCCGTCCAACGCACGCTTCGATCTCAGCGTATCGTCGGCCGATATTCGAATCACTCCCACTGCCGCCGGACACGTAGCTGTGACTGCACTGATTCGCAACACGGGAACAATGGGAACCGGCGCGGCGACGGTGAGCTTTCGCGTGGCTGCGGCGGGCAGGCAACTGGCTGCCTCACAGCCGATCGGTTTCAGCATCGCGGCAAACGGCGTCTTCCAAACAAGTTGGACGACGCCAGTGCCGCCGGGGCAGAACCTGCAGCTCTGTGTTTCGGTCAGTGCCGGCGGCGATTCGAATCCCGCAAACAATCAGGCTGTACTCGCCTTCACTACGCCTGCGGCAGTTACGTCGCGGCGTTGAGTTGGGCCTATGCAGTTCCAAACTTTCTAAATTGGAGATTTCGAGATAAGGAGAAACAATGCAAACACGTCAATTAGACCTAACCACAACAAGAAAAACTGCGCTGTCCGCTTTGCTGTGACCCGCACCTCGGAACGGACCATGTTACGTGGATTCCGTGGCTCTGTTGCCATTGCGGTCCTGGATGCCAACCGAAATAAGTTGTGGGTGTCCAGGACCCAAACCTACGGCGTGGATGGCACTCTCCTCGGCACCCATGATCGAACCGAAAACTGGACCGATACTGTGCCGGCGCAGTTACTTCCTCAAGTTCGGTACTACGCGATCATCCAGAAGTGGAACCCGAACAGCGCGTTCAACGACATCAACCACTGGCTGCAAGGAATCAAAACCATACCCGACCTCCTGGCGCCCATCATCAAATCTGTGGCGACCGCGGGTAAGGGCTAGTTTCCGACTGCCCGGGGCGGGCAACCGCCCCCTCGCGCTGGAGGACGGCTGACTCCAAGCCGACTTATGGACCGACAACTTCTGGATAACAGCCCTCATTGAATGATCAAAGCCTGCGCAGAGACGTGTCAGACACTTTTAGTGATTTTTCGTCTCTCCAACTCAGCTTTCCTCGTCTCGCGTCTGCGTCCTGCATCTTCATAGCGGCGTTTCTCCTCCGGCGTTTCGGGAGCCAGTTGAGGCACATTGTGGCGATGTCCCTCCATATCCATTGCAACAAACGTCAGATATGCGGATGCCACGTGTCGAGTCGTGCCGGCGATATAGTTCTCTACCCAGCACTTTACGCCAACCTCCATGGAGCTGTGAAAGGCACGATTCACGGACGACTTCAAAATCAAAAGATCGCCAATGTGCACGGGCGACAGAAAATCAATGTGGTCCATGGAAGCCGTGACCACGTAGCTGCGCGAGTGGCGGTGAGCCGCCATGGCGCCCGTAATGTCGATGAGGTGCATGAGGCGTCCGCCCAGCAGGTTGCCGAGCGGATTGGCATCGTTGGGCAGGACGACCTCGGCCATTTCCGATTGCGAGTCTTTCACAGGATGCGCATGAAGATGATGCTGCGATCCGTCATGTGATTGCGAATCGCCCACGTTGAAGTCCTGTGCCTCGATTATATAAGCAGCAATTTATCGAGTCTTCGTCGGTGCATCCCTGGTCGCGTTTTTAAAGATAAAATGACCCATTGAAAAAATTTGAGGAGCGAGCATGTCGTACATTGTGAGTGTGGCCGAGGAAAGTGACTGGAAATATCCCGAACCCGACCAACTGACCGGCCAAGGTTGGCTTGCGGCCGGCCACGGTCATCGGATCTACTGGCATGAATATGGGACTCCTAATGGCCAGCCGGTGATCTTTTTGCACGGCGGGCCGGGCGGGGGAAGCAAGCCAAAGCAGGCGCGTTTTTTCAATCCTCACCGTTATCGCATCATCCTGTTCGATCAACGAGGCTGCGGCAAGAGCCAACCCAATGCCGGCGACAGCGATGCTCAAAAAGCAAAGGCGGCACTCGAGCACAATACAACTCCAGACCTGATCAATGACATTGAGGCCCTGCGCAAGCACCTGCACATTCATGATCCCATGCATGTGTTCGGTGGCAGCTGGGGCAGCACGCTGGCATTAGCGTATGCCATTGCTCATCCGGAAAGCGTGCGGACGCTGATCCTCCGCGGCATCTTTTTGTGTCGCCGCAAAGATCTCGATTACCTCTACCAGGGAAATGCCGCAAACTATCGCCACAGGCCGGACGATACCAGGATTCCCGGTGCTTACCAGTTTTATCCCGAGGCATGGAAGAGGTTTGTAGAAGTGATCGATGACAAAGACCGGCGGGACATGGTCGCTGCATATTCAAAAATATTCAAGGCTCCCTCCGGTGAGCGCCTGGAGCATGCCGCCAAGGCATGGTCACTCTGGGAGGGGGTTACAAGCAACCTGGTTCCGGAAAAGGATATGAGCAGCTACGAAGATCCCGCATTCGCCAAGATGTTCGCCGGGATTGAGAACCATTATTTCATCAATGGCGCTTTTCTCGGCGGTACTGATCGTGACAACAACTACCTGCTTGAAAACCTTGGCAGGATCGCGCACCTGCCCATTTATATCGTTCACGGCCGCTACGATCAGGTCTGTCCGAGGTTCCAGGCGGATGAATTAGCCGCCGCGCTGAAGAAAGCCAACCCCAGTGTCAAATTGGAATTGCACATCACCACGGCGGGACACAGCCAGTACGAGAAGGAAACCATGCGGGCACTCACGAAGGTGATGGACAGTTTGTCCTGGCCTGTGGTCAAAGCGTAAATCGCGGCTATTTGTTTCGTCGCTCCAGATAGATGAGAACGTAGCATTCGGCCTGTCGCTGGATGCGCGGATCTGGATGAGCAACACGCCACGCCTGCGCCGTGCAATCGTACTGCAACAGCCCGTGTTCGATGGGAGCGTGATCGCGCTCACAAGAGTAATGCAGCAGGAGGCGGTCGCCACCATCTTTGGCAATCGCGAAGCGGACCGCATCGCTGTCGCGATCGGATGGCATGTTTCCGCATTGCCGTGCATAGCCAAGGTTGCAGAAATCTCTCAGCTCTCTATCGCTCGGCGTCCTGTGCTCTCCTGTGGCAGTGCATGAGCCGCAGAAACCTCCGCCCAGCGGGAGCCGCTGTGGAAACGGCCAGCCCAGGTTCTCGCTTTTTTCGGTGGGGAAGAAATACGGGCACGCCACAATATGCACATGTTAGTTCGGATTCGCTCTGATGTGGTAGATTTTTTTGTTATGAGCGAGCCGACCCGGCTGGAAACTCTCACCAGCTTTTTGGAGCAGCACCCGAACGACGCTTTTGCCCGCTATGGACTGGCGATGGAATATTCCCGGCTGGGACAAACCGAGACTGCGCTGAAGGAATTCAGCAGGCTGCTGGAGATGCATCCCGACTACACCAGCGGCTACTTCATGGCCGCGCAGACGCTGGCCAGGGCCGAACGGAACGACGAAGCCAAAGCCATGCTGAAAAAAGGAATCGAGTCCGCTCAGCGAACCGGCAATCGCCATGCATTGAACGAAATGAGCGCGATGCTGGAGGAGCTGTCGTAAGACCCCAAAAAAGACGCAGCCGAGGGCACCTCCACCCCATCACACGCAAAAACAAAAACCGCGCGTGCTGGGGACCCGGCGGCTGCGCTCCACACCTATCTTGCCACTATTCACTTCGACTGGGATGAAGACTGGGCTTCCGTCTGCGCCAGCACTTCGCTCGTCGGGCGCAGCCGCCGGCGGATTCCGCCTTCTATCAGTCCGGGGAAATTTTCGTAGAGCTTGATCGCAATCCTGTAAAACCATGGGACCACAACTTCCCTTTTGCGTTTCAGCAAGCCGCGTAGCGTAGCATTGGCCACCACCTCCGGCTTGGCGCCATATGCCGCAGAGCCGCCTACGCGCTGCCCGCTCTTGCCCTTGAGCATGTTCCTGGCGAAATCCGTGGCGATGTAACCCGGCGACACCGTCAGAACATTGATATTGTGCTTCTTCAACTCCATACGTGCCGCCCTGCCTATGGCCTGCATTCCGTGTTTGCTCGCCGCATATACACCCATGTAAGGTGTGACGATATGTCCGGAAACGGATGAGATATTTACGATGTCGCCACCGCCCTGCTGGCGCATTATGGGAATCACCGCCTGCATGCATTCCATGGCGCCAAAAAGATTGGTTTCGAACAGCGCTCGGCACTGTGCCATGTCCAGGTCAGCCAGCGAGTCATTTAAGCCGAAACCGGCATTGTTTACCAGAACGTCAATGCGCCCGAATCTTGCCAGGGCGGCGCGCATCAAGGCATCAACCTGATCACGTTTGCTGACGTCGCAGGCCACACTGATGGAGTTGTCTCCTGCGCCAATCCGCTGGCGCGCAGCTTCCATCCGCGCCAGATCACGCGCACACAACACCAGCTTTGCGCCTTCGCGGGCGAACAGCTTTGCGATCTCCTCGCCGATTCCCATCGAGGCGCCCGTGATGACCACTGCTTTGCCCTTGAGTTTCATGGAGCCAGTATTGTACTCGACCCCGGAAATCGCCGTGACCTCCGCCCGCCACGCGCAACAACAAAATCCGCGCGCGTCGGGGACACCGGTGATCGCACGTGATCGGAAGCAGCTCTCCCGCAGAGAGTGATCGGATCATCCGCGGATCGAATACCGGGAAGTAGTAAAACCTGATTGGAAGCTGTGGAGTACGGTTGCTATAGAATTGTTCTGTGAGTTTGCTCGCGCTGTTCCCACTCGATGTAGTGCTGTTTCCCGGCACGCCTCTGCCGCTGCACATCTTCGAGCCGCGTTATAAAGAAATGGTCAATGAGTGCCTGGAACAGAAAAAGCCCTTTGGCATGGTGCGCGCCAACAAGGATGCGCTGGCGGAAGTGGGTTGCACAGCGGTGATTCTGAATGTTCTGAAGAAATACGATGATGGGCGCATGGACATTGCGGCAGAAGGCAAGCAGCGCTTCGAGATCATTCAGCTCAATCAGGAACGTTCGTTCCTCCAGGGCGAAGTTCTCTTCTTCGACGATGAGCCCAGCAAAGTTGCTGATGCCGACACAGAAAAGGTCGTGCAACTGCATGAGCAGCTCTTCGCAATTCTGAGCCAGCCGACAGAGATCGAACGCAAACGGCCGTCCATTTCTTTTCAGCTCGCACACGAACTGCCCGTGGACCTGGATTTCAAACAGGCATTGCTGGAAATGAAATCCGAATCCGAGCGCGTGAAAACTCTGATCGAGTACTACGAGGCCACCATCCCTAAAGTTGAAAGAACCCTGCGGGTCCGCGACAAAGCCAGCGGGAATGGACACGTTCAGTAATCGGGTCACCACCACCCCATCACACGCAACACCGGCGCGTGCCGGGGAACCCGGTCATCAAGTCATCGGGTCATCGGAAGAGTCTTCAGCGTTGTCGGAACTGAGACGGTGCTGAGAACCGCCTGTACCACTACCTTGCACTCCCGAGATGAAGTTATAGATGAGGGCGCGTTACTCATCGCCCGCTAACCCCGATGGCCCGATGCATCGATATCCCGATGCACCGATGCCCCGATAAAGTAGGTTTATAATCACACCAGAGGCCCCTTCATGAATCATCCTCGTACCCTGGGCGAGTTGCGGAAAAGTCCTTTCTCTGAGCAGAGATTACGCACACGAAAAGTGAAAGATGAGCTGCGCGAAAACCTCATTGCCAGGCTGCGTTCAGGTGAAACGATTTTTCCCGGTATTGTGGGATACGACGATACGGTTGTTCCACAACTCATAAATGCAATTCTCTCGCGTCACAATTTCATTCTTCTCGGGCTGCGCGGGCAGGCGAAGAGCCGCATCCTGCGCGCTCTGACCGGCCTGCTCGACCCGGAACTGCCGTTCATCGCGGGCTGCGAAATTCATGACAATCCCTATCATCCGATCTGCCGGCGCTGCCGCGAACTGGTCGCGCGCGAAGGCGATGCGACTCCCATCGCCTATCTCACGCCTGATGACCGCTACGTGGAGAAGCTCGCTACTCCTGATGTCACGATCGCCGATCTGATCGGAGATGTTGATCCCATCAAGGCCGCGCGTGGCGGACACGATCTTTCCAGCGAGCTGACGGTCCATTATGGGCTGCTGCCCCGGGCCAATCGCGGCATTTTTGCCGTCAACGAGCTGCCCGACCTCGCAGGAAAAATTCAGGTCGGATTGTTCAACATCATGCAGGAAGGCGACGTGCAGATTAAAGGCTATCCATTGCGTCTGCCTCTGGACGTTGCGTTGGTCTTTACCGCGAATCCGGAAGATTACACCGCGCGCGGGAAAATTGTTACGCCGCTCAAGGACCGTATTGGGTCTGAGATTCGCACGCACTATCCCACCACGCTGGAGGAAGGAATCAGCATCACGCAGCAGGAAGCGTGGTCGCGCCGCGACGGCCTGGAGTTATACATACCAAAGTACGTTGAAGAGGTAGTGGAGCGAATCGCATTCCTGGCGCGTGAAGACAAAAAGATTGACAAACGTTCCGGGGTCAGCCAGCGATTGCCGATCAGCGTTCTTGAGAATGTAGTTTCCAATGCGGAACGGCGGGCGCTGCGCAATCACGAGAAGCTCATCGTTCCCCGCATTGGCGACGTTTATGCTGCTCTGCCTTCCATCACCGGCAAGCTCGAACTGGAATACGAAGGCGAAATGCGCGGCGCAGATACGGTGGCGCGTGAGCTCATCCGCACCGCTGTCGCCAAGACCTACGACACATACTTTAAAGGCCTGGACATGCAGCAGGTCGTTCAATGGTTTGAGTTGGGCGGCGAAATTCGCCTCGCTGATACCGCCGGAGCAGAGGAAGTGCTCGACGGAATCCGAAGCATTCAGGGACTCACGGAGAAACTCGCGCCTGCAGGCATCAAAGGAAAAGAGAGAGTTGAACTGGTGGTCTCTGCGGCGGAGTTTGTGCTGGAAGGACTGCACGCACATCGTCGCATCGGACGCTCCGAGGAGCGCCTCTTCACCGCCGAGAAACAGGCCAAGCGCGTGGAGAAGCCCTTTGAGCCGGCAGATCAACCGTTCAGGAACAGACGACCCTACAATTAACCACGAAGGACGAAGGAATTTGTTTTATCTAAGAGCCGAAAGTTAAGAGCTAAAAGCCAAAGCTGGAAGCTAGCAGCTAGTAGCTGTTTTATGAAGTACACCCGCTACTCCAAATACGTTGCCGACCTAGCCGACGAGATGAGCATGGAAGACCTGCTCAGTGCGCTCTCCGACTACATGCTCGAATCCGGTTTCCAGAACCAGTACATGTATTTCCAGGAGATGGATGAGCACACGCTTGACTCGCTCCGGGAAGCCATTCGCCAGGCGCTGGAGATGGGTGACTTTCTGGATGATGCGACGCGGGAGCGAATCGAGCAGATGCAGATGGACGGCACTCTCGATGAACTCATCCAGAAGTTGGTTGATCGCATGCAGCAGGAAGATTTTATCTCCGTTGATCAGCCGCCGGATCGCGCGCGCCAGTCCACTACTCCGGGGCAATTGGGAGAAGCGGAATCACACGTGCGTTTTGAAATTACAGACAAGGGTCTGGATTTTCTCGGCTATAAGACTCTACGCGACCTGCTGGGCTCACTGGGACACTCGAGTTTTGGCCGCCATGATACGCGCGATCTCGCCACCGGGATCGAGAGCAGCGGCGCGTCAAAGCAGTATGAATTTGGAGACGTGCTCAATCTGGACATCACGGCAACATTGTCTTCTGCTATCCAGCGCGATGGGCTCAAACTTCCGTTTGATCTGGAATACCGGGACCTCCAGGTACATCAGTGTGAATACCAGTCTTCCTGTGCAACGGTGGTAATGCTGGACTGCTCGCACAGCATGATTCTTTACGGGGAAGACCGCTTCACTCCGGCCAAGAAAGTAGCCATGGCGCTCTCGCAGCTCATTCGCACACAGTATCCGGGCGACTCGCTGTCATTAGTCTTGTTTCACGATTCGGCCGAAGAGCTGCCGCTCTCGCACCTGGCGCGCGTGAAAGTTGGCCCTTATTACACCAACACGCGCGAAGGATTGCGTCTGGCGCAGCGCATTCTCCAGCGCCAGAAAAAAGATATGCGGCAGATCATCATGATTACTGACGGCAAACCTTCCGCGCTGACGCTGGAAGATGGTCGCATTTACAAAAATGCTTTTGGCCTGGACCCGCTCGTCGTCAGCCAGACGCTGGAAGAAGTCTCACGGTGCAAGCGCGCAGGAATCATGATCAATACCTTCATGCTGGCTTCAGACTATGGTTTGGTGCAGTTCGTGCAAAAAGTAACACAAATGTGCCGCGGCAAAGCCTACTTCACAACGCCCCAGACGCTCGGCCAGTATCTGCTCATGGATTATATGGCAAGGAAGATGAAGACCATTCACTAGATCTGCACGTTGGTTAGATCTTTGTACCCATTGGCCCTTGTTGCTCTTCCGCCTTCACGGCGGCTTCGGCGGCCTGGAAACCTATTTTGGAATGCGTCCCATCACAGAACGGCTTATTCACTGATCCGCCGCAGCGGCACAGAGCTACTGCCTGTTTGCCGGTGAGATCGTAGCGGTTACCCGCGGCATCTGTGAGGTTGAGCTCGTTCAAATCTCCAGTAACCAGATACGGGCCGTTTCTTTTAGCAGTGATGTTGATTGGCATGCATTCCTCCAGTAGTCGTCGATGAAACAAGGTAAATGGTTACTGTGAAACCGCGCAAGCGCTACACCGGTCGCATCGAGGGCGCCTCAACCCCACTGCGCAGAAGGAAAAAACAGCGCGCGTCGGGGACCCCGGCGGCTGCGCTCCACACTTCTCGCGTCTGTAGGGATCCCTCTCCCGCCCGTTCTTATAATCTTGAGCTGGAAGCGGTCATCTCCGAACGGGCGGGATTCGGGATAAACTAAAAAATCTATCTTTTCTTAAACGCCACATTCACCAGCAGTTTGTCGCCCTCGACCTCCACCACATTGCAAAAAGTTCTGGTGCCCCGGCGGCTGAAATCCAGCCCAACGCGGCTGCCGCCAATACGCAGATTTCTGATGTTCAGGTAATCCAGCCAGTCCGGCAGTGTGGGATTCACGATGTTCAACTCTTTGCGTGGAGCGCTGGGCCGGATGCCGAGCACTGATGTAAGCAACAGAAAAATTGCGCCTGAAGCCCACGCCTGGGGTGAGCAAGAAACCGGATATTGTACCGGCTCGTCATAATCGCGGCGTTGAATGCCGCAAAACAGCTCGGGCAGGCGATAATCACGAAAGTTGAGCGCTGCCTGCGTCAGGCTGGTAAACAGTCTGAGCGCCGCGTCGCGGAATTCATACAGCGCCATGCCATGCGCGGCAATGGAATTATCGTGCGGCCAGATGGAACCGCGATGGTAGCTCAAAGGATTGAACACGCGCTCGTCCTGCGAGATCGTGCGGAAACCCCATCCGGAAAACATGTCCGGTTCCAGAAAGCGCTGTGTGACCGAGCGTGCCCGTTCCTGCGGCAACATGCGCGTGAACAAAAGATGGCCGGGATTGGATGAGATCACCTGGAGCTGTCGCTTTTCGCGGTCCAGCGCCATGGCGTAAAAACCGCGCTGCGGCATCCAAAAAGCCTTTTCAAACCGCTTGGCCAGATCGGCAGCGTCCTTCTTAAGCTTGTCGGCGATGCGAATCTCGCCAAACGACCGCATCAGTGAAGCCATCCGGTATTTGGCTTCGTAAACGTATCCCTGCACTTCACACAAGGCGATCGGAGGCTCCGCCACTTTGCCGTCGCGATGCAGGTTTGCGTCCCAGGAATCTTTCCAGCCCTGGTTGGCCAGGCCTCGTGGAGAGCGGCGCAGAAATTCCACAAAACCATCGCCATCGAGATCGCCGTAGTGATCAATCCAGTCCAGGGCGCGGTGCGCGTTCGGAAGCATGTCCTGGACCAGCTGCTCGTCCGCGGTCCAGTTGAAAGTTTCGCTCAACAGGATGAGCCACAGAGGCGTCGAATCTACCGAGCCGTAGTACGGGCCGAACGGCATTTCCCGCGCCCGGGTCATCTCGCCGTCGCGATATTCATGCAGAATTTTTCCCGGTTCTTCATCGCGCCAGTCATCTTTTTCTTTTCCCTGATGACGGGCCAGCACGCGCAGGGTTTCGCCCGCAAGCTGAGGGTTCAACAGCAGCGATTGATACGCCGCGATCACGGCATCCCGGCCAAACATGGTGGCAAACCACGGAATGCCGGCGGCGATAATGTGCTCGCGGCCTTCAGGAATCTGCAAGGCGTGAAAATCGCCCACGCTCGTTGCCACCAACTGGTCAAAGATGCGGTTGCTGGAGGTAAAGTGAGTTGATTCCGATTCCCACTTTGAAAATGCATCGCGCCGCGCACGCAGGCTCTGGACGAAGTCCGCACGGCCCGCGCGGGAGCGCTTGGCCTCCACCAGCGGCGTAATCGTGATCTGGATCTGGAAGCGCTTGAGCGGGGGGAGCTTCACCTTCCAGCGCGCGGTCGTGCCATCGACATTTTCCGGCGGCGGAGAAAGATGGATCCTGGTTTGGCGCATGATTCCGTCGCGCCCGCGATAGCTGAAGGTCAGGCACTCATGATGTACTACGGGCTTGTAGTACTGGCCAAAGTGTTCCCGCGCCACGCCGCGCACCTGGAACACGTCTACAAAGTCGGCTTCATACGCCAGTTCAACCGCCAGTTCCAATTCATTGAAGTTGAAATTCTCAAATGTCAGGTAATCGTAGAGGATCTCTGAACTTAGCAGTTGTTCACGGCGAATGTGGACAGTATTTTCCGGGATCTCGTAGCTGTCACGCATGGTGCTGCGCCCGGTCGTCAGCTCGATTTGTGAAGCGAAGGTTTGCTCGGTGCTGGAGGAGAGCACCACCGAACGATAGCCGCCGACACGCAGCTCGAGGCGGCTGAGAAAGCGCGTGTCATCGTGGAAGAATCCCACGTCGGGCGCTCCCGGCGGCATGATGTCGCCGGCAAAGGTTGTGGAAAGAAAAGTCTTGCCATCGATGAGAGTAAGATTATTGACCTTGCGCGGCTCGGCACTCTGATAGGCAATGCGCGGCTCGGGATAGGGCGGCGCAATCTCCACCAGTTCATGATTTGGAAGTACAACTTTTGCGCTCAAGAATCAGCTCTCCTGTTCATTCATCAGGCGCTCACAACCGGGCAAGACAGTTCTCGCCCTGCATGGATTGAACAGAGTTCATGCCACAATTCGCTCCGCATCGACTCCTGTTTGGCGGTCGGTAAGGATGTCGGAATATAGCTGGATGTAGTTGTCGATCATCCGCTCCACTGAAAAATTCTGCTCGGCGTAGGCGCGAACAGCTTGCACATCCAGCGCCAGGTTTCTGGCGCAATCGGCCAGTTCCTTTACCGAGCGCCGGACGTGACCACCCACGCCTTCTTTCACGATTTCCTCCACCGAGCCGCCTGGCATCGCCAAAACCGGCGTGCCACAAGCCATGGCTTCGATCATCACCAGGCCGAATGGTTCATTCCACTGGATGGGAAAAAGCATGGCTGTCGCATTTCCCAGCAACTCAGCCTTCTCGGTCGGACCAACCTCGCCGATGTATTGGATGAGCTTGCCATCCACGTGCGGCTTCACCTGCTTTTCCCAGTACTCCTTGTACAGCGGCTGGATCTCTCCAGCAATCTTCAATGGGATGCCGGCCTGCTGCGCAATCTCAATGGCCAGATGAGTGCCTTTGGTCGGTGCCAAGCGCCCAAGAAACGCCAGATACGAACGCTTACCTGTCCCCATCGTATAGAGGTTGAAATCGACCCCGTGATGAATGGTGCGCATGTGCTGCATAGGCAGCTGGCGCCGTTGAAAATCACTGATAGTCACGTAATAGACGTCAGGAAGAGTTCGGTAATAATCAGTCAATGCCTGCTCGAAGGCATGGTGAACGGTATAAACGAACGGCTGAGAAACAAAATGCGAGTAGCTGATCCCGGGGGCGCTGTTGAGATGAATGAGGTCCGCCTCCCTGGATGCGTCTTTCACGGCCCAGCACGAATGACTCAAAGCTTTCAGGCTGGCTTCGACCGCACCCGCAATGGGCCAATCCTCTTTTTCGTAGATCCAGCGTGTTTCCACCGGGGCGGTTGACGCGCCGTTCGCGTATAAGACGACCTCGATTCCCCTGGCTTGCAAGCCTTTGGCCAGTTCGGCAACAAACAGCTCTGTCCCGCCATACTTCCGTGGAGGCACGGCAATGAAAGGAGGAGCGACAAGAGCTATTTTCATGGGAATCAGAATGTGTCTCTATCAAAGATGCGCTATTAAGCATCTACGTTGGAAGTTCCCAGCCTTCTCGCCGACAAAAATCGTGCCTTCGGGAATGTTTCTGGCTTCAGGCACTCAGCCGTAACGAACAAAACAATTCTTACGCCGCAATCTCTTCGCAGATTGCAATCAACTGCTGTGCGCGATGGGCACAAGTGTGACGCTCGCGAATGGTTTTCATTCCCTGCTCGGCAATTTGCCGTCGCGCCGTCTCATCGCGGAGCAGAAAGCTTATTTCTGCCTTCATGTGCTCTCCATCTCTGGCAATCAGGTAATCCTCTCCCGGATGAAACAGTTTCTCTTCATCCTTCCACGGAGAACACACCAATGGAACGCCGCAGGCAAGAGCTTCAAATACACGGATGGTTGGCACGCCGCTCAGGCCGTTTGCATACTGCTGGCGCGGCACATGGAGTGTGATTCGGCTTTGGGCATAAACTTCCGGTGAAGAAAGATTGGGAAGATAGCCTTTGTACTCGATTCCGGCATTTTGCAGTTGCTGCAGCGCAGTTTCGGGATAGCGTACGCCGTATGCCCTGATCCGCCGGCCGGCCAGATTACGCGCCGGCCGGATGAAAAACTCCTGCAGTTCCCGGCTACGCTCTTCATCGCCCCAGTTCCCAATCCAGAGCACATCGATGTTCTTGGCGCGAGGCAGCGGCCTGAAGTTGTCAATATCCGCAGCTTCATGAAACGTCCAAACGCGGGGAATCCCGAAACCATCCTGGTAAATGCGGCGAATGGCGTCGCCAAATGCCAGCACTCCGTCCAACAGATGCAGGTGGAACCTGAGAATCTCACCGGCGCGCGTGTAGGCGCGATGATGAGTATCGTGCAGCAAGGCGATGAATCCGTATTCTTTCTTCAGCGCCAGGATGCTGTTCACGACGCAGGGATCATTCCATTCGTGGAGCAGCACCAGGTGAGTCCCCTTCAGCTCCTCCTGCAAAAAAAGCTTCAGAGTGTCGTCTGATTTGTAGAAGCGAATGTCGAGGGCGGGAAAGGTGCGACGAAAATCGTCGATGGCTTCGATGGCGCGTTCGCCCTCGTGCTTCATCAAGTTGGCGAGCGACCACGCTCCAAGCTGCTCGTAACACCGCACTCTGTGGCCCATGCGCACAAGTTCGCGCATGAGCCCGCGCAGAAAATGGGCGTTACCGTGGTTCCAGTCAGAAACCAGCGAGTGGCAGAACAACGCAATATTGAGTTTCTGATTCATAACCGCGCAATATCGCGGCCTCAAAAATTTAAGTGCTCTATGAGACTTTTTCTATCTCCCTTGCCGGGGCATATTTCCGCACTGCCCACAAAGCAAACTCCGCAAAATCTGCCGCCCGCCTGGGCGGGCTGGTGTAGTGAGGAACAATCCCCAGATGCTCCGGCGTGAAACACAAAGTCAAAGTTGTGGTGAACGGTTCCAGCGCCTGCATCTGCCGGTCGAACCACACTTCAGCGTTTTCCCGAAATGAATCAGCCCAACTGATGCCCGTGCGCAAATGCTGTACGCCAAGCTTCTTCAGCCACTCTACCGCCAGATCGAGCCGGTGGTCTTCGTAGTGGAACCACTGGCAGATTCCCATCCCCTCGGGAAAGCACTCTGTAGCGGCCTTGGGCGAGCCGTCTTCGCGCAGCAATCCCATGTAGTAATGGCGATAGTACGCGCTGCCTTCGGCTTCCTTGTGCCGCGTTGTTGCAACCCACGTTGCCGGCAGGTCGATCAGGCTGTACCAGTGAACTCGCCCTACGATGGGCAACAGCAGTTCGGCTGTGCGCTGGAGGCCGAAAACCTGGACCTCTTCCGCGCCAAAAGAAGATACGCCCGCCTCTGAGACCCAGATGGGTTTGCCGGTGACGGAGCGAATTTCATCAATCTTGCGCGGCCATTCATGGATTTGCCAATGGTTCCAGTCCAGCGGAAATCCGTGGACTGCCACCACATCCACCGCATCCAGCACGCCGTGCGTTCCCATCAGCTCAATAAAGTGTGGATCAATGGGAGAGATGCCGCCCAAAGCGATGGGCAGCTCGGGATTCTCCTGCCGAATGGCTTTGCTGGCCGTGATCAACATATCGGCAAACATCTTCCAGTCGGGATCAACTTTGAAATCCCAGTGGGAGAGATTGTTCGGTTCGTTCCACAGCATTATGGCTTCGACCATTTCGCTTTCACCTTGCAGAAAGGCAGGCACTAGAGGGTGCCGGCAAGCTCGTGCTCCAGAATGTGCTTACCATCTCTTTGCGTATTCACAGGAATGCAGGCCCACGTCTCGATTTCGGGATGCGACGTGATCTCCAGCCCTGAGCTGCGCAACATCGCCTCCATGGCAGAGTGGTTGGGAATCCACCAGTTCGTCGGGTCACCCGCATATTTGTTCTCAATGAAGTACATGCAAGGGAACCCGGGACTATGAAAGATTTCCTTGTTCCAGAAGTTGTAATCGCCCTGCAGCTTCGGGGTTTCCAGCGAACCGCGAATCATTGTCTGAAAGATCAGTTTGCCTTTGACCTTTTTGATGACTTTATCCAGGGCGTACAGAGGATAACGCAGATGGTAAAAGACTCCCATAAACAGGACGTAATCGAACTGTCCGGGAATGCGGTCGACGTCATAGACCGAACGCTGATCAAACTCGATGTCGAGCCCTAATACCTGCGCGGCAAAACGGGCCTGGTTCAGATAACGTTCGTCCACGTCCACGGCTAGCACCCGACTGGCGCCCCGCTTCTTCATTTCAATGGAATAAAACCCGCCATTGCAGCCCAGATCCAGAACCGTAGCGCCGGTCATATCCTTTGGAAACAGTCCGGCGATCTCCTTCCATTTGACCCGCGGGAAATCTCCAAGAAAGTGATCCGGGGCCGTTGGAACGCCGTTCAGGTCAATGTTATGGAACCACTCACCTAATTCAGCAATGCGGTGAGCCAGCTCTGATGGTGGAATGGTGTCGTCTGCAGTGGAGCAGGAAATCAGTTTCGATTCAATGGTTGCCATGCACTTCCGTGAGTTTGAATGGTTTCTTGGCCCGCTAACAACGGACTTAGAGTGTTAGTGGCTGCCCACAAGATGCCTGAACAGCCCAACTGATCAGCGATTCTGGGTTGGCGCGAATCAGCCCTGGAGGAGCAGGGCGGAATTTCGGGCCTGATGCTTAGGAAACGGTCGTTGCAGCCCGTAAAACGGTTAGCGCATTGACGTATCCGGGCGTCATCAATGCGCTTTTCGACGCGGCTAAACCGCCCTGCGGCCGGTCACCAGATTAATCACCGCCACGATCAGTGCGATGACGAGCAACAAGTGAATCAGAGAACCTGCGACGTGAAATCCCCAGCCTAACAGCCAAAGAATAATCAGGATCGCAAAGATAGTCCAAAGCATAGGGTCCCTCACAACCTGAGATCAATACTCCTATGATGAGAGGCAGCCTCTCAGGACGGAGTTGTCCTTTTCCTGAATGATTTAGCACGATTTCTGATGTATTGGGGAGCCGAATTGCCGCTCCGCAGCGCCTGTTCGATCTTTTTAACCGATGGCTGGCAAAAAAATTTTGAAGGCGGTCCCCTTGCCGGGCGCGCTCTCAACCATAATTCCGCCACCATACTGCTCAACGATTCTTTTCACCGTAAACAGCCCGAGCCCAGTGCCCTTGTCCCTGGATTTGGTAGTAAAAAAAGGCTGGAAAATCTTTGAGCACGTCTCTGCGTCCATGCCCATGCCGGTATCGATCACCAGCAAGGCAACGTAATTTCCACGCGTCAGCTCCTGGCACTGAGAACAAGGTTCGACATATTGACTGGACCACCGGATGAGCAGTTCGCCACCCCGCGGCATTGCATCTCTGGAGTTAATTGCGAGGTTCAACAGTATCTGCTGAAGCCTGCCGGGATGCACCCTCACTTTGTTCGGGTTTACGTCGGCCACAACTTTCAGCTGGATATCTTCCCCCAGAACGCGCTTGAGCAACTCCGCGCTTTCATCCACCAGTTCTCGCAAATCCAGGGTCTCGGGTTCGGCCGGGTCCTGGCGCCCCAGATTCATCAGTTCGGACACGAGTTGCGCGCCGCTTTCCGCGGCTCCCCGGATTTCGTTCAGAAAATGCCCGACTTGCCGATCGTTCGCCACCTTCGGCTCTATCAGCCCCGCATAAACCAAAATCGCGGTGAGTAGATTGTTGAAATCGTGCGCCAGCCCGCTTACGAGATGATTTGTTGCTTCGCGTCTTTGCGACAAAATGAAGTGCTGCTCCATCTCATGCTGCCGGCTGATGTTGGCATGCGTCTGGAGGCAGTAGACACTGCCGTCAATACTCAGCAGGCGGATACTTACCTGGTCCCAAAAAGGAACAGACCCTTTCTGGTACACAACCAGGTTGAAAGCCGCTGATTCGTCCAGGGCTGAAGGATGCACCAGGCGCTGCAGTGTTGAAGGATCAGTTTCCGGGCCGCGCAGCACCTCAAGGCCGCGCGCCTGCAGCTCTTCCAGCGAATAACCCGTCAGGCGCTGAAAAGCCGGGTTCAGAAAAACGATGTGGGAAGACGCGAGTTCGGTAAGCAGCACTGCCTCAGGTAGATACAGCATTGCCAATGCCAACACCTGATTGATGTCCTGTTCCACGCGATTCCTCAGGTAAAGTTCCCGCAAACCCATCGACCCGACGTGGCCAGAGTCAGACAGTCTTCGAATCAAGCAGTGCCTACTAATATGTGAAACCAAACTGCTAAGTGTTACAAAGAATCATGAGGATATCTGTGGAAAATGAGCGCAATTCGGTTTTTTTTGTGTGTCCGGCTTTTGGAAATACGGAATTTTTGCGCCTCACGCTGTTTCCGGCTTAAAACAGCACCTGTCTTGACTTGAAGACCTGCTGCTTGTAATTTCGGCCTTTACCGGGGGAGAGGAAACGTGGCCGGACAAAGGATCATTACATTTACGACAGATTTTGGACTCACCGAGCACTATGTCGGCGCCATGAAGGGAGTCATATGCGATATCAACCCTTTAGTCCAGTTCGTGGACATCAGTAATTCGGTCCAATCGTTTGACCTTCTCGATGGCGCGATTGCCATTTCCCAGGCCTACAACTACTTTCCCGCCGATACCATTCACCTTGTGGTGGTTGATCCGGGCGTCGGAAGTGCGCGACGGCCGATCGTGGCCAAGGCTGGCACGCACATCTTTGTTGCACCTGATAATGGCGTGCTCTCACTCATATTCGATCGCGAGGAGGCGGTGCTGGTCCGCCACATTACCGCCGAACATTATTTTCATCAGCCGGTCAGCAATACTTTTCATGGACGCGACATCTTCGCTCCGGTGGCGGCCTACCTGAGCAAGGGAGTTGAGCCGGACAAGTTTGGCGACGAAATCAAGGACTACATCCGCTTTGCCGCGCCACGACCCAAACCTGCGGGAACGAATAGCTGGAAAGGAGTTGTGCTGAAGACAGATAAGTTTGGCAATCTCATCACCAATATCACGCCTAAAGATATTCCGCAGTTATTTGCCGCTTCTCCGCCGGATTTCAAAATTACCGTGGGTAAGGCCGAAGTGACCAAACTGAGCACGAACTATGCTGCCGGAGCGCAGGGGGAAATCTTCGCCCTTCTCGGCAGCACCGGCTTTCTTGAACTCTCCGTGAATCGCGGCTCGGCCGCCCGCGCCGCCGGCGTGGATCGAGGCGCTGAAGTTACGGTCACGTTTTCGTTGTTAGATTCGCGTTGATTCGCTGGTTTTGTGCTCTTGTTTTCTCATCGCTCTGCTCTGTCCGGGCCCAAAGTTGTGGGATTGGTTCTTGTCTTTCTCTTTCACCCGTTTTCCAAATTCGCGTTCATTCGCGTGAAGCGGGGTCCCCAACGCACGCCGGTTTTGCGTGTGGTGGGGTGCCTTAGCGGCTAAATGGTTTTAATCTGCGGCCATCTGCGAAATCTGCAGCTAATTTGGCTGCCCAGTTCCTCGGTATTGAAGGTGTTTGCTTCCGTGATAGATTCTTTTGATGCGCTTCCATCCTTTCGACCTCGAACACTATCAATCTCAATTCGAGCGCACGGTGGAGTACAACCTCGCCGACAGCTCGGTCCAGTGCGTGAATACTCGGGAGTTGATCAGCGACGTTGAAGCCGAAGAGCTGCTCAACCTCGATCTGTACTATCCCGAGGTCAACGGGACCCACGTGCTGCGCTCGCGCATTGCCGCACTCTACTCCAACGCAACCGCGGCCAATATTCTGGTTACGGTAGGCGCTTCGGAGGCCAACAACATCATCTGCGCCACGCTGCTCGAACCGGCTGACGAGGTGATTGTGATCTCTCCCGGTTATCGCCAGGTTTGGGGACTGGCCAGGAACATGGGGTGCACGGTCAAAGAGGTTGAGCTTCATGCGGAAGACAATTGGCGACTCGATCTTGATCGTCTGGAATCGCTTTGCACTGCCGCGACCAAAATGGTTTCAGTGGTGAATCCGAATAATCCCACCGGAAGTATTTTGTCGTCTGAAGAAATGCGCCGTGTAATCGAGATCTGCGAGCAGCACCGCTGTTGGCTGCACGCCGATGAAGTCTACCGCGGCACCGAGTTTAACGCGCCCGAAACGGCGGGTTTCTGGGGCCAGTATGACAAAGTGATCTGCGTGAACAGCCTCTCCAAAGCTTACGGTCTTGCGGGATTGCGTATCGGATGGGCAGTCGCGGCGCCGCAAGTGATTGAGACTCTCTGGCGCAGGCATGAATATGCGGTCATCGCCACAAGTGGCCCGGGGATGAAGCTGGCGGAAATAGCGCTACGCAATGGCAAAAGAAAAATGCTGCTGGAGCGCCAGAAGAAATTGTCGGCCACGGGTCACCAGATTTTGCAGGAATGGATTGCCGCCCAGAGTGGCGCATTTTCCATTATGAAGCCGGCAGCCACTTCCATCGCCTTCGTGCGCTATCACTTTGGCGGGGCCTCACTGGAAGTGGCCGAGCATATCAGAAAGACCAGTTCAGTACTGGTGGCTCCAGGCGCGTTTTTGGGAACCGAGCACCACCTTCGCATGTGTGTCGGCTATGACACCAGGAAACTCAAGGCTGCCCTGGACAGAATTGGGGCCGCCGTCAGCGCGCTGGCGATCTAATTTATGGAGAGCCTTTCCTCGTCTACAGCGGTGACGCGCAAGAGCCGATCGATCATTGAAATTGGCGCCAGGCATGCGTCTGCTGTCAGTCCCCAAAAAACAGAAATCCCTTTCTGAAACTTCTGTCCTTTCGTCTCTTCCTTTGCTAGACTAGCGCTGCTTTTCAGGCCAATTCAGTCCTGTTTTGCCGGAGCTTGACCCTCATGCTGCGAACAAAACTGCGCTCCCGTTTTTTGTTTCCCCTTATCGCCATCGCCTGCATCTGCGCCTGCATGATTGCCGGATGCAACACTTCCGCCGCCGGATCAGGTGGATCGCAAAGCACACCTTCATCATCCATCAAACCGGCCGCCAGCGCTCAAAGCCCATCGCTTCCCACTTTGAAGCAATTGGAAGCGCTGGTCAACAGCCAGCAAGCTTCGGCGCAAATGGCTACAAACGATCCCGGCAATTATGGCTGGGATCTGCTCTTCTATACCGCATGGCCGACGTTGGCCAAACAGCGCGGCGAGCCTGATCCGGCAAAGCACCTCGGAGAGCCCGGGATGATTGTGTGGGAATCCTGGAAAAACACTGCTGAAACATTCCTGCCCAATGGACATCCGCCGTTGCCCTGGAACGCCGCGGAAGTGGTTCCGCCGCCGGTAACAAAGAAACCGTTCCAACCCTCCGACAGCGGAGACATCTGGGAAGACATGACCGGCAACTCGGAAGTGGATGGCTTTCCGGCGAAAGACAATACCAACCAGGACATTCTTTACGAAATCCGCACGGACAAGAACGGGTTCGATTACATCGTAAAACTTGGCCTCTACAACATTGACGGCCAGATCAAGTATGCCGCCACGAGGGGTCCGCTCGAATTTAACTTCGGCGCGATGGAAGTAAAAGCCTCATGGCGCTGGCTGGATACGGACAAACCCGGATGCCAGGCGCAGGACTATTTCACCGCCAATGCTTTCTGGGCTGAGCGAGACGCGAACGGCAATCTTACCGGTTACAAAACGGGCCTGATGGGACTCACCGGTCTCCACATTCTCACCAAGCCACTGAAGGACTGGGTGTGGATCACCTTTGAGCAGGTCAATAACCTGAGCTGCACGTCGGTTACTCGCCGCGATCCCATTCCGGAAAACATCGCTGCGCTCAATAAGCAGATGCAGGGCCTGCTCGCCGGCACCAAGTGGAAGAACTACGAACTCGTAGGGGTACAGACCAGCGCAGGCACAGCCGATAATCCCGTGGTCCTGGCCAATACCCAGATTGAAACCGCGTTCCAGTCGCGCTCTTCGTGTCTGACCTGCCACGCCGTGGCCAGCATTGCCAAACACAAGCCGGTGAATCCGGCCGACGATCTGCGCAAAAGTTTCTTGCAGCGAAACCCGCCTGTAAGTCCGCCCTACTACATTGGCCCGCCGCCTCCGCTCACGCCCTTTGTTTCCCAGGATTTTGTGTGGTCATTGCGACGAGCGGCCTGGTATCAGAAGTAAGAAACGAAAGCGAGAAATGAACATCCTGTTCCATCTACTCTCTAAACCATTGAGGCTGCCATGAGCATACTCTCTCTACCGCGTATTCACTTCACCGGCTTTACCGACTGGAGCCCTTGCACCGGCAATAATGCGTCCAACATGTACCTTATCGGTCCCGTGGAACCGGCGCTGGATGGCATGACCTTTGCTGAGTTTCGCAAGTGGCTCAGAGCACGCGACCCGAACCTGCTTCAGCCCCATGGAAGCTGGAACCTGTATGGCGACAATGCGGCCCGCTTCGCCGAAGTCCGGATCAATGGCGCGCAGCTTGCCTCCGGCAACGCAGCGGCCAGCGATCCCCTTTTGGGAAGAACTGTGGATTTGCAGGGTCTGATCTACAGCGACGGCCCGGCGCCTGCCCGGCTGGTCATGACCGATCCTTACACCGGAGGTGAAGCCACTTCGCAGATTTTCTACCAGTGGATCGTCGTGGGCGTGGTGGATGGCCCACCCGAACAGCGTATCGGCTTCAAGGCCGGGGCTGCCTGCCGCATGTTTTCCCGCTGGCCGTATCAGACGCGCAATCTGGGAATCACATTCAAGGAGGGCATGGTTGGATGCATCTGGCAGGCAGCCGCGCGCAATGCGGACATTGAATGGTATGGCGTGGAACGCTCGCCGGCGCTCGCGGCCTTGAAGGCAGCGGCCACTTCAGGCGGCAACCAGGGACTGCTGATGCGATTTGCCAGCTATCGCACGCTGTACTACCAGGTTGCGACGTTTGAGGGCAAGCGCATCACCAACGGGCTGGAATTAGTTGAGGCGTACGAAAAAGGATGGACGGGCGATAACCCGGCGCGCAGCGCGATGGTAGGCACGTTCGGAATCTGGGAAGCGGGAGAACTGGCCAGCGCTCCCACGCAGCGGCTGCTGATGCCACTCAACGCGCAAATCGCCAACAGCTCCCAGATCGCGGCCCTTGGGCCTGCCATGGCTAAGGTTGACACCGCGCGAAACACGCTGGTACTGGATCTGATCAGCGCGTTCCCGGAACAGAACCAGCAGCTTGACAAGGCCAATTTCGGGGCATTGCAGGTTCAGGTCCGGCCTGCCACTGGCGGCGAGCCAATCCCGATTGGTTCCCTTCCTTATAAAAACTATGACCGCCAGAGCTATGAGGCGAGCGGCGGGATTTGCGAATTTCCTCTGCCACCGGGCGCCGCATCCGCCATCACTGCCGGAAATATTGAGATCGCGCAGGAACAGATTGACTGCTGGGAACCGGTCTTGCAGCAAACGCGCTTTGTCGCCGAAACCGACGACTGGGGCGTGTACGTGGATGAAGGTGAGACGGTCCCGGTGACGGTGACAGTCACCGAAAATGGCGGCTTGCCGAAGTCACCTGTACAGCTCTGGCTGCAGCAATATGATTCCAACGGTAATCTTCTTTCCAAGCCGGTGATTACGATTGTCGATCCGGCCGGGAACAAAATTTCCGGCAACACTGTGCCGGTGGTTGATGGCAAAGCAAGATTCGCCGTGCGCTCGATCGTTGATGGTGCCTGCTTTCTCGCTTTCTATCCCTTTGTGGGAGAAAAGCCTACGACCATTCCCACGCAAAATTTCCCACTGCCTACGTCGTTCTATTGTTGCGTGCGCATGCTGCCGTTTGACAACGAACTGGAACAGAAAACTCCCGACAGTCAGTTGAGCTGGTCATTCATCTATAAGAACGTGCTATCGGTTTTCGATCTGTGTTATCCCATCATGTCCGTGGTGCGAAACCTGGCGGACCGCAACGTGGTCGAGGCCATGGCGGAACAACTCCGGTTCGCCATCTCCCTGGAGACATTCGAGTCCACGCTCTACATGCCGATCACGCGTGATCTTTCAGCGGGAAAACGAAAGCTGTTGCAGCGCTTCGTAAACCTGCTCCCGAATCGCGTGCCGCCCGATCCGCCTGGGGAACGGAGAGGATAGGCCTCAGGAAAGGCACTCGCCGCGATTTCTGATCGCCACAGGCTGGAAATTGGTGAACGCAGATTCAGATCCTCAGCCTCGCATCGTGCTTACGCATATTCATTACTTTTCGACTTTAGGAGGGTGGTTCTACGCAATCCAATTCCCAGACATGACGCACACTTTCCCGCTTCCGCGGCGGGCCATGACTTTGCCTTGCGGGCCCATTTCGAACTCGCCGAAGTCGAGGACGTAGAGCCGGCCATCGGCGGGCGAAAAGCGCACATCGATAGGCCGGGCAAAACATCCTTCGGCGAATATCTTGACTGACCAGTCAGTGGTATCCACGCGGGCGAGGCTTCGTCCAACGCGAGGACCGCTTTCAGCCGTCATGGGTTTTTCGTCACCGAACAGCGCAACAATCAGCCATAGTGGACTGCCTTCCGCTGCGGGAGCAACGGCAAACTTCGTCGCCGCTGAGTTGGCGGGAAAATAAGCCAGGGGGCGTTCAGGTGGCGGCAGTTGCTCGTGATTCGCCAGCAGAAAAGACAAAGGCGGAGAGCCCGGAACGCGGAACCTTGGGTCAGTGACCGGCTCGCCACCGATAAAATCCGGCCAGCCGTACCAGGAGCCTTTTTTTATTTCGAACAGCAATTCCGGAACTTTGCAAACCGGACGGCTGCCACGCTGGTCCATGCCCTGATCTGTGGCCAGCAACCGGCCATCGGGGAGAAAGCCGAGCCCGAAAGCGTTGCGGATTCCCCAGGCAACCAGTTCCAGATCGGAACCATCCAGGTTCGCGCGCATGATCGCCGCAGTACAAGGAAGACGCCCTTGCATGCATCGCCCGGGGGACGTGGGCTGGCCATAAGGCGCGAATGCTCCCGTAACAATTTTTCCGGCTCCGTCTTTTTCCTGCGGATCAGAGGTCTGCGCATTCCAGCCAGTAAGGCGCACGTTGAAGCCGGGAATATCGGGATCGTGCGGCAGGCGACCGAGCCACGCCAGGTGCAGTGAATCGGCGCCGATGATTCCGCTGTTGGTGTGCGCGCCCTGCCCGAAATAAATTTTTTCGTCCGGCCCTATGGCCACGGTGTTGGTGTGATAGTTGCCGAAGCCGGGCAATCCGTCCAGGATGGTTTCGCGACCGCCACCGGCAAAAAGTCGCGTGATTCTTCCCGGGTTTCCTCCCTCGGAAACATAAAAGACCTCTCGGTGGTAAACCAATCCTGTAACGGGAGCACGAAGCCCCTCGGCCAGGCATTCGCGACGGCCATTCGGCGGCAAGCGCCAGATGCGCCCGCCGGGAGCAGCTCCGTCCAGCGGCAAGCCGGATTCGGCCACGTGCAGCACGCCTGCGGAATCGAAGGCCAGGCTTGTGGGGAAGTCAAAATCAGTTGCAACCGTCTGCATGGCGGGTGTGAGGGCCAGCCCGGGAATCTTCTCCTTGTTCATTATGGGAATTTCCCGTAAAGATTCCTTGACCACTGGCGGGTTCTGAAGCTAACATTCCGCTTCGCGGACAAGAAGGAACTGAAAACTCTCGCACGTTAACACAATCTCATACCTTCAGCAAAGAATCGATTCGTTGTCCCAGTTCCCGCACGCTTGTCCGCCTACGGCGAGAGGTTGACCACGTGCGCAAACCGAGCGTGAATCGCACCTGTTGCGAACCGAAAGGATCCTTATGGCCCTCTTTGATGTGAATCTGCAACCCAAGGCCCCGGCTGTGCTGCCGGCAGTGGATGGGTGGGATTTGGCGGGAAAATTGAAGATCCAGCCGGTAAGGAACCCGCTGACAAACGCGACCCTCGGCGATCTTGGCGTCGCCGTCGATGTCACCGGGCCAGCCAACTTTTCGCTGACTCTGATCGTTCTTCCGGTAACAGAAAAGGGACTGGCAGGAATCGATCCCGGTTCAGTGCGGATGTTTCGCTATGACGAAAAAAGCAAGAGGCTGGTCCCGGTGTGGAATTCAGGAATTAACGTGCATCACGGATTTGTCTGGGCAAAGGTCCAGCAGCCGGGCACATACGTTCCTATTGGATTGCCCGCCGATCTGGTGCTGAAAGAGTGCCTGCGAATGCTGACGCAGCAGCGCGACTATCTGGGGAATGCGACTGCTGAGGACTTAAGTGCGCTGAGCAAAGCAGCTTTGGCGCAGTTCCTGGAGTTGTCAGAACCGCAACTGGCTACGGTGCGAAAAGCTGCGGCCGTGAATGCCGTTCATTTCAGCACCAAGCCGGTTCCACCTCATTTGATCGAGCGCGGCGAGGGTTTTCACATCACCGGCCTGGTTTTGCCGGGTGGGGCAACGGTTCCGCAGCTGAAAGAGCAGATTGCTAAACTGCAAATTCCCGCAGAGGGTTTGCCGGAAGAACAACTTTTTTGGGGACCCGAGCAGCAGGCCAAAGGCGTTCCTCTGACGGTGCAGTTGGAAAATGACTCGGCACTGGCCAACAAGATAACTGGTTTATTGAAACCTTTGAAATGGCCATGGTGGCCGCCTTTTCCCTTTCCCATCTGCTGGTTGTTCTCGCAGAACTGGCCGATGTATCACCACGACCAGGAGCACAGCGGCCATGCCTCCGGTTGCAGTGGACTGACTTCCACTACGGTGCAGAACCTTGTGCTCAAGAAGTCCGTTCCCGTTCCGGAGGGCGGTCAATTCATGTCGATTCCTTCCATCGTGGACGGAAAAGTCTATATCGGTTCAACATCCGCAGGCGGCGGCTCGGGCGGATATATGTACAAGATTGATATCGTTACGGGAAATATCGATCACAAATTTGGCGTGCCAAACCGGCCTGCATATTCGCCCGGAATCGGCGGCTCGCCTGCAATCGTGAACGGAAAAGTGTACTTTACCGCACTGCCGGGATACGTCTACTGCCTGGATGCCAATACCTTTAACCAGATCTGGTCTCTGGATTTGCGAAACGCCAACGCGGCGATGAATCAACCTGTGAACAATCCTGTTGCCGATAGTTGGAGTTCGCCGGTGGTGGCGAACGGCAAAGTCTATATCGGCTGTGGAGAGGGTGAATCACAGGCATACGGATTTGTCTATTGCCTGGATGCCAATACAGGCCACGTGATCTGGCTGTACAGCACTGATCAGTTCGTCTCCGGAACAGACAACCAGCCAAACGTAATTCCTGCGGGCGCAGTGGGGATCAATCCCTTGCCGCCGGGCTTTACCTCCCACGCCGATCCGCCGCATCTGGGCGCTTCTGTGTGGTCTTCCTGCGCCTACGATGCCGGTCTGAATCGCATCTATTTCGGTCTTGGCAACTCCTCGACCGGAGCGGGGCCGGCAGGCGCGATTGATTACAAGTATGGCAGCGGCGTGCTGGCACTCGATGCCGGCAACGGAGCATTCAAAGGTTATTTCCAGCCCACTCCAAGCGATAGTTATTACCCTGGCGATAGCGATATCGACATCTCGAGCAGTCCAACGCTGTTTACCCGTGGCGGGCAAAGGGTGTTGGCGATCGGGAGCAAGAGTGGCGCGTTCATGATTCTCGATGCCAACAGCATGGCTAAGCTGAACATCCGCAACGTGCTGCCGCGAGACGCTGTGACCGGAGGACCATTGCCTGGTATTGACGACTTAATGGGGGGCGGCAACCCCGGTGGCAAGTTCGGCGGGGAGAACAGGTGGGGCGTCTTCTGCACAGCCGCTGTGCATTATGGTCTCGGCCGGCTATTTGTCGGGCTCGGCGGTTATGAGGGAATCGCGAACATTCCGACCACGCCGTTCATGCGGGCCTTGGATTGGAATAACCTCAATGATGCATGGCCTATCGCAAACCAGACTATCAGCGGCCATCCAGTGGCGAAATACATTGTCCCGGTCCCCCCGATGTACCAGACGTCAGAGGCCGGATGCAGCTCACCGGCAGTCACGAATGATGTGGTGTTTGTCAGCACGACTAAATCCGCGTTGTATGCGATGGACGTGAACTGTGGGCTTTGTTTGTGGTCGGCGCCGAGTCTGCCCGCAGGCCAGTTTGTTCTTGGACCGGCGATCTCGGGAAACTATGTCGTCGTCGGAGCAGGAGGGACAGTCTTCATCTATTCGCTATAAGTGATCCGAGCGCGATCACAAGCAGCCATACGCCGGAAAGCGCGGCGGCGCGTCGTGGAAACACCCTGCGGCCGTGGCTGCCCAGAAAAATTCCGGCAAAACTCATGGCGGAGCAGATTGCGCCAATCAGGGCTGCGCTCAAGAGTGGCGGAAAACCGTTAGCGCCAAGTCCAGCGCCTCCCACCAGATTGTCCAGCGAAAGCGTCACAGGCAGGCCGAAAATCATCCAGCCATCGTTGGCGACTTCATCCAGTTCGCGCTCTTTCCACGCAAGGTAGAGAATGGTCGTGCCGCTGGCCAGCAACGCCATGATGCCCGCGAATTTGCCGGGAAAGAAATGTGCCTGAAGAAAATTCCCGAGCAAAAGGCCGGCGAGCGAGCTGACCGATTCGCAAATACCGAAAGACGCGCCGAGAAGGAACTTGCGCGCCCGCTTGAGCGGGAGCAGACCCAGAGCACAGGCAGCCTGAAAGTTGTCCAGGCTGGCCATGAAGCCGAACAGCACGACGGTAAGAAGTGATTCCATTTGGTTGAGTTGCGTTCAGTTCCCCAAAAACCGGTACTTCACGCCTACGCGAGCGTAGACTCCCGGATTGGGAAAGCCCAGGAATTCATGATAGTGGCGGTCGAAGATGTTATCTATGCGCACGTAAGTTGAAACCTGCCGGGAAATGACGTAGCTGGCGGAGACGTTGCTGGTCGAGTAGCCGCCTACGGAATCGATCAGCGGCGCAGGCACCTGAAAATCAAAGCGGCGTCCTATCCAGCGGGTATTGATTTCCGTTGTCAGTTTTTTGGTGACTGTCCAGTCGGCCCTCAATCCGCCTTCCCAGTGAGGCTGATCGCGCAGCGGCTCGGTTGTGTTTTCCAGTTTCCAGTCGAGATAGGAGACGTCGGCCTGCACCCGAAGTTTGGAATATGGCGCTGTGGCCACGGCTACTTCGGCGCCCTGGGTATGCGCGTTCGTCCGATTTACCAGCCGGAACTGGGTGGCGCTGAAATCGATCAGGTCAGAAAATGAGTTCCAAAAATAGGTCAAGGAGACGCGCGTTTGCAGGCGATTGAATTTTTGTTCGACGCCGGCGTCATAGGCGCGATTTTTCTCCGGCCGCAATGCGGGATTGCCCACGGTGGGATCGCCGAGCGCAAACATGGAAGGCAACTGGTAAGCCGAGGCCCACGTGGTGCGAAGTGTGGTCCGGCCGCCGAAGAGGCGCAGGTTGGCCCCGGCGCGCGAAGCCAGATGCGGATCGAACCCGGAACTCTTGTCTATGCCGCTGCCGCCGCTGGCTGTAAAGCGATTGGAGTTGTAAACGATTTCCCCATTCAAGTGGATCTCCGGACGGTCAAGCTGAAATCGCGTGGGAATCTTGTTGGCCAGAAGGCCATCGCTGCTGCCGTTTTCATCCTTGAATCCAGCAACAAAGTGCCCGCTCCACTTTTCCGTAAATGAAAGCTGATTGGAAAATGCGAATTGCGAGCGCCGGAAATCTGTGTTTGTCAGCTCCGCGGGAACGGAACGAAACGATGGATGAATCCTGTCAAGGATAGGCGGACTGTTGGCGCGCTCACCTTCACGAAAGAAAGTAAAGTCCAGTGTGTAGAGCCATTTGGGAATGACCTGATGATGAAACGCGCTGCTGAAGATGATTTGCCCTGAGTGCCTCTCTTCCGGAGTGCGCAGGATCGAAAGCTCCGGGCCTCCACCGTTCATGGGAAATGAGGAATCCAGGTCGTGCTGATATCGCACCTGGGTATCAAAGAGTTTGTTGGACGAAGCCTCAAACCGGAAATTGCCCGCCAGCGTCCCCAGGGCAAATTCGTCATCGAGCACCTGCTCGGAAACATTCAGATATGACCCGCTCACGCCATAGCTGGCGCGGCCGTCGCTTCCGCGCAGGGCCACTCCGGCTTTGCCGGTGCCGAGGTTGCCACCCTCCAGAGTTACATCGCCGCTCAGTTTGGATTCACTGCGGGAAATGATATTGATCACGCCGCTGACGGCCTCCGAGCCATAAAGGGACGAAAGGGGCCCGCGCACAATTTCAATGCGTTCGATGTTGTCTGTGCTCAGCGTGGAAAGGTCAACGGAGCCGCCGAGAATGTTGGTGATATCGTTTACCGGAGTGCCATCGATCAACACCAGCGTGAAGTTTGGCTTGCCCCCGCGGACAGTCACCGATGTGAAACTGCCGACGCTGCCGTTCTGAGCAACGTGGAGAAACGGCACGACGTGAAGCAGATCGGCGGCCGTGGAAGCGTGCGCCTGCTCAATCTCTGTGCGCGTAAGCACAATGACCGGCGCCGGACTGGCGGCGACAGGAACGGCTTCCGCCGTGACTTCAACGACGACTGGTTTGGCTTGAACCTTTTGCTCCGATGTCGCGGATGATTGACCCCAACACGGAACAGACACGATTCCGCCAACCAGCGCCAATAGAAATACCGTCGTACAGAGCTTGGAGACGGTGCTGAGCACCGTCTCCGTTTTGCGGCGAGTCGTAGACGCAGGCATTTTTGTATCTCAGCGTGCCGTCAGGAGAGTGGAGGCTGCCTCTTCCAAACGCAGCAATTCTTCCGGAGGAAATGCGCGCTCTCCGCTGTAAGCAATCCCGACAATGGCTTCGATCTTCCCTGACTGCGCCTTCACCGGCAAAGCCACTGCTGCCTCGGCGTTGACCGCTTTTGCTCCGGGGCGCACCGCACCGGAGGAATCGTCCTTGAGATTGCAGGTTTGTATGGGAATGCCTTGCACCAGCGCCTGGCCAGCCATTCCCTTTCCCGGAGGCACCCAGGCGACAATCTCCTGCACCTTGGACGGGATGTTGACGGCAGCAACCAGTTCCAGGCCGGTCCGCTGCTGGTTTTGGATATGGCGGTGGACCGTTCCGGCAACTCCTCCCTGAGCCGCCAGAAATTCCTGGAGCCAGTTCTGAAATCTCGCATCAATCATAGCGAACCCCGTTTACCTGCCGACTCATAAAATCTAAGTGATTTGCTCAGCGCTGTATTCTGCCATTGCGGGCGCTTTGTCACAACAGAAATCGGCAGGTGAAAGTTTCAAAATGGACTACCAATCAGCTCAGCAGGCGTGGAACCACAAGGAAGACGAATGCAAGGCCGATCAGGATGAAGAGCAAGAAGGTAATGATCCAGAGGAGGAGGATTTTGCGCTCCTGCTCCGGTCGTGGCGCAGTGATGCCCATCATGTTGTGAAACATCCGCATGATGGCGAGGAGAAACTTCAAATCAGGTTACAGATGACAGGTTACAGGTTACAGCAGAAGCACAAATCAAGTTGCCGCAGGCCGCCAAAGAAGCAACCAACTCGCTGACCCTTTATAATTTTTCGTTTGCTGAAACAGCGAATTGAGTTGCTTCATGAATGAATCCGGGAAATCTGTTCTTTCGGAACGCGATGGCGATATCGCGGTCATCACGTTGAATCGTCCGTCGGCGCGCAATGCGGTGAACGAGGCAACTGCGCGCATGCTGGCCCATGCGTTCCAGGAATTCGATCAGGACGAAAGCTTGAAAGTGGCAGTGCTGACAGGCGCAGGAGGAACATTTTGCGCCGGCTTTGACTTGAAGGAGGCCGCCAAGGGTGGGCGGCAACTCACCAAAGACGAGACCCAGGGCCCCATGGGGCCAACGTGGATGCTGCTCAGCAAACCGGTTCTGGCTGCCGTTGAAGGCTACGCGGTCGCAGGCGGATTTGAGCTGGCTCTCTGGTGCGACCTGCGGATTGCCTCGCGCGACGCGGTCTTCGGTGTTTTCAACCGCCGCTTCGGCGTTCCTCTGATCGATCTGGGAACGGTGCGGCTTCCGCGCATGATTGGGCAGAGCCATGCGCTTGACCTGATACTTACCGGACGGGCCGTTTCCGGCGAAGAGGCATTGCGCATGGGAGTAGCGAACCGGCTGGTCGAGCCCGGGAAAGCGCTCGGTGCGGCGAAGGAACTGGCGCGCGAGCTGGCAAACTTTCCGCAACGCGGGCTGCGCGGCGACCGCATGTCTGCCTACCAGCAATGGTCGCTTTCGCTGGACGAAGCACGCCGCAATGAATTGCGGCTCGGGTTGGGAGTATTGGCGTCAGGAGAATCAGTCGAAGGGGCGAGCCGCTTCGCCTCCGGCGCGGGACGGCATGGGAAATTTGGCGAGAGCAAATGAGCACGAGCGCGCATAGATTTTTTTAAACATTCATTCAGGAGCACACTCATGGCAACTATGGGATTTATTGAATACAAAGATGCGAGCGCGGAAGTGCGAGCGGTGTATGACGACATCATGGCCACGCGCAAAACTGATACCGTCACCAACTTCTGGAAGGCTATTGCGCACGATCCGGCAAACCTGAAGCGCACCTGGGAAGCAACCAGGGAGATCATGGCAGCGGGAGCGCTGGATGCACTGACGAAAGAGATGATCTATGTGGCCATCAGCGCCAGCAATCTGTGCGAATACTGCATTGCTGCGCACACCTTCGCCGCGCGCAAAAAAGGAATGACGGAGGCGATGTTCAACGAGATGATGGCCGTGGTCGGCCTGGCCAACAGCAATAACCGCCTCGTTGCTGGATACCAGGTGGAAGTGGATGAGCAGTATAGGAAAACCAGTACTTAGTATTTAGTAGTTAGTATTTAGCCAAACCTGCCGACTACAGAGCCTTCGCTGCTTTAGCCAGAAATCAGTGTTGACGTAAGTTTTTGCTTGTGACTTTGCCAAGGACTAAATACTAAGTACCAACTACTGGGGTTCTTTCGGCTTTGCTGGAGCGGCAGCCGATGACGAATCCACTCCCACTGATTCGTCCTCATCTGGAACTTGAACCCGCGTGCTTCTTCCCGCCAGCAGGCACGTGGACGCGCGGCCATCATCTGAGACGCGAATGTTGTGCGTCGCATCAGTGCAGTACGCTTTTCCTGTCGGCGTGGTCGGTTCGGCCGTGATCTGAAAACTGCCTGAGGGCCTGCCCTGGCAGCCGGTCAAATTAATTCTGTAGCCTCTGAAGCTGCCCGTAGATTCTAAGCCAAGTTGTTTGGCCGTGTCCCCCAGGTCTGCAAGAGAACAGGTAAAACCCAGTTCGGGATGCTGGCTGGCAAACGACGACTCAGCGTACCCAAGCATCATCACTACCTGTTCGCCGGACATAGCAGGAGGCTCGGATGGTTCATCATTGGGCGTATGCTCGCGCCGCTCCTGCTGACGTGCCGTGGTTTCTTTGTCGGCGCCTTTCAACATTGTCTTCTTGAGGAATTCCGGATCGCCGATATCGAACTCGGCGCCAACATTGACTTTGCTCAACCGCCAGATTTCTTTCTGCTGGACCAACGTCACCGAAAAATGGGACAGAAAAGGCTGCCATTCCGGTTCCTGCTCCTCACCATCCTGGAACTGATGGAAAGAAAGCTCCAGCGTGTCCTGATCGCCGCGCAAATCGTCAGTATTCACGTCGACTTCAAATTTCTTGTGCTCTTTTGGTGAATTGAAGGACAGCAACACAGGGCCGGTCTCAAATGTCTCGACTTCCACTCCGGGTTCACTCCCGAAGGCACCGGCGAAGCCCAAGCGCAAGAAGCGTTCCTTGTTTTTCGTCTGAGTGAGGAGCTGTTGCACCTCGACTGTCAGGTGCTTCATCAGTGCGTTGTCGCCACCCTTAATTATTTCAATGAGCGCCTGGCGCGGCGATTGCGGCGGGGGTGGTGTTGGAACCGTTCTCTGTGCGACTGAAAAGATGTTGAAGCCAAGGAACAGAACTGTAGCGAAAACTACTCTAACAACGGCATTCATGCGGTACCGCCTTAAAGGAATAGGGTACTCTCAAAAAACCGGATTGCCAAAATTGATTGCATAGCAAAGGCCACTCGGAAGTAACCATCCCGGCAGAAAAAACCGGCAACCGCTTTGATCCGCTGTGATATGCATTGATTGGAAATGGATCTGCCTGAAATCGAGTGGAAGCCAGTCTCCCGCATCGCTTTCTTTGGATGGCTGGGTCTCTATGCTCTTCTTCTGATCTATCTGGCCGCCCACCGTTCACAACTTACCTGGCTTGACAACGTTCACCTGCCTATCCATGAAGGTGGACATCTGCTGTTTGGCTGGTTTGGAGCAACGCTCGGGCTCTGGGGCGGCACGATTCTGCAACTGCTCGTGCCTGCACTACTGGTCGCGGCGTTTGTGATGCGCGCTGATCTGCTGGGCACTACTTTCTGTTCCGTAGCGTTCTTCCACAGCCTCACCGGCGTCGCCACTTACATGGTTGACGCGCTGCGGCGCGAGCTTCCGCTGGTGACCGTAGCTGCACCCGCCGAGGACGCTGAGCACGATTGGGTGCATATATTTGGTAATCTCGGCGTGCTCCCACACGCGATCCAGATTGGAACCGCGACACGAGTCATCGCGTGGCTTGGATTGCTGGGAACGCTGGCGTGGTTTTGCTGGAGATACAAACAGCAAGCTGCTAGCTCCGGCTGCCGGCTGCCAGACTGAATGGAGTTTTGCTCTTGCGACAACGCGGGTTTATCTCACCCTCTAATCTTTTCTCTGAAACGAATTGATGCTTGTTGACACTATTGAGTAGATGGTGCGTGAGTAGATGGTGCGCTAGACTTAGCCGAACCGGCCTGCCTTACAGAAGGCAAAGCGGCTGCAAATTCGTTCTAATTCTCAGCTTTGTTGGAGGCCCGTCATGACTTCACCACAAACTTCTCCCAAACCTCCGGCTGGCAAGTTTCAAGATCCACCCGACTTGATGGGCTTGGCGCGCTCGCCTTTGCTTTCCCATTTTCGTCAGAAAGCAGATGATCTCAAGGATGATGGCAAAAAGTTTCCGCGGTTGCAGGCATTTCTTCCGCAGAACCTCTGGCCGTGGATCTCGAACTACCTGAAGTTTGCCTTTCGGCGTAAACACCGCTTTCCCTCCTATCCCGGTACTGGCGAGCAGGGCTTATATCAACTCAAGGCTGCGGATGGCGGCCGGGTCTTTAAGCTCTCGATTGTCGGCGACTGGGGTACCGGGACCAGAGAAGCCAATGACGTGGCCCTGGGCATGCAGAGTTTTGATCCGGATTACACAATCCATCTGGGTGACGTGTATTACGTGGGCGACAAGAACGAAATCAATGAGAACTGCCTGGGGCAACCGGCCGGTGGATACAACGGAGTAACGTGGCCCAAGGGAAAGTTGGGCAGCTTCGCTATGAATGGCAACCATGAGATGTATGCCAACGGCAATGCATACTTCGACAACTTTCTTCCCACACTCGGCATTCCTTCGTCCCAGGACCATGCGCAGTTGGCAAGTTTCTTCTGCCTGGAGAATGACACCTGGCGGATTCTGGGACTGGATACGGGCTATAACTCCACAGGGTTACCAATACTGGGTGGAATCCCGCTGCTCAGCAAGATTCCCGGCATTGGCGCCGATTGCAAGCTGGAAAAGACCCTTCTCGAGTGGCTAAAGTCAACCGTAAAGGTTCAGGAGAAACCCAAGCCGACAATTGTGCTCACGCATCACCAGTATTACAGCGCCTTCGAGGGAGGATACAAAAAACCGGCCAAACAGTTAGCGGACCTCTTCGGCAATCAGGAGCTGATTTGGATTTGGGGACACGAGCACCGTTTGGCTATTTATGACAAGTTTTCTGATAGCGCCATGCCAGCCTACGGACGGTGCGTGGGAAACGGAGGTATGCCTATCGAACTCAAGGCACCACGCTCAGATAACGCGGGCAGGGCCTTGCAATATTATGACGCGAGAGAATATGCGCAGTATGACGGCGTCAAAGTGGGATTCAACGGTTTCGTCAATCTCAAACTGGCGGGTACCATTGCCGAGTTTGACTACCGGGATGTCACGAATAAAAGCCTTCTGGTTGAACAGTTCATAGCAACCGGAGGAGGAGCAATCTCCCAGTTGTTTCTATTTGCCAGTCCCGACTTGAGCAAGGGCAAGGCTGCACCCCAGGGCGTGCCTGCGCAACCGGCCGGCGTGAACGGATGACAGCACTTCTGATTTAAACGGAGCAACCGCAGGCGAGCGGGCTAAACAGACAGCGATTTCTTCCGGTTACGTTTCTTGTTCGGACTGGAATCTGTCCTCCTGGTGCTTGTCGAAACCAATATAAATGCGGGCAGTTGCGGTCTTGGAGAGTTCTTTCAATGTTTCCAGTTCCTGCAAACGCAGCAGCGCAGGATGGGAGGTGTATGCTTTGGCTGCGGCCTCGCGCTCGCGCAGAGCCTCAATCTCCGCCGCCGTCCTGGTCCTCTGAGCTTCCGCGTCAGTCTGGGCGGCCATGAGCTGCGCCTCGGTGCGCGCGGCCGTTTCAGTCTTGTGCGTTTCTGCCCTGGTCTGAGCCTCGATCTTTTGGACTTCGGCTTTGGTGCGCGCTTCAACCAGTTGCGCCTGGCTGTTCCGCTCCGCCGCGAGCACACGATTCATGATCTCCTGCAGGTTGCCGGGGAAAACCAGGTCTTTTACGTCGGCGCGGAAAATGGTAACTCCGTAGCCGGTAGCAGCCTCTTTCACGTCGCGCAAGATGTCATTACTGAGCTGATTGCGGTTGGTAAGGATGTCCTCCAGAGTCATGGTGGCCAGAGACCGTCGCGCGGCCAGCTGCACATCGCTGTAAAGACGCTCTTCAAAGCTCACTACCACGTGCATTGCGGCAGCCGGATCAGAGACTCGCCATTGCACAATGATGCTGACACGGATGGCAACCTTGTCGGCAGTAAGAATCTCCTGTCCTTTGATGGTGAGTTCACGCTCGCGCACATCCACCAGAACAATTTCCGTTTTGGGAGTGCGGAAAAACGGGAGGTTGATATGACGCGGTACCACAAACCGCCCCGGTTCAAGAACGCCTTTCAAGACCCCATCTTCGTACCGCAGGCCGCGGTGTGTAGGTTTGATAATGACTTCACGCGTTGCAGGAGTAGCTCTCATTGTCCCCTCGGCAGAATTGAGGGACCCCGTAGCCAAGCTGATGTGGAGAACGACCTTCCAGATTGGCTGCGCTGAGCCATTGCAGGGCTGCAAACCCTATGGAGCGCTTCCGGATGATTGGTCGCTCCTAACCTAGCCGGGGTCCGTGCGCGTAACTATAGCAGACCACTGACAAAAGATTCATGAAAGTGGTCCGCAAGAGACCCGTGTGAGCATGGATAGGATGAAACTCAATCTTTCACAAAACAAGAAACCAGGCTGAAGATTTGTCGGCCAGTTACTGAATGCGCAACGATAGCGTCCTCCCTCACGTTGCTGCGCGCGGAACGGCAGAGCTTGACTGACCCTGCCGCCGACCTGCTTCATCGCCTCATTTTGCACTTTTGCGGCATTAGCCGCGAAGCAGTTACTCCGATTTTGGGGCGTCTGGACCCATCTGCTCGCGCAGGCCGCGCAGCGTCCTTGCTTCCCCTTGCTCGAAGTGTGATGCCCCCTCAAGCTTCAACGCAGAACCCAGTATCTTGATGGCGTCTTCAACCTTTCTGTCAAGCAGACCGCGCTTAAGAAGCAGGGGATAAACGATGTCGAACAGGAGAATGTGACACGCATGCGCAGTGGGAGCGTAAAGGGTTGTGCAAACGTGCTCTCCACAGCATACCTGGACAATCGCCCTCTCCGTTGCCCAGTTACCAAAAAGCCTGCCATCCTCAAACCAAGTATGCAAGCTGGCACGAACGACGTAACAGCCAGGCGGCAGCTCAATCTCCACGTGACCGTCGCGGGTGGGAACGCTGTCGTACCACCAGCCGAGTTTTCCGCCGGGAGGGACATGCTTTTTGATGGGAATCCACGGATCATCACGATGAAAGCGATATCGGCCCTCCGACCAATTCAATACCTCGCCATCACAATGGAAGATTGAAACCACCCAGTCATAACCAGGCAGGACATCATGGTCGTTCGCAATTTTGCAGGGATCGCCCAGCTTGGTAATCCAGACATTCAGAATCGATGTAGACATTGAATCTTCCTCCTCTTGCGCTTTGCCGACCCGAACGGTTATGGGGTCGGAAGGAATGCCGTTGGCCACGACACTCAAGTTGTATGTCCCTGCGGGAACTGCTCCAGGGACAGTAAATTGTGTTGAATGGATGGCAGCGCCAGTAGCCACGGCCATGGTGGAGTGGTTCGCAGTGCGGCAATAGAAGACGTGATTGTTGCTCAGGTCAGTAATGCGCACCAGGGGGTAATTGGTGGCCATCTGCGCGTCGTCGCCGTAGCTGACGGCCTGGGACAGCCCATTCAACTGCCGCCCCTGCAAGGTGTAGGTCTGACCCTGCTGCAGAGAGGTGGGACAAGTTGTGATCTCCGGCTTCCAGGATGGATCGGGCGCTCCGCCGGGTTCATACAAGCAGATGGAATTCGAACCGTTGCCAAACAATACCTCCCCCGTAGGCAGAAGCAGCATGCGGCCTACATACGTCGCATTCCCAGTCGCTGGAGGCAAGGGATTGTTTGACGGGTTGTCCACAAGCTGCGTCAGAGTGTTCGCCGCAGGATCAAATTCAAAAAAGTAGCTGGGCGGACAGTAGCCGTTGTTCGGTGGATTGTTGCAGTTGGATGAAACCGGCCCTACGATACACAGAACACGGCCATTCGGCAGAAGGCTCGCGGGCCCATCCGTGGCGCCCAGTGTCTTGCCATTAATTTGGGGAAAGGCTGGCCCAGACGCCCATGTTCCTGGTTGATTGGGAACCGCTGGCATTGTATAGAAGGCGGTCTTCCCGGTTGCTCCTATGGCAAAGACACGGGCATCCGGGAGGAGCACCGCCGGCCCAATCTCTTTCGTGGGATCATCGACAAGATCGTTACCAGGAGGAGTCTGTGCTGCACTCACCCAGGCGCCGGCGGTTAGGACAAATTTCTCGCTCTTGGGATGACCGAAGCAATTGGCGGTGAGAACTGACGCGTCAGGCAACAGCGTCCACGTCTCCTCGCTGGACTGATTTTGCTTTCCCGCAATCGCCGTCCAGGTGTTCGTCACCGGGTCGTAGATAGCTGTTTTAGTGTCATCAATGAAACCAAGCAGGACTTTTCCGTCCGGCAGCACGCACGAGGGCGCATCACCGATTTTTGCCCATGTGGGCGGCGGCGGGATGATGCTCCAGGAATTTGTCAGTGGATCGTAAATCTGGGACGCCAGGATATCGGCATTTGCGTGGTGGAGGTTGTATTCTCCGCCCGCCATGAAGACTCTGCCATCTCTGAGCAGGGCAGAAGCGAAATAGAGGGGAGCGTTCGTAGGCCCGCCCACAGCGGCCGGAATTACAGGATTGTCCGGCAGCGGCGACAATGCAGACCACGTGCCGTTCACGTAACTTCCCAACGCATCGGGAGTCAGCTTGTGCCAATTGCGAGTGCCAAATCCCTGCACATCAACTTCTTCGCACATAACCGTACCATCGGTCAGCAGAAGCATTGTGCCGGAGTTGAATGAGAGCGGGCTAAGAGTCGTCCATTTGCCAGCCATGAGTCCCCCTGAGAGTGTGCTGCCGCCGACGCGAACCAGAGCCTCCGTCGACTGACATTGGCGTTGTGTGTGTTCCCTATTCGGGACCAAATTGGCTCTCTAACTACCTAGTGATTACGTTGGCGCATTTGTTACATAAAAAAATGTTGGCATGTTTCTGAAGAGTCTACTGGCATGGAAGACCGCCGTGAACAGCGCTGCGTAAGAAGTAACGGGGGGATCAGGGTGGGTAAGATGAGCGCGGCTGGATTCGAACCAGCGACCCATGCCTTAAAAGGGCATTGCTCTACCAGCTGAGCTACGCGCCCACACCCTTTTAATTTAACACAGTGAAAGCACTCAGCACTCAGCAGTCAGCAGTCAGCACTCAGCCAATACGGTTTTCCACCGTCGTTACCGGTTAAACGGAAATTCATTAATCCAGTGGAAGCCGCGGCTGTTGAGAAGAAATGCTTTCTCATCGAGTTTGCGCAGCCGCGCATGGATCTTTTTGCCGTCCATCGCTCCATCCAGCGTGACCACTCCGGCTGAAGGCGTTTCCACGGTGAACGTGGATTTCCAGTTCTGGTCGCCGCGCTTGCTGAGCTGGAGGGTCTTCGCAGCCAAGTCCACCTTGCCGGCATAGCGCTGCATCGGTCCATCGCCCGGCTGAATGCCAATGCTGGTGAAGCGGTCAAAGATGAATCGTCGCCAGCGTGATTCGTCAGTGAAGAGCGGCGGTCGCTCCTGTCCATCCAGCGTGAACTCATCCACGGCGTAAATTCCATACAGCGGGGGATTCACGGCGTACTGCTTCATCAATTCGTGCGTCTGGTAGAGATCGAAGATGACGCTATAGGCCAGAAAGATCAGTTGCACAGCGAGAATGGCACGATTCAATACTCTGCGCCGGAACAGTGGCGGAGAAATGTCTGGCTCGGCGTTGCGGTTCAGGATGAATACATTGATCAACCGGCGACTCTCCGGCAGCAGCAAGAACACTCCCATGATGAGCAGGTTGAAAGAGTAGAGCTTGACGGGGACGTCGTAGCTCATGTTCAGCATGAAGACGTTGCCCATGGCGCCGATCGAGAGCAGTGCTCCCAGCGTGCCAAGCCGCGGTACGATCAGCAGCGCTCCGGCCACGGTTTCCACCATGCCGGTAAAAAAGTTATACGGAGTGGAGTAGCCCATAAAAGTCCAAAGCAGGCCCATAGGCGAGCTGTCGCCATAGGGTTCGAGCAATCGCCACAGGAAGGGATCCGGGAACTGCGACTTGATCACCTTTGCCGCTCCGTAAGTAATGAGAGTGGCGCCAAGCACTAGACGCACGTACAGCCGAAGCCATTGGTGGAGATAGACGTAGTTTTGTCTGCGGCGGCCAAGCAGCGACCAGATGAACATCGCAAGAATCGCGAACACCAGGATTAAGAGGTTCTGGACGTAGGCAAAAGTGCTGTCGCCGCTGCCGGTAATAACGTATCGCACTGGCTGGCTGAGATGCAGAACATGTGCGCCCGTCCAGGCGACAATTTTTCCCCACCCGGCGTCATACCAGCGAAATAGATAATCAAAGCCCGGGATGCTGGTGAGAGGATAAGGAAAGCTGTAGAGCACCATATAAGCGAAAGCAAACCTGAAGGCGATGCGCAAAGCCGGGTTCCACCGGCGCTGCGGTTCTGACTGAATCGTTTGTGCCCCGGGTGCTGGCGCAGCTACACCTTCCTGTTGTGGTTGAGGGGTTGAAGACATCCGGACCTCCATTGGCCCAGATTGTATCGAATTCCGGATTTGCTCAAACACCGCGTTAGGACGAGAACGAATCGGACGCCGGTGAAGGTTGACCTGAGAGCTACTGGCCAGAAGCCAAGGGCTGGTTTATTGGCCTTTGAGCTTGAGTTTGGATTTGTTGTCTTCGAGGAATTTGCGCAGTTCTTCTGACTGGCCGAGCAAGCGGGTCCACTGCTCGTAATACAAAGTGACGGGAAATCGGCCCAGACCGTAGACACTGACACCGCCTTTTTCGCTCACGCGAAATTCGAGGGCGCCGGTGCGACGTCCAGCACCTTGTTTTTCCAGTTCAGCAAGTCGCGCTTTCAATTCTTCGTAAGTTGGTTCGGGCATGGTTGTCTCATTTCCAGCGAGAATTCTATCAAAGCAAGACTGCCAAATTGCCACAAATGCCAAAATCGCCGTGATTGAAGGCCTAGACCACAAGCTAATTGGGATAACGCAGGTAGCCCAGCCCCACGCGCATGTGATGATGAATGCTATCCGGGACAGAAACGGCAATAGCAAGCCCGATCAGTCCGTGCGCGACTGCCAGCGGGTACAAGCTGCGGTAGCGGCGAAACAGCTCGCACAAAATCCATCCTCCGATGAAGGTCACCGGCGTGAGCACCGGATTAGGAAGGTGGGCGAGGCCAAAGAGGCAGGCAGTAATAAAGCTCGCTCGTGCTCCATTCGACGTTAGCTGCTCAATGCGAACGAAGAAAAAGGATTGCTGGATGTACTGTTGCACCAGCGACCACACCAGGTAAGTGGAAGCATGCAGCAGAGGCGCTCGCACCCCAAACAGTCCATGTAATGTGCCCAGGGCAGCGGCAATAGTCACCATAGCGGCCGCAATCACGATGGTAGCCGCTACAGTCATGATGGTCATGCGCAGCGGCAGGCGTTTCAGTCCGAGCGGCTGGCGGCGAAGGACAGCGATCACTGCCGCAACAAAGAAATAAGCAGCGCTAACGTAGAAGAGAATCCGCTGAGCCCGGTGCGCTGTCCAGATGGTGATCATGATCAGCGTGTAGCCAACAGCAAGTTCTCCCAGTACAACGAGCTTGTTCTCACGCACCATTGAGAGCATTGGGTAATTGAGTAACTGAAACTCAACTCAAGTCGTGAATCCTGAGAAAGAACAATCAATCGTACTAAATGATTCTGGGCCAAAGGCTAAGGACTGAACTCAAAAAATAAAGCAGCTCCGAAGAGCTGCTTTGATTCAGGCTTTTTCAAAGGAGGAATTTAGAAGCGGATCTGCGGGCCACCCATGAACTTGAAGTTGTGGTTGACACCATTGTCCCAGTACATTTCATCTCCAGCTTCGAGCCGGAGGCCAAAGGATCCAGCGTTGAACTCGATGCCGCCACCCGGATACAACACGCCGTTGGTGTCTCCGTCCGTAATGGTGCCGATCTGGTTGGCAAAGCTGCCTGCGGTGACCGGCCCGCTGACTCCGAAGTTCAGCAGTCCGCCTTTCACCGTTATAAAGACTCGTACCGGCCCCTTTGTGGATTGAATCTTCGGCCCAAACAGACCGTGAATGAGGCGCAGGTTGGAGCGGAAAGTGTTGGTAATCCCGCCGCTGGTTATGGTTTCAGTGGTGCTGCGTTCGAAGTCGTATGACATTTCGGCCTCAAAAGCTACTGCCGGATGAACATTGAAGCCAACGCGTCCGCCGACGCCGAACATATTGAGTTTTGCGAATTGGAGTCTGAAGTAATCGAAATAGACTCCGAACTCGCCGTGGTTTCTATCATTATCACTACTTTGAGCCGATGCCGCTGGCGCCAACACCCCGAAACATAGGGCCAGGGCACTAATGACCGCTAGACGTTTCATGCTTACTTTCTCCCGTCTTGATTAGTTCCCACCGTGCTACACGACTCCCCCGAAATATGATGGGAAAGAAAAAGCCTTAACACGGCGGGGTTATGTTGAATACGATGCCAATCCTGCTCTGCGGGTGGGCCAGTCCAGAAGATAGGGTAAGGTGAGACGGAAGTGCTGTGCCATCGGATTAAGCGGATTGACAGGCTGTGACTTTCTCGGTGACTCAGATTCAAAAGCAGCGTCAAAATCGGGTCATCCTCACCACTGTATTTAAGCTGAAAATTTTCCGAGCTCCGATTGCAGAGAAACCAAGGTCAGAAGTAAACTTTTCTCCGTCTTTGATAAGGAGAGACACATGCCAGTGGGCACTCTGGACATCATGAAAATGGATGAAAGCCCGGCCGACTACCAGGTCATGTTTGAGGAAAATGCGGGCGGCACCTTCGTAGCTACTGTTGATGAAGAGGAACTGCTGGATTTCCTGCACGAAGAAATGCGGCTCGATTTGCCAGTGGCCACCGAGGCCGCCCAAAAGGCCGAGACTGACGGACGAGTGCGCATTCCCGATATTTTTCTCGAAGAAAATAATCTGCACGCCATCATGGATTACCAGGAAGTGGAGGATCTGGGAGAAGAATAATCTTTTGTAGCTTGCACCGAACGAAAGAGAGGGGTCTCTACTTCTATAACCACTCTCGCGGGGCGTATGCCCGAAGATAGATCGCCGTGCGTAGGTTCCGTTGTCCGCTTCGCGAGCTCGGGATAAACTCCAAAACTCTCAATCGGCAGCGTGCGCTGACTGCAACTTTGATTTAAGATCCGCCGCAATCTGGTGGCCGTGAAAACGCCCGTTTTCAATAAAAATTTCGCTGGTGCGCGAGCCCGCCACAATCACCCCGGCCACATAAATTCCCGGCACATTGCTTTCAAACGTCTGCGGATTGCATACGGGACGCATCTCCGGTTTTTGCAATTCGATTCCCAGCGACATCAGGAACTCGTAATCGGGATGATACCCGGTGAGGGCAAACACAAAATCATTCTTGAGCGTCTGCTCACCTTCCGGCGTGCGGATGCGGACGGACTCGGGAAGAATCTCCAGCACACAACTATTGAAGTGTGCCGCAACCTCACGGTTCTTGATGCGGTTCTCTATGTCGGGCTTGATCCAGTACTTCACGTTTTGATGGATTCCCGGCCCGCGGTGCACCAGGGTGACGCGAGCACCACGCCGCCACAGTTCCAGAGCAGCAATGGCGGCTGAATTCTTGGCGCCGATAATTAATACGTCTGTGTCGAAATAAGGATGCGGCTCGCGGTAATAATGCATCACTTTGGGCAGTTCTTCGCCGGGAATGTTCAGCCAGTTGGGCAGATCATAGTAGCCGGTGGCCACGACGATCTTGCGCGTCGTATATTTGTGTTGCTTCTCGTACTGATCAACGGTATGCACGTGAAAATCGCCGTCAGAACCGGTGACTGCCGTGACGCGCTGATACTGGCGGACATCCAGCCGGTAATGCTGGGCCACGTTGCGGTAATACTCGAGCGCTTCCTGCCGGTTCGGCTTCTGATTGGGAGTGGTGAACGGGATATCACCGATCTCCAGCAGTTCCGGCGTAGTAAAGAAAATCATGTTGGCGGGATAGTGAAAGAGTGAGTTGACCAGGCACCCTTTGTCCACCAACACGACGCTGAATCCGGCGCGCTGGGCCTCAATGCCGGACGCCATTCCGGTTGGACCCGCGCCAATTACCAGCACGTCGAATACAGGACTCGGCTTCATCGGGATCGCAGAAATCTATTCTAAATGGTGGGGTTTTTTGCTACGCTCCAACTCATGCTTAAAAGATTGGTTCTGGCAATTGCGCTCGTGTTCGTTCTCTCGGATTTTCCATTGCCCATTCGCGCCGCTGCACAACAGGATGACCGTCCGCTTTATTACACTCGCGAGATCACGCAAGCCGACCTGGATGGCAGGTCTTTGCGCGAGCTCACCCTGATGCGCAATACCATCTACGCACGCGCGGGAAATCGCTTCCGCAAAAAATGGCTGAACGATTATTTTTCCGCGCAGCCCTGGTACCACCCGCTCGACAAAATGGACCAGAGCAAAATCACGACCACTGACCGAAAAAATGCTGAGGCCATCGCCAACTATGAAGCCGCTATTACCCGCGAGGACTTGTTGAACCGGGAAAAGGTGTGGTTACACCAGAATACACCGGAGGCAAAAATTGAATTAGGACTGATCTCGATGCGGCTGGGCCAGTGGGTAGGGGACGCGAGCCAGGAGCGCACAGCACTCCAGGATCCAACGCTGCTGGACAAGCAACTCACAGTCGCGCAACTCAGCGACTTTTCTCGGCGCGATCTGCGCTTGCTGCGCAACGTGATTTATGCCCGCCATGGGCGGCCGTTTAAATCCGCTTTGCTGCAACAATATTTCAGCTCGCTGGATTGGTATAAAGAAAATCCCGCTTACACTGATGCGCTGCTCACGCCTCTCGATCGGCGCAACATCAATGTAATTCGGAGCGTGGAAGACTCGCTCGGTGGGCCCTTAACCGATTATCAACACAAGAAAGAGGACGGTTGGTTCGTTCAGGCTTGATAAGGCTTATGCCGCCCAGTTTGGGCGGAAGAATCAGGTGAGAGGCTACAGGGGACAGGTTGGCCGTCGGCGGTCTGAAAAAATCAGCACAGAGCACTGCAAACTCAATCAAAAATCAGCCGTGCTTCCGTGGCGTTGCAGGCCTTTACTTCCGATTGCGTCCAGAAGATCAAGAATGGCTGCTGCATCACCGGCTGGCTGCGCTGGTTTTAGGTTGATTCCTGCCTGCAAGGGAATCACCTCTGCACGCACAACTTTATCGGGCTCCACCACGACCCGCAGCAGCATTGCGTCTTCCTCCTGAGTGCAATCGCAGGAAAATGCCAGATTGCCCAGCCCCCAGGCGATGACCGCGTGGTCGCGTCGCTCCACCGGACCCAGCATGTGCGTTCCTTGGGCGGCAATCACATTGGCGCCAGCGTGGTAAGCAATCTCAACTGCCCGGCGCAACTCGGGACGAGGCAGATAGGAAGGAAGCCCGGTCACATGAAAAGTACTGATAAGCACCTGCGATTTCCTGCGCGCTACGGCCAGGTCGGGCTCCAGATTTTCCGGCACACCGCGCGTGAGATCGTGCGCAGTAACAGCAATGGAAACGCCGTTGACCTCAAAAAATGCGGTACCGGCAACTGCGCCCGCCGGCAGGATGCCGTGGTCGCGCAACTCTTTTGCCGTCTGTTCCGGCCCGGAGGCACTGGCGTCGACCGCGTGATTGTTTGCGATCCCGGCCACCTTTACTTGGGCGGCGGATAATTCCGCCAATGCGGTTGGCGTATTCCACAATCGCAGGCGATCTGTTGTTTCGAGTCGTTCACTCACTGGCCCTTCCAGATTGACAATTCCGCTGGCCCCCTGCACCATGCCAGTAATGTTTTGCAACTGCCCTTTGCCGCCATCACCGAGATTCACGTCGCCGCCCAGCCAAAGCTCTGCTGATTGCCGCCGCGGCTGGCGACAAGCGGGAAAACTTGCCAGGATCGCAGTCATGGCGGTGAGCATCATGGCTCTGGCAATCACACCGGAGCTTGCTGCCTTCCAGGCGGCGGCTGGCGATCTTAAGATTGTTGATCGGCCCATAAACTTCGATAACGAGCGTATTCAACTTACCATTGCTTATCGGCGGATTCATCAGGACCCAAAAATTTCTGACGTAATCATTAAGCCCAGAGTCATCATTCTGCACTGGACGGGAATGGGCTCATTTGCTTCCGCGTGGAATTATTTCAATCGTACGCGCGCCGAAGCAGATCGAGCCCAGCTTGCAGCCGCAGGCGAAGTCAACGTTTCAGCCCATTTTTTGGTGGATCGCGACGGCACAATTTATCGCTTGATGCCGGAAAACTGGATGGCGCGTCACTGCATTGGACTGAATCATATCGCCATCGGAATTGAAAACGTCGGAGATGGCGAGAAGTTCCCGCTCACTGACGAGCAGGTGAAGGCTGACGCCGCGCTGGTTCGGTATTTGGCGCAGCGGTGGCCGATCACTCACCTCATCGGACATCTGGAATATCGCCGTATGGAGGGTCATCCGTATTTTCTGGAGCTTGATCCCAAATA
>DATDNH010000099.1:0-21250 GCA_036518395.1 Candidatus Angelobacter sp. | reverse complement strand
GACAACTTCTTACGGAGAGCCTTTTGCTGGCCTCGCTGGGCGGCGCCCTGGGAATATTGGTTGCTTTCTGGGGCATGCGCTCTTTGACTGCAATGCTATCGACCGGCCAGAGATATATCCCGCCGCACGCGCAACTGAACTGGCACGTGCTGGGTGTGGCCGTAGCGCTCTCACTTCTGACCGGGGTGTTGTTCGGCCTGGCGCCGGCAATCAACTCGACGCGTGTGAACATCTCCCCCACGTTGAAGAACGCTCCGGCTGGCGGGGCCGGTTCGCGAACGCGTCCGGGCCTGAGCCGCGTGCTGGTAGTGTCGCAGATTGCTTTGTCGTTGCTCATGCTGGTTGCTGCTGGACTTTTTGTGCGGACACTCAAGAACCTGCAATCGGTCGAGCTGGGCATCAATCGCGAGAACCTGCTGCTGTTCGAGCTGGACGCGAGCAAGGCCGGGCACAAGGATCCCGAGATTTCCGTGTTCTACAACGATCTGCTGCAACGGTTCAGGACGATTCCTGGGACCATCGAGGCGAGCCTCTCCCATGAATCGCTGATCGGCGCCGGCTCCGGGCTCGACATTCATTTGCCTGGGCTTCCTCCGGACGAAACCACTCGCTACCTGTTAGTCGGGCCCGGCTTCTTCAAGACCATGCAGATTCCCATCCTTGCCGGGCGCGAAATCGAGGAGCACGACCAGCCTGGTTCCACCAAGGTGGCCGTGATCAGCGAATTGTTTGCCCGCAAAAACTTCCCCAATCAGAATCCATTGGGCAGACACATTATTTTGGACACCAACAACATTCAGCGCGACATGGAGATTGTTGGTGTAGCGCAGAGCGCGCACTACGGCGGGCTGCGGCGCAAGATTCCGCCGGTGGTTTATATGCCCTACAATCAGGGTTACCCGCCGCCCCGGGCAGTCACCTACGAATTGCGCACGGCAGGCGACCCGCTCTCCTATGTCAGGACAGCGCGCGAAATCGTTCATCAGGCTGATCCGCGCGTGCCGGTCACAGAAGTGAGGACCCAGGTTGCAGACATCGACCAGATGCTTAGCCAGGAGATCACTCTTGCCCGGTTGTGTACGGCCTTTGCCATACTTGCCCTGGTGATTGCCTGCATCGGTCTGTATGGGACCGTGTCCTACAATGTCACGCGGCGGACCGCGGAGATCGGCATTCGCATGGCGCTGGGAGCGCAACGCGGCGCGGTGGTATGGATGATCCTGCGTGAGGTCGTGGTGCTCGCAGCGGTCAGTCTTGCCATCAGCGTTCCCGTGGCGCTGAGCACTTCACATCTCATCCGGTCATTTCTCTTTGGCATGACGCCCAACGATCCTCTGGCGCTCGCGGTAGCCACCGCGATTCTGCTGAGCGCCGCACTTCTGGCCGGGTATCTTCCGGCACGAAAGAGCTCTCGAATCGATCCCATGATCGCATTGCGGCACGAGTGACTTCTTAGGGGACAGGTTACAGGGAACAGGGAACAGGAAAAGCAGGGAATAGGAAATGGGGAACAGAACAGCAGGCAATAGGCAATAGGCAACTGGCCACAGCAAAGGCAAAGCAGATTCCTCTCCCGCACAGCGGGATCGGAATGACAAGGCTATGCGTTGCATTTCGCTAGTTTGACATGCAAGGTCGCTTCCCTTAAGCTCCGCCTCACAGCATTCCCACCCTTCAACAGGAGATCTAAAGATGAAACGTAGTTTTGCCTGCGTGCTGTTCTTGCTGTTCGTTTGCCTCGCTGCGCTGGCGCAAAGCGCGGCGCCACAACCAAAGCCGGTGAAGCAACTCTATGTTCGCTGCGGGCGGTTGATTGTCGATGCGGAGAAGCCCGCGCTCACGAACGTTTTCGTGATCATCACTGACGGAAGAATCACCTCCGTTGGAAAAGATCTGCCTGTGCCGGCAGGCGCCGACATCGTGGATTATTCGCGCTACACCGTATTGCCCGGGCTGATCGATGCGCACATACATTTGTGGACTGGACCGCGCAACGAACATCCATCAGCGGCGCTGGCGGCGCTGCGGGCGCAGAAGGCAATGCAGTATGCGCTCTCGCAGGGCGTGGTTGCGGTGCGGGTGGTCGGCTCTGGCGACTTCATTGATGTGGCCCTCTCGCGGGCCGGCGACGAAGGCACCCTTGTTCTTCCTCACATTGTTCCTGGCGCTCACGCCATTACCGTTCCCGGAGGACATGGCGATTTTCTGACCGAGCCGCCGGAGATGCCGCTTGAGGACTACTACACGCCGATGAACGGATTTGTGAACTCACCGGCGGAGGCGGAGAAGGCCGTCCACCTGCAACTCAAGTATGGAGCGCGGGTGATCAAGGTTTTGGCGTCGGGCGGAGTGGTGTCGCCGCTGGATTACCCCACGGCGGAACAACTCTCAGCGGAAGAGCTGCGCGCGGTTGTGGAACAGGCGCACATGAACAATGTGAAAGTGGCTGCACATGCGGAGAACATCCACAGCATCATGGCGGCGTTGCAGGCGGGTGTGGACTCCATTGAGCATGGTTCCGATATGAACCAGCAGGCGCTGGACTTCATGAAAGCCCATCACGTCTATCTTGTTCCTACCCTGTACATTGTGGAGCACAGCCTGAAGATGGGTGAGCAAGAGCACCTGCCCGAATACTGGATGCGCAAGGCGCGCGCGCTGGCAAAGATCCATTTTCCCAGCTTCGATATGTCTTTGAAGGCGGGCGTCACCATGGCCGCAGGTTCGGATCAGAGTTACGAACCGGGCCACGGGACGGTGCTCGACGAGGTCGTCACGCTGGTGGAGCATGGCATGACGGCGCAGCAGGCGCTGACCGCCGCCACCAAACACAATTCCGACCTGCTCGGCCTGCCTGATCTGGCCACAGTAAGTGAAGGGAAAGAAGGTGACCTGGTCGCCGTGGATGGCGATCCCTTGAGCGACATTCACGTGATCAAGAATGTTAAAGGTGTCGTGTTCAAAGGGAAGGTCGTGCCTGCGCCGTAATCGGGGCTTCCACCGAAAAGGGATTTACTTGCTTACAATTTCATGTTTCAAGAGTCTCTTGTGGAAGACGCTTATGACCGATTTGAGCGGAACGGCTGGCGATCTGCGGCAGAGAATTTCTTCTGGTGTTCTTCCGCTTCTGGCTCGGATCGCGATTTGCCTTATCTTCATACAGGCCGTGCTCGGGAAAATACTTGGATGGTCAGGCCAGGCGGCCTATATGGCCCGACACGGGATCTCTCCGATTCCACCCTTGCTTGCCGCTGCCTTGGCAATCGAGCTGATTGGCGTGCTGTGTCTTCTCCTGGGATATCAGGTGCGTCTTGCGGCGCTGGTGATGGCGGCATATCTCTGCATTGTGTCTGTGATGCTCCATAACTTCTGGGCCGCGGGCCTGTCTGAGATGGCCCAGGGCCTTGCACAGACGGAATTTATGAAGAATATCGGAATTGTTGGTGGTCTTCTGATGCTTGCGGCTTGGGGGCCGGGCAGGTTCTCGCTCGAGGAATTTCTGCGTAGAAGACAAGAGCATCACAACCTCCCTTCACCTCTACCCAAAACAACAGGTTAGAGTGAACAGGGAACAGGCGGTTGTTTTGATTTTGCCTTTACTAATTACTAACTAACTACTAATTACCAAGTACCCTGGGATTCAGGGTGGTAGCCTGTTTGGGATGGCAAAGGAAGCAGCCGGCGAGGTGCTCTCGATCGAGGGACGCGAAGTCCGGATCACGAATCCCGACAAGCTGTATTTTTCATCGCAGGCGCGAATCTCCAAACTTGATCTTGTACGCTACTATCTGTCGGTTGCGCCGGGCGCGCTCGCCGGAATCCGCGACCGCCCGATTGTTCTGAAGCGTTTTGTGAACGGCGCTGAGGGAGAGGCGTTTTATCAGAAACGCGCGCCGGCGCAACGGCCGTCCTGGCTGCGCACCGTGACGCTGTCATTCCCTTCAGGCCGAACTGCGGAAGAGGTTGTAGTGGATGACTCGGCTGGGCTGGCCTGGATTGTCAATCTGGGCTGCATCGAACTCCACCCGCACGCGGTACGCTCCGGCAATCTGGAGCATCCTGACGAGTTGCGGATCGATCTCGATCCCGTTCCCGGTGTTGCCTGGGCCGATGTGCGCCGTGTTGCCCAGGAAGTGCGGGCGCTGCTCGAAGAGTTGGGACTTCGCGGCTGGCCCAAAACCAGCGGCTCGCGCGGCATGCACGTAAATGTGCGCATCGAACCGCGCTGGACGTTCTCTGAAGTTCGCCGCGCGGCCGTGGCGTTTTCACGCGCTGTGGAGCGGCGCGCACCCACACTCGCCAGCTCGAAGTGGTGGAAAGAAGAACGGCACGGCGTGTTTCTCGACTACAACCAGAACGCGAAGGATCGCACCACGTGCTCTGCGTATTCGGTGCGGCCGCTGCCTGATGCCCGGGTATCTACGCCGCTGACATGGCAGGAAGTTCCCGAGTGTGACCCGGCGGACTTCACGATGTTCACAGTTCCGGAGCGCTTCGCCAAAGTCGGCAACCCACACGCGGAGATGGACGCCGTAGCTGGTTCTCTTGAGAAACTCCTCGAGCTTGCCGCAAAAGACGAAGCTGACGGTCTGGGCGACGCTCCGTGGCCGCCGCACTTTCGCAAGATGGAAGGCGAAGCGCCTCGTGTCGCGCCGTCTCGCGCCAAGTCAGCGGCGAAGAAGCCCCGGGTCAAGATGCCGCTCATCGTGATTGCGAACTCTCCCGATAAAGCTGCCGCGCTGGCGGGACTGGAAAGATGGAAGAAGAAACACGCTGACATCGCCGGTTTCCTTGCGGTCGACGATGTGCTGGTGGACTCGATGCGCGGCAGGTCATCCACGTGGACGCGAATAAGAATTAACCTGCGTCACGTGCCGGAGGAGCTTCGACCCGCGCAGGAAACTCCTGATCCTGATGATGATCCGACGCGTGAGTGGAGGGAGGCACGCCGACAACGCGGATCATAAAGGCAGCTAACTACCTCCCGGCGTTTTGGTCGCGCATGCAATCGGGTCATCGGTTGATCGGAAGAAAAAATCCGAACGTCCCGCCGTGGAGAAAGGCTCGCTGATTCTAGCTGAATGCTGAGTGCAGGGCGTTAAGCGGCTTCGCCGCTTAACGCCCTTGTGGGAAGATCGCTGCCAACTCTTGCGGCGGGACAACTTCAAGTTGCGCGTAGGTGCAGTCGGTTGGCTTTTTGTCCGTACGCCATCTGCGGAAGTGCGCCATGTGACGGAAGCGGTGTCCCTGCATGTGCTCGTAAGCTACTTCTACCACCAGCTCCGGACGGACTGGCTCCCATGATAAGTCCTTGCCCTGACTCCAGCGGCTCTGGCCACCCGGCATGCGCTGGGGCATTCCAGCTTCACCCGGCTCGGCTCCGTGTTCCGCCCAGGCTTTCCAGGGATGATTGACAAGCGCGTCTTTCCGGTAAGGCTCGAGGAATTCCGCGAGTTCGCGGCGCTTTTCCGCGCTAAAGCTCGCGCAAACTCCGACGTGCTGCAAAGCGCCGGCACCATCGAAAAGGCCCAGGAGCAATGAGCCGATCAGTGTGCGATCGCCTTTTTTGTACCAGCGAAATCCGGCAACCACGCAGTCACAGTCGCGCTCGTGCTTGACCTTGAGCATCACGCGTTTGTTGGGCTCGTAGGTTCCCGAAACGGGCTTGGCCATCACACCATCCAGACCTGCGCCCTCAAAGCGACGAAACCAGTCGGAGGCAATGCTGCGGTCGCGGGTTGCCGGCGTCAGATGGATGGGCGGCGGCGCCGATGAAATCAGCGATTCCAGCTCGCGCCGCCGGGTTTGAAATGCCTCGTTCCGAAGGTCACGATCTCCCAGGCAAAGCAGGTCGAAGAACACGAAGGACGCTGGAGTCTGTTGCGAAAGAAGTTTCACGCGCGACGCGGCGGGATGGAGGCGCAACTGCAATGCCTCGAAGTCGAGTCCATTATTCCTGACGATGACAATCTCTCCGTCGAGGACGCAGCGCTGAGGCAAGGCGGAGCGTATCGGCCCAAGCAGGTCGGGGAAGTAGCGGTTGAGCGGCTTGTCGTCGCGGCTCTGGATGAGGATCTCATCGCCATCGCGAAACATCAGCGCGCGAAACCCATCCCACTTGGGTTCGAAAATCCAGTCTCCGTCGAGCGGTAGTTCATCCACGCGTTTGGCAAGCATCGGCAGTACCGGCGGATTGACGGGAAGGTCCACGTCTCATGGTATACCGCAGAAGGCAGTGGTTAGTAAAAAGCCTTTTTCGCGTGGGCTAAAGCGTGCGCCTGCGGCGCATAGACGGTGCTCTACCCCATCACGCCCAAGACCAAAACCGCGCGCGCCGGGGACCCCGGCTGAGCACCGTCTCTACGTGTGGATTGCTCTGCTTTTGCCTTTCTGTTCCCTGTAACCTGTAACCTGTCCCCTATTATTGGTCTCCTCCGCTGCCCGCGGCAGCTGCGGTTCCCGTTTTGGGAAGAAAGATGTTGGGGATGTTCTGGTCGCGGAGCATGGCGTTGAATTTCTGCACGTCGTCCATCACCTGCGCGAACTGCTGGTTATATTGCTGGGTCTGCTGGTGCAATTCCTGCGCTACGGCCTGCTGCTGCGTGGTAGGCGGAAAATCTGACTGACCGACCTGACCGGCGAGATAGTTCAGCTTCTGTACCAGCATGGGGCTATAGCGGACGTTGTCCTGCCCGCGGCCGGTCGATTTGATGTCCAGAATTTTTCCTTCCACGCCGATGAGCTTGCCGCCGAGATCAGACGCAGCCGAGCGCACCGGTTTTGCCGAATCTCCGTTGCCGAGGCCGCGGTCCAGGCTTACAAGCTGCCCGCGCAGCGTCTCGATCTGGTTTACGGTTTGGGAGACGCTTTCCAGATCATCGCGAAGCGCAGTAAGCAGCTTCATCTGCTCGGCAATATCGGATTCCGAGCCGGTCGAGTGCGGATCTTTCAACACTTTCAGCTTCTGCGTAGACTCCTGATCGTTGAACGTAAGCTTCACGGTATAGACACCGGGAGGCTCAAGCAGCGAAATGCGTCCGGCTCCGGGTGCACCGCGCCAGCCCTGTGGTCCGGGAGCAATCTCGAACGCATACTGATGTGCGGTGCGCAGGCGAATCTGTGTGCTGGGCTCGCCGCGCAGGTCCCAGAAAACGCGATTGATGCCCGCTTCAGCATGGCAGGCAATCGGCCGAGGGCCGAAGAAATCCTCGCCCGGCTCCACGGGCGGCGCACCAGGTGTGCCCGTGGCGGCGCTGCCCTCGCCCGGCTGCGGGTTGCAGTCAATGCTGCGCACGGTTTTGCCGGCAGCATCGCTGATGGTGATCTTCACTTTGTCTTTCGGACCCGGCTTCGATTTCAAAAAGAAATTGATATCGGCGCCGTAAGGAATGTTGTGGCCGGCAGCGGGATCGTAGGTGACGGAAAACGGCTGGATGGTATTGCGGTAGCGATAAGCATCGCGCGGCGCGAACAGATACGCATTGGCCGCGCTCACTTGCGGCGTGAGCTGCTCCAGCGGCGTGATGTCATCGAGTATCCAGAAGCCCCGCCCATAGGTGGCGACTACCAGATCATGGAAGCGCTCCTGCACGGTCATCCAGTAGACAGGCGCGTGCGGCAGGCCACTTTGCAGCGGCTGCCAGTTTTTTCCGTCGTCGAAGGAGACGTACAGCGCGTTCTCTGTGCCGAGATAGAGCAAGCCTTTGCGCACGGGATCTTCGCGGATGCAGTGCGCATAGCTCAGCATGGAATGCGGAATTCCGTTGGTGATTTGTGTCCAGGATTTGCCGTAATCGTTGGTCTTGTAGACGAACGGATCACGGTTGTTCATCTGATGGAAGTCCACGGTCACGTAAGCCGTGCCGGCGTCGTAACGGGATGCCTCGATGTTGGAGAACGTGCCCCACTCCGGCAGGCCAGGAATATTTTTTGTGACGTTGGTCCAGGTTTTGCCGCCGTCGCGCGTCAGTTGGAGCAGGCCATCGTTGGTCCCAGCCCAGATCACGCCAGCTTCTTTGGGCGATTCGGCAATGGCGAAGATCACGCCCGCATATTCCACGCCGATGTTGTCCGGGGTGAGACCGCCTGAGCTTCCCATTTTGGTCTTGTCGTTGCGCGTCAAATCCGGACTGATGACCTGCCAGCTATTTCCGCCGTCGGTGGTTACGTGAACGAACTGGCTGCCCACGTACACCTTGTTATGGTCGTGCGGCGAGATGGTGAGGGCGAACTCCCAGTTGAAGCGATACTTGACTTCCGCGGCGGTTGCGCCCGAGGTGGTTTCGGGCCACACCTCGACGTCGCGATACTGGCGGTTGCGCTCGTCAAAGCGAGCAACGTAGCCGCCCACGCTGCCTGAGCCGGTGCCGGTGGACCAGATGATGTTGTTGTCCACCGGATCGGGAGTGGCAAAGCCGCTCTCACCGCCGGCAATCGAGTGCCACAGGCTGCGCGGAATCTGTGGGCCGCCTCCGCCACCACCGAAGCCGCCAAATTCCAGACTGTTGCTGGGTCCCCGCCACGAAGGGCCGTCCTGCCGGTTGCCGTAGACGTTGTAGGGAATCTGGTCGTCTACAGTTGCGTGGTAGATTTGCGCAATCGGCAACTGGATGTGGTCCCACGTCCTGCCGCGATTGACTGAAATCGAGACGCCACCATCATTCACCACGGCCATGCGGTCACCGTTTGTGGGATCGATCCAGAGTTCGTGATTATCGCCTCCGGGACTTTGCGGGGTAGGAGTCAGCGTGCGGCCGCCATCGAGCGAGCGGCTGAAAGCGGCGGTAGTAAAGTAAACTTCGTTTTCGTTGTCGGGCGAGACTTCTTCGCGGCAGTAATAGGCTGTGCGGCCGCGAAGCTGACGATCAGCGTTGATCATCTGCCAGTTGTCCCCGCCATCATCGGAGCGCCAAAGCGAACCGCGCTGCGTGGGTTTGCCGTCAACTGGGACGCCATCGCCGGTTTCGATGAGCGCGTAGACCCGACGTGAATCCTTGGGCGCCACGCGCACGGCGATGCGGCCTACCGGCGGATGCGGCAGCCCGTGCTCTTCCAGTCGTTTCCAGGTCACGCCGCCATCAGTGGATTTGAACAGACCGCTGCCGGGACCGCCGCTATTGCGTCCCCAGGTATGAATTTCGATCTGCCACATGCCGGCGAAGAGAATGTGGGGATTGTTGGGATCCATCCCCATGTCGCCGCAGCCAGTGTTTTCGTCGACGAACAGAGTGCGCTGCCAGGTTTTGCCGCCGTCGGTGGTACGAAAGACGCCGCGCTCAGGCTGCGGACCATAGGCATGGCCCATGGAGCAGGCCAGCACGATGTCAGGATTGTGGGGATCAATGGCAATATTCGCGATGCGGCCGGTATTCTCGAGTCCCATTTTGGTCCAGGTCTTGCCCGCATCCGATGATTTGTAGATTCCGTTTCCTACGGAGATGTGGCTGCGCACAAACGGTTCCCCGGTGCCCGCCCAGATGATGTTGGGATCACTGGGGGCCAGTGCCAGCGAGCCGATGGAAGAAACATCCTGCGAATCGAAAATGGGCTCCCAGTGGATGCCGCCGTCGGTGGACTTGAAGATGCCGCCGGATGCGGCGCCGACGTAGTAGACCCAGGGATTGCCGGGAATCCCAACCACGGCAGTGGTGCGGTTGCCAACCGGTCCGATGTAGCGGTATTTCAGGTTTTTGTACCCGTCAGGTCCAACTGGCACTTGTGACCAGAGTGCAATTGAAGCGCACAGCAGCAATCCGAGCAGACGTACGGCAGACTTTGTCATGATGGGCTCCTTCGCAAGCGCGCGAATAGTACTACAGGGAATAGGGAACAGGGAATAGGGGATAGAAAAGCAGGCAATAGGAAACAGAAAAGCAGGCAACAGGCAACAGGCAACAGAAAATCAGACAAAGGCAAAATCAAAACCAATAGCCAAAGCCAACAGCCAAACCTTAACCCCGGCGTTAAGCGCGAATCACATGGACCTCCAGATATTCTGCGGGCACGAGTGTGGTCCCGTCTGTTGCTTGATTGTGCTCGGCCCAGATGCGTTCGAGATCGGCGGCCAGTGCTGCCTGGCCTTTTTCGTCCAGGCGCGAAAACGCCGCCTGAGTGGGACCGAAGTATCGGCGGAAGAGCTGAACTACTTCTGCTGGCGGAGTGGGATAACGGAAGTCGCAGATCACGCGCGTACATTTGATTTCTTTAGCGCCGCTACCGAAGCGCTGGCGTACAACGTCTTCTTCTCCCCAGAGCACAGGCGCCGGAATACCGGGTGGCGGCGGAACATGTTTGGCGCTCACGGCAAACATTTTTCCGACAAAGCCGGAGGGAGTCCAGTTTCCCATGGTGACTGTTCCTCCGGGACGGCAGACGCGCAGCAACTCCACAGCGACGCGTTCCGGGCGAGGCGCAAACATTGCGCCGAAGATGCTGATGATCACATCGAATGAGGCTTCAGGGAACTCCAACTGTTCGGCATCGCCTTCACGAAACTCGACGCGCACGCCTGCTGCACGGGCACGCTCACGCGCCTGGGCCAGCAGGTTGGAGGCAATGTCCACACCTGTGACAATGGCACCGGCGCGGGCAGCAGGAATAGCAGTGTTGCCAGTACCGCAGGCAACATCCAGAAGGCGCGTTCCCGGTTTTAGATTCAGCCGGGCAACAAATTCTTCTTCGGCAGCTTCGGCATAACGGGCAATCACGCCAAAATCGCCCGCCATCCACGTGTCACGTAGCCTGTTTTTCAATGCAGCAATATCTGGAGTAGTAGTGCTCATAGAACAACATGATAGCGAAGAGCCGCTAAAATCAATACTGCTCTACCGTTCCACTCTCAAATTATTTGTGACGGAGAAGACTCCAGGGACACTATTGGCCTGAATATTGGCCACGTTTTTGTCGGCTTCGTTGCTCACTACGCCCTCGAGCGTCACATGTCCGCTCTTCACAATAATGTGGATGGGAGGAACGCTCTGAACGGCGTATCGCTGAAGTTGTGGATGTCCATAGATGGCGCGGAACAACGCGAGCCGCAACCGGTCATCTCCCGGTGATGGTGGCAAAGCCTCGATCTGGTTATTGACGTTGGAGACTCCCTCGATACCCTTGACAGCCGCTTCCGCGTCCGACTTGAGCGTAGGACGCGTGACCTGGCCAAAGAGCGTGACCGTGTCGCCGTCGACGCGATAGGCAAGATTGTCAAAAACGGAGTAATACGGCAGCATCACCAATTGATGGCGTACCTCGGTAACCAGGCGCTGCTGAAGGCGGCCTTGGGCGTCCACGCTGGGCTGTCTGGTTTGTGAATTCGGCTGCTGGCCACCCGATATAGCGGCGAATACAAGCAAACTTACTAAAACGGCGAGTGACCTGATTACATTCCTTCTCATCTTTATTCTCCTACTCTGTTTGAAGTCAGGCTTTGTGCTCCGGTTTTCTCGAATTCCAGCAGCTTGGATCGCCCCTGATGCCCCAAGAAGGCAGGAGTCAGGAATCAGGAGTCAGAAGACAGAAAAACCTTTGCTAACGAGAACAAAGTTCACGTGCAACGCGCATAACGGCCTAAATTGAGCTCTTCGAGCGCTCTCTGAACGCGGTCTAATGCGGTTGCATCCGACTCTGAGGGATCGAGAACGATTGGAGTTCCGTACCAGACTTCAATCTGGTCAAACATGCCGATGGTGTAAAACTGGTCCCAGCGCTTCCGGTTGGATTTTCCTTTGCGAGAGCGGTAGGCAACTGGGATGATCGGAACTCCAGCCGCGCGAGCCAGATCAATGCAGCCGGATTTCGCTTTGAAGCCCGGACCTGCCGGTCCGTCCGCTGCCAGCACGGCTGAGTTTCCGCGTTTCAGGGCCTCAATGAGACGGCCCAGCGATTCCCGGCTGCGCTCTCCGGGAGCGCCCCGAACCACGGTCATGCCCATCCAGCTGCACCAGAGAGCAACTCCGCCAAGGTAAGGCGCGGAACTCATCAGCAACCAGCGTCGCCGCTGCGCGTGATGGACACAGAGAAACGGCACGTACTTGTGCCAGTTCACGTACACTGCAGCTCCCGAATAATCCGCGCCCGGGCCGTGAACGGTCACGCGCGAGGTCCCGGCTGTCAACTTCGTGTTAAGGAACATGTAAGCGGCGATTACCGGCGAAAGCATCCGCCAGAACCACGCGAAGCCGGGGTTTCGTTTGATGTTTGTGCCGGTCATGGCCGTAGTTAGACTCAGCATGCGGGAACCAGAGGTTGAGTCAGTGAGATTTTTTTATTTTTTTCCCGGTTCCACAAGCCCCAGATCATTCAGAATCTTGGGATTTTTTTCGTCCGACGCAAGCAGGTTGTGGCAGGCACTGCAGTCCTGGGTGATGGATTTATTGTCGGCGCTGGAATGCGAGCCATCGTGGCAGCGGAAGCAGCCGTCGGAGTCTGTGTGGCCGATGTTGTTGAGATATGTGCCCCAGGTGACTTTCATTTCGGGAAAGACATTTCGCTGGTAGACCGCGAGCACTCCTCGCGCAGAACGACGAACTTCATCCTGGCGCTGCTTGTAAATGTCGGGATAACTTTGCTGGTAGTACGCTTCAAACGCCGCCGGGATACGCGCGGCAGCGTCATCACTGGTGGAGTATGACTGCTTCAGAACTTCCACGCTCTTTTTCTTGGCGAAAGGCAGCGCCGGCGAGATGCTGCCGTCAGTGAGCGCGCGATTCACCCCCCGCTCTGCCAGCTCAAAGGTATGAGTGGGACGATTGTGGCAATCCATGCAGTCCATCACGCGAATCCTGGACTCATCCGGGGCTTTTTTGTCGGCGGTATAGACGGTGCTTTTGCCGCCGGAAGTATATTCCACCCAGGGAATGGTTTGGCGTTTCTCGTCCGTGGCGTAGTAGCGCACGCGGGTGCCTTCGCCCAGGTGCATGCCATGAATGCCGACGCCATAGGGCCCGCCGCCAATGTGAAGAAGCAATACGGTATGGGAGAGCGTGTTCTGCTCGTCATCAGCGTAATTCAGGATGTCCTTTACGCGGTCTTCGCCGAATTTCTGCGGCCAGTGGCAGGCTTCACAGGTCTCGCGCGCCGGTCGAAGGTTGCGCACCGGCACGGGAATGGGGCGCGGATAAGTATTCAGCATCACAGCCAGGACCTGGCCGGCTCCGGAGAGCTTGCTGCGCACAAACCATGATGCACCGCTGCCGATGTGGCAATTCACACACTCCACGCGCGCGTGGGGCGATCCCTGGTAGGCAGTGAACTCCGGTTTCATGACGGTATGGCAGGTCTGGCCGCAGAAGGAAACAGAGTCCATGTAGCGAACCGCAGCATAAGAAACCTGGCCGGCAATCAGCAGGTTCAAAATGGTGGTTACACCGACAAAGGCAATGACCTTGCGCAGCTCAGGGTTGTGCAGGTCAAGTGGGGGGAAATTGGCGGGATAGATGCCTTTTTTCACCTGGCTGCGGCGATTGAAATAAATTCCTATGGGGATCAGCAACAATCCGATCACAAAAAGTGCGGGCAGGCCCAAATAAATGAGGATTCCGACGTAGGGATGGAAAGCAGCAGCCCGAATGGTCGCGGGCAGCAGCGCCAGCCAGGTCACTCCTGCAATGGTGACGATCACCACGCCTATGAGGCTGAGCAAATTGTTGGACAGATAAACGAGCGGTGACAGCCAAACTCTGGCTCTCATTCAGCGGGTCTCCTGGGTCGAGTTGAAAATGAACGGCATCATTATAAGAAAAGTTGTGCGGCATACCTATGATTAAAAGTGCCAGTGGCGCTGCTCATCCGGAGACGAGCGCGTAGATTGTCCAGACCACGATGGCGAAACCCATCGTCAGCATAAACCAGCCGAACACGCGATAGGCTTTAATCACAATCGGCTGTTGTGGTTCGGCCAGGCATTCCCGAAGTTTGCCGCTGGCTACCAACTCTTCATATTCACGAGGCTTGTCGCGCTTCAATTCTTCCAGCGTCATCTGGCCGGTGAAGATCACGGTGTCCATGGGAAACTTTTCCGGACGCATGTGAGTGTTAAAGAAGTGTACGGTAAAAATGAAAACTACAGCCAGCAGCGCCTCGTCGCTGTGAACGATGGTGGCTACGTTGATGAACCAGCCGGGCAGAAAGCGGGTAAAGGCAATTGGGAACCACAGCGTGAGCCCGGAGAACCCAATTACAACCATGCCCCAGAACACAGCGAAGTAGTCGAATTTTTCCCAGTAGGTCCAGCGGCCGTAGCGAGGCCGCGGGCCGGCGCCGACAAACCATTTGAAGCTGGCCAGGAATTCCTTCAGGTCTTGAAGATTGAACATCATGCTGCCCGGCCCGAATATCAATTTCATCCAGGACATGTGCTCGCGTCGCTTGATCCGCAACACGTCGATCAGATGAGCGCCGAAAGTGCCGAACATCACTATGGCCGACAGGCGATGGATGAATCCCGCAGTCTGGAAGCCTCCCAGCAGATGCGCGAGCTTCACCGCCCACGCAGTATAAGAAAACTTCAGGGACAAACCAGTCAGAGCAAGGAAAATGAAACTGACTCCCATGGTAACGTGCAGCGTGCGATTTAATCGGGTGAAGCGCACATACTCGAGCCTCTGCGGGATCGGTGCCGGGGGCTTAATCTGGACTGGCGGTTGCTTGACCTCGGGTTGGACGGTTGCGGCAGACATCAGGGCTCCTCTCGTGAAGATTTTTCTGATGGCCCAAATTCAGTGGCATCAGGCGATGAGTTCGATCGCCGCGCAAGTTCTTCCGCTTTGATTTGGCGACGCAGTTTGAACGAGCGCGGCAGCCACATGAATGTGTGCACGCCGGCGACAAAGAAGACGCCGACCAGCAAAGCCGTCATTCCCCAGAATGTCCAGAACACGATTGGATACTTCTTGCGGTCGTGATGCGTGGCGTGCGTCAGATATCCGGCAAAGCTCGCGGTCGCGCCGGCGTGACACTTGGCGCAAGTTGCAACCACGTTGGCCTTGCTGAGATGGGACTTAGGATCGCTCACTTTAAGAATGTCGTGGGCGCCGTGGCAGTCGTAACACTTTGCTATCGCCGTATACCCGAGCCGCGAAACCTTGCCGTGGTAAGTGTCGAAGTAGGTCTCGGCGATTTCGGAGTGGCAGCGCCCGCACTTGGTCATGATTTCCAGTTTGAAACCGTCCTGGTCGGCGCGCTGAATGGAATGCGCTGTATGGCAATCATTACAGACCGGCAGCGTCTTGTCGGTGTGTGTTACGGAAGCAGAATGGACACTGTGCGAGAACTGTTCCTGAATGCCCTCATGGCAGCCGCCGCAGGTGTCAGGCAGATTCTTTGCGTTGACTGTAGAGTCCGGATCGGAAGCCGGCAATTCCTCATGCGGTGTGTGACAGCTTGTGCACGTCGCGGTTACCGTGAGACCGCTCTTCAGCAGGCCTTTGCCATGAATGCTTTCCGTATAGCGGCCCACAATCTGGTGCTCATTTCCTTTGTAGCGCAGAGCGGCTTTCTGGCCTTCACGATGGCAGGTTCCACATAGCTCGGGCACCTTCGCGGCAAAGGTGAGCGATTCAGGTTGCCGCTTGCCGAGGATGTGGTGAGTGCCGTGACAGTCAGTACAGGTGGGGGCATTGCTGTCACCCTTGGCGAATAGCTGGCCATGGATGCTGCGTTGATAGTGCCTGGCCGTATCCGCATGGCAGGAGGTGCAGTCCACTTTCCTGGCGGCGGTCTTTCCGTCCGCCACATGAGAAGCAGTGATGTCAGTATGGCATTGCCGGCAGGCAATTCCGGCGTGACGCGAACTGCTCAGGTCAGAAACCTGTACGAATGCAGGATGGCCATCCGAAGTTTTCAGGTCGGGATCATTGTGGCAACTCAGGCATTGGCGGTCGGTGGCACCCCGCGCCGAAAAACCTTGGCCCACCTTATGCGGCTGGTGACAAGTAACGCACGCTGGAATGGTGGATTTGTTCTGCCACAATTCAGCGCGGATGACCTTGCTGTGCACGTTCTGCAGCCCGGCGTGGCACTTGCTGCAGCTTGAGACCATGTTGGCGTCGGCGATGGGTGAACGCGGGTCGCTGGACGGAAGGATGTTGTGCGCAGTATGGCAGGAGATACAGGTGGGACCGAGGACAAGCCCTGTTTTCTTCAGCCCCGCACTATGAATGCTGTCAATGTAGCTGTGATAAACATTGGCTTCAGCGAGTTTACCTTTGCCTTGTTTCGAAGCGCCGTCCTCGTGGCACGAACGACACAGCAGCGCTGCTCTTCGCGGCGCTACAGCCGAGCGCGGATCTTTTACCGGAACGATCTCATGATTTCCATGACAGCTCACGCATGCAGGCGCGCGGTGGTCGCCGTGCGCTACTGCCTTGCCGTGAGCCGACTGCTCATACTGCTTTCCTTCATCACTGTGACAAAGGGTGCAATCCACTTTGGCCGGCTGAGGATGCGGGATGTCTTTGCCTTCCAGATCGGAATGGCACCCCGTACATGTAAGCTTGGAGTGAACGGAGCCGGCAAAAGCTTTGCCGTCGACGAATAACGAGACGGTTTGCTTGCCGTGCTTTGCTGTCAGGTCTTTGTCACTATGACAGGCCAGGCAGGTATCGCTGCTGTCAGATGCCTGCGCGGCGCGGGTTTGGAACGGGCAAATAAGTATGATGACGGCGAAAAGCAGCGCCAGACGCACAGCACGCTTTCCACCTGATGGACCAGAAGCGGACATCACGATCCTCCGCGTAAGGATCATGTTTGCAGGATTAGGGCGCGATGAATGTGACGTGGGTCACGCTAGTTGGTTTTTCTTGACTTTATCCCGACGCGCAGCGAGGGATCGCTACGATACATACAACTATCAGGGCAAATGACCACAGAACATTCCTGGATGGTGAAGAGAGAAGCTTGGGCTAAGAAAGTATTTTGAGGTTCAGAACTCGGCTTCAATATCTGCGGAACGCGGAGCGAGAGAAACTCCTGTAGCACATCCCAGGGACATTCGCCCTGAAAATGTCTTAAGCAGGTAGTGATCCCTCTCCCGCCTGTTCTTCAATGGAATTTATGGACCAGCATTGTCTGTGAACAGGCGGGATCGGGATAAAACTCAAACACAAAACAACAAGCCGCTACAACGACTTTATAAACTTCACCAGCGCTTTGATCTGATCGTCAGTGAGTTTTCCGTCATAGCCCGGCATCTTGTTCTTGCCTTTTTTGGTAATGTCGAACAGCTCGTCATCAGTCTCCTTGGCTACTTCGGGCGCGTGGAAATCCCTGACTGCGAGCTTTTTCCCTACTGCGGTATCGCCTTTTCCGTCAGCGCCGTGGCAGCTCGCGCATTTGGTTTTATAAAGATCGGCTGCCTCCTGCGCCACCGAAAACTTCGACATCCCCAACATCACAACGGCAGCGAGAATAAATATGAATAGACGTGACAATCTCATGATTCCTCCTTTCTTGATTTTCTGTGACTGAGTTTATCCCGAAGCGCCAGCGAGGGACCCTACACACTTATATGTGGTCTCAGGGCATCCGCCCTCAGACCGCCGTATAGAAGCAGGGACCTCTCACCCGCTGCGCGGATTCGAGGCAAGCTCAAAAACTACACAACCATTACTTCAACGAACGAATGTACTTTACCAGCGCCTTGATCTGGTCATCGGTCAATTTGCCATCGTAGCCGGGCATCTTCCCCTTGCCCTTTTTGATCGACTCTATCAGTTCGGCATCCGATTTCTTGGCTACTTCGGGAGAATGAAAGTCCTTGGCTCCAACTTTCTGGCCGGCGGGTGTATCACCTTTGCCATCCGGCCCATGGCAGACCTGGCACTTTGATTTGTAAAGCGCCGCCGCATCATCCTGTGCATAAGCGCACGTTGTCAACGCACAAACAGCTACGATGGACACGATCACAGTGACTGACCGAAACAACTTCATATCTGTTTAGCTCCTTAATAAGCAGTATTCAGTACTTAATAATTAGTAGTTAGTAAAAACCAGGAAACTCAACTAAAACGCTAATCGAACTAAGCACTGCTCTCTCCCAGGCACTATAAACAGGCTTGATGCAGTTTCGAAAAGCGATTATCCCTTTGGAATTATTGCAAGCGCTGTGACGCGTGTCACACAATTTGATTCGGCGGCCGCATAGGCAGCATTCTGCGGGCATGCCGAGAGGAAATCGTTTTTCTGTGCTTGCTCGGTTCCTGCTTTTTCCTAAGTACTAACGACTGAAAACTAAGTACTGGTTTTCTCACATTGAATACCGCAGCGACAGCGTAAACACATTCCCTCTGAAGTCGCGCGGTAATGTTGGGCCGGAATCTGATTTCTCGTTGTAATCGTAATAGTTCCAACCTGTCTTGTATGTGAGGTTCTTGTTCAACTCAATGGCCAGCGACGCCGTGGGCAAATGATAGTTGAAGTTTAACGGTCCGGTTGGGGCGTTGGGATTCAGGATGAGCGTATTGCCTGAGGTACTGGTGATGGCATAGCCCACTCCGGCGGTTACGCGCCTCCACGGTTTCAAGACGACCGATCCGGAAGCAAAATGCGTTAAGTTCGTGTAGATGGATGTCCCGGAAAGGAACGGTGTGCCGCACGTAATTGCGCCGGGAGGCGCGTTGTTCGGCGTGGCCACAAAGCAGATGTTGATCTGAGAAAAGATATCGCTGTAGTCGTAGCTCAGGTCCAAAGAGATCCAGGAGTCCGGCTTGGCAAATGTGCCGGTGAAGCCGTAGCTGCGATTGTGCTGGAGGTTGCCGATATCAAAGCTGGTGTTGCGATTTTCCAGAATGCGCACGGCCGCACCCAGTGTGACCCAGTCTTCCGGTTTGTAAATGGTGCGGAAGCGATAGTCCTGAAGGTGACGGGGCGAGATGCGGAAGAACGCATTGTCTGCCGACATGAATTCGACATCTGCGCTTACGCGAAAGTTGTCACTGGGACGCGCGGAAAAACCGATCAGGCCACTGTGACTGTTAATTTCCGCGAAATCCTCTCCTACATCGGCGGCTGGGACGAACACCGTACAGGTGCCATCAGGATTCAGCGGGTGGGCGGAAGCCGGCGAGCACGCGCCGCGATTGGCCAAAGCGGCGGTTGGCCCCGGGAAGAATGTCTGGATCTGGGTGTTATCGATTCTCTGCGTGATCTCGCGGCGCTCATAGCGATAACCCACATGCCCGGTGATCCGCTTGGTAAAGTCATACTCCAGCTCAAAAGTATTCAATGTACGATTCTGGCGGAGGAAGTCATTTCTGACATCCAGAATCGCGTCAGCCGCTGAACTGGCGTTGTGCTGCGGACAAGTGGCTGCGGTGAAAGGCGGAGGACATGTAGCCGGAGAGAATATGTTCGGAGTAGCAGCCAGACTCGCGGCAAATAAATTTGCCGTAGCCAGACCCCAGGTGCCCGGAATGCGAAAATTGTCATATCGGAATTGGTCGACAATCCGGAACTTGTCCGTCACACGAATCGTCGCGGCAAAATCGCTGGCCAGCGATATGCGCTTGGCTACAGCGGTTCCGGTCAGCGTCGAGGCTCGTACCCGGTTACGCGTGGTGAAGCCGTTAAACAACTCGAGCGGGTCAGGCGTATCAGCTTCTGCATCGGAATAGTTGAGCCTGCCGGAAAAATCCACACGGCGGAAGTAATTGCTCTGAAAACTGAATTGCTCGGTGGGAAAAGAATTGCGGTTCCGGCCAGAGCGGAGGTAAGAGAAGAAGCCGTTGCAGGCCGGATTCACGAACCCCGTTCCTAACAACGGCGTCGCGCAGGGCTGGCCCGCGGGTGTGTTGAACGCAAGTCCCAATTGGACTGGTATGCCGCCGGCCAAAAAGAATGGCGGCAAACCCCACAGGGTTGCCGTGGCTGCCGGCGCCAGTTGCGCCGTGGTGTCGCCTTTGAAAAAAGTATAGAACTGGTCGTAATTAATGCTGGTGCGGGGAATCAGTCGCAACGAGATGCCACCCGTGTAGGTGTCGGTGGTGTTTGAGGTCGGTTGCAGCAAAAACCCCTCAGTACCCTGGTGATTACTGGAGAAGCTGCTGCCTTCATTCACTACTCTTGACCAGCCTAAGCGGCCCTGTACAGTCCCAACGGGGAAGAGCCTGAGAATTACATCGCTCATTCTGCGCGTGAGCAGAAACTCATGGGGTGATTCCAGAATGGGAACATTTGGGTTTGACGTTGATGGATTGAGCGGGTTGGCCAGCAAATTGTAATCAAAGATGTTCTGATCGCGCCTGAAGGCTGCGATGAAACTATAAATTTTTCCCTTCTGCGCCTTGACGCGGGTGACATTATTCGGATCGCCGCCATAACCAAAATTAGTGAACAGAAGATCATCGAACAGCAGGCCGGTATGGGTGGGTGAATGCATGTCCAGGGTATATTCCAGGAGCCGCGGGCCGGTGCCCAGATTCACGAATGTGTCCCAGGTGCCGGTGTTTCCGGTGAAGTCTGTGATGCGTCCGCCAAATTCCGCTGACTGCTTGATGAGCCATGGGCCGCCCGGCTCACCTTCGTTGTGCTCAGTGGTAACCCACGTTGCCAGCGCATCAGATTTCCGCGCCGAATCCACGGCTACGCCTAATTCCGGTTGCGGGGTCTTCGTTTCCGTTTTGGCCGGCGCCTGTTGCTTGTCCTTGTCCGACGCGGGCTGTTGTCCGGTGTCTGGCGGATCGCCGGGGGCCTGTGCAAACAGCAGCGAACCAGCAAGTAAGAGCATCACGATCAGAAGGCGGCCCCTCCAGGTGATTGCGTTTCGCAGTTTTGCTTTCATCTCATCACCTCCACTCCTACGGCTTAAAGAACACACGGTCTGAATTGGAACCGTGAATGGCTGTGTGACACATAGTGCAAGCCTGATACTTCTGGGCCTGGTTATGGAAGGATGGAGCTGCCGGCGCTGGAGCATCCACCGTCAACGTGTGGCACTCGAGGCACAGCAGGTTGACATTGCTCCGTTTCAGCAATCGCGGGTTGTTGGAACCATGAGGCGAATGGCAAGCAAGACACCCTTCTGTCTTTATCGGCGCGTGCTCCCAGGCGAACGGGCCTGCTTTATCGGTGTGACAGTTGAAACAGACCTGGTCCTGGGCGGCGGTGGAGCGCAACTGCCGCGTCAAAAATCCGCCATGCTGGTTGTGGCAGTTGGTGCAGTTGATCAATCCCTCATTTACACGATGGTGGGTCGGCTTGGCGAAATCCGGTTTGACTTCGAGATGGCAGCTATAACACAGCGCCGGTTGCGCCGCTC
>DATDNH010000098.1:0-5817 GCA_036518395.1 Candidatus Angelobacter sp. | reverse complement strand
GATCAGAGCTTGGGCGGCGAGTTGTGGAGTCGCGAATCCCTTCTGATTTTCTGGCGGCGGAGCGGCCGGCGCGTGCTGCTGCTGGGTTTGCGCCCACACGAGTGAAAAGCACGTCAAGGCAATCACCAGAAAAGAACGGAGAACGATGCGTGCGTGGCTTTTTGCTGTCTGTCGCTTCATATATCCTGCTTCCTTTTGATCTTCTGTATACCGTCCGCGTTCACGCTATCTCCGCCTTCCGCCTCCGCCACGAGAGCCGCCTCCTCCGCGGCCCATACTGGAAGACCCGCGTGCGCTGCTGGCTCGAGCTGCGCTCCCGCTAGCGCCTGAGAAGGCGCTGCTGTCCCGGGAGCCCATGCTCCCATTTGAAACAGAGCGATTTCCGACGCGGTCTCCTCCGCCGCTGCCCACACCGCTGGAGCCAATATTCCCACTGGAAGCTGAGCGATTCCCGATTCGGTCTCCGCCACTGCTGGAGCCGATGTTTCCACCTGACCGATTCGCGCCGGCGCCGCTTACCGCGCCGCCTACGCCGCCACGGTTCGCGCCGCTATTCCCGCCTCGGAACTGGTCTCCGCCCAATTGGCGCTGCCCCTGCCGGGCGGCTGTTTGCCTCTGCGCCATCGTGTTGCCGCGGGCAGAGCCTCCATATCGATTCGCTACAGACTGGTTCCCGTAGGGCGCGCCTCCTCTATGGGCAGGGTTGTGCTGCCATCGGTTGTTTGCGCCACCATATCGGCCCCCCGCATTGGTGCGGTTGTAGTTGTTCACGAAAGTGTTGTTGCGGTTGATGTTGATGTCATTGTTGCCACCCCAACCGGTATTCCAGCCCCAGCCACCGCCCCATGCCGCCCCCATCGCCACTCCAACGCCAAAGCCGAGCAACATTCCACCTGCCGGATATGCTGGGTACGCGATAGGAGGATACGGATAATAAGCTGGTGCCCCCCAAACCACGGTTGGATTGTAGGTGGGGACATAGACCACTTCTGTGCTCGCAGGCTGGACCACAACAACAGTTTTGTTCTCGACCACCTTGGTCTCGACTTTCTGCTGCTCCGTGGTTTTCAGAGCTCCTTTTTCCATGGCCTTGGCGCGCATGCGCTGGACAGCATCCATCACGTCATTTTGCTGCGCCAGAAAAGCGTTTCCCAGATCGTCTGTCCACGCGATGTTCTGTGCCATTTGCTTTACAACATCGGGAAATGGCGCCATGGCCTGAACACTTGGATCCCAACCCTTTTTCATGACCGCATCAGTCAGGGCCTTTTCTTTCAGACCTTTGTTCTGCTCGAGGAATTGTTGAAGCTGTACGATCTCAAGCGGATACGTGGCCGCAACCAGGGTCTGGCTAAGCAGCGGATCAGGATAGAGCGCAATCGGAGCTACCAGAGAATCCAGTTGGTCGTTAGTTAGTTTGGCATCCTGACTGGCTGAACCCGCCGCTTGCTGCTGCTGGGGTTGTTGCTGCGGCTGTTGTTGTTGAGGCTGCTGCTGTTGGGCCCACAGGTCAACATTTCCAGGCAACATAAGTGTTGCGCAAATGACCGCAATCGTATTTCGAATGATCTGGCTTGATCGAATTTGTCCTGGCTGCATGGAGAAAGCTCCGACGCACACGTTGTTCAATTGAAAATTGTTTTTCCGGACGGGAGCGCGAACAACTGGTAGAACTCACAGCGTTCTTTTCAGCGCTGGAAGGCGGGCCTTTATTGCGCCCGTGATCGGATGCTCCACACTACGGTCGCTCCCAGCCGTATACGGCTCTGCCCGGAGTTGGCGAAGTGTGTCCGTTCCAAGCCGATGTTTCCGCGAAGAGTGAAGTGCGGATGGACTCGGTAATCAGCGCCCCCGCCCAGTGCCCACGCGAACGCCGTGTCGGAAGCTGACTGGCTGCCGAGATTTTGTGCTGTAAGGTCGCTGTGCAGATGCATTACTCCAAATCCGGCGTCGATGAATGGAAGAAGGAGATGACCCTTTACCCGACCCTTACCTTGAATTAAGCCCGGCAAGAAGAAGCGCGGCCCGGTGAGGAACCCCTGCATATGGCTATTAATAGTCGTCAACCCTATGCTGGTCAGGGCGAATGCGCCAACGGTGGAGTGGTCAAACACCCCGTCGTAATTTATGTAGAGCTGGAAATTGCGAATCGGCACCAAGGCCGCGCCGATGGTAAATCCATCGAGCCCCCCGTCACCGGATATATGCTGGTATCCGCCGTTGAATTCAATGTCGTGCTGTCCCAATAAAGGAAGGGAAAAGCCAAACAACACTAACAAGACAAACATTGCGTTCTTCATCGTGACCTCTGCTCTCTGGATCTACGTAAGTGATCGTGGCTGATTTCGCCGCAGCCATGTTTTGTCAATAAATTAAAGAGAGCCGGTCGCCGTGAACACAGTCAAAAGTAACAGGTGGACAATATTGGGAGCCGGAAGCGCCTTTTCAGCTTCGCAGCAATAACAGCAGGACCAAACAAACCACAATGGCAATAAGAGTAATCGCCTGCAGGCTCATCCGAACACCGCGCGGCATATTATCCAGGAAGATAAGGTCGCTTTCGGGAACGGAAGCGGCATCCTCTGCGCGCGGGAGACACTCACGGTAGTCAGTAGGAGAATCCAGATAACGGATGGCTGACCACACGGACGTGTCTCCCTGCCAGCCTGGGTCCTCGATTCGTGCACGTTGAATGCGGTCAGCCATGAGAACAGGGCATTTCGTGCAGCCGCTGTTCTTTTTAGTTCACTCGGTGCGTCCTTGCACACTGGCAAGGTTGACAGGTTGCTCCAGCGTCTTCCATGCCATCGTGTGACACTTTTGACAGTTCACTGTCTTTGCTCCGCTCGATACTCTCCCGAACATTAGCGAAATTTTTCGATCAGTCTTGCGTCGTAGCTGGAAGAGCCGCTATGGCGACTGCTCGCCGAGGAACGATTTTATGAACTCACTTAAAGCTTCACGATTGGTCTTGTTTTCTTTCCTGTTTACGGTTCCATGCTGGGTACAAGCGCAGGCGCCGCCTGCGAAGGACAAAAAGGAGGTGAACGTAGAAGAGCTGCAACAACAAGTGGATGCTCTGCAGGCACAGGTCGCGAATCTCCAGGAGGAGATCAAGAAACTTTCGTCGACCGATTCGTCAACTCAGGACAGCGGTGGCACGCAGCAGACCAAAAGCTCGGACGCGCAGCAGCAACAAGGCAAGCCATCCGAAGCCTCGCAGGAGATAAAAACTCAACAGGCCGCGGGTCAGGCTACATTGCAATATCAGACAACGTCGCAGGACGAGTTCGCTGCCGCTCGCTATGACAACGCCCCTCTCGACCCTAAGTATCCCGGGTACTTCCGCCTGCCCGGAACGAAAACCTTCCTCAAGATCGGTGGCTATGCCAAGTCGGATGTCACGTTTGATCCCAGGCCGGCGGGCGACCAGGAGCGTTTTATTCCCGCCAGCATTCCCATTCCCACGCCACCGGCGAACGTCAGCAACTCGACGCTGTCGGTGCGGCCCAGCCGCATCAACGTGGACTTCCTGGTCCCTACCGAAATAGCGCGTACGATCCGGTTCTTTCTCGAAGTCGATTTCTTCGGTTCGAGTTCCACTACGCCCCGTCTGCGTCACGCTTATGCACAGGGAAAAAACTTGTTGATAGGCCAGACGTTCTCCAACTTCATGGATATCGACGCCAGCCCGGACACCCTCGACTTCCAGGGTCCCAACAGTTGGGTGAGCATTCGTAACCCGCAGCTAAGGTATACGTTCCGTCTTGCGAAGAAAACTACAACCAGCATCTCCATTGAGAAGGCAAGTTCTGATGTGGCCTTCAAGACTCCCGACTTCAATGCTCAACCCAACAGCCCCAGTCCGGATGGAACTGTGCAATTCAGGCATGAGGGAGATTTCGGGCATGTGCAATTGGCCGCATTGTTCCGCGATATTTCAGCCTTCCTGCCCGATGGGCGCAGCGATTCCGTTTTCGGATGGGGTTTCAATTTGGCCGGGCTGTTCAAAGTCGGTAAGGACAATTTTGTCTATCAGGGCGCCTATGGCAACGGGATTTCACGCTACATCAACGACACATCCGGGTTGGGGATTGACGCGGCGGTCATCAGCGTCCAGCATCCCGCACTGGAAGCGGTGCCCGCTGTTGCGGCCTATGGGGGCTACCAGCATTTCTGGATGTCCAAGTTGCGCTCCTCCGCCGTGTTTGGTTTTCTTCAGACCGAGAACACGCCGGCCCAGGTCGCGTCGCAATTTCACCGCAGTGAGTATGGCGCGGTAAACCTGATCTGGAGTCCGATCCAGCAATTGAGCCTGGGTACAGAATTCCTTTATGGGTGGCGCGTCAACAAAGACAACGGCACGGCCAATGCGCCCCGCATTCAACTCAGCGCCAAGTACAACTTCATGCAAATGAAAAGTTCCAAGTAACGCCTCGGCTGCAACATCAATTGAAGAATGAAGGGAAATTATGACCACTACCGCAGTAAACGTACCGACTACCCGAGTTGACCAGTTTTTTACCGTAGCCGAGGCACGCCATGATCGCTGGCGCACTTTGCTCAGCGCCGCGCGTGCCTGGGAAGCGGCATCGAGACAGCAGAGCGCAGGAGCGGACGCGAAGCGCTCCAGCGTGTTTGCCACCTTCGCAGACCTGCGGCAATGGGAAGACTTCTTTGCCTATCCGGGTCCTGCTCTCCTGAGCGCGATCGAAGACAACATCGCGCAGAATGATGCTGCAGCCGCAGCCCGGCTGGTGCAGTCCATCAGCGTGGCGCTGCTCACTCATTCTTATCGCAGGCATGCCGCGGACTGGGAGAACGAAAGTGCGTCGGCTGGCGTCTTGAGTGAGAAGCTGCCCATTGCAAGCGATGGAAGCGTCTCTCACCGCCCCTATTTTGAAGTCTTGATTGCAACAGGGGCCCATCCCTCAACATGGCCTGGCCTCAAGGAGGAGTTTCGCAAGCTGCGCAGGTCGCAGGACACATTTGTGTACGAAACGGTTTTTGTCGGCAGTTTTGAAGATGCCGTTTTGGGAACAATCCTGAATGGCGGCCTTGAAGCTGTCGTCATCTCCGAGGGCATTCCTTTTGCCTCTGTTCACAACAGTCCGGTCCTGCGCGAGTTTTTGACCACGCATCTCGCAACGACCGGAGTCGATCTGGATTCTCCTGAGCTGGCTCTGCCGCTGGCGCAAGGGCTTAAGCTGATTCGTCCGGAACTGGATATCTATCTTCTTAGCGATCGCGAGGTGGAAAAGGTCGCGGGTAATGTTGAGGCAGAATGCCTGCGCCGGGTCTTTTACCAGGTGGAAGAGCCGCTGGAAATTCATCTCAGCATTCTTGATGGGGTGGCGGACAGGTTCAGCACTCCCTATTTCGACAACCTGCAAAAATACGCGCAGCGGCCGATTGGAACTTTTCACGCTCTACCCGTTGCCCGCGGAAAATCAATTTTCAAATCCAACTGGATCAGCGATATGGGCAGATTTTACGGTATCAATCTCTTCCTCGCGGAATCGTCTGCAACCACCGGCGGCCTGGACAGCCTGCTGGAGCCTACCGGCAACATCAAAGTGGCGCAGGAACTCGCGGCCCGTGCATTCGGAGCAGACCATGTGTTTTTTGTCACCAACGGGACCTCTACTTCCAACAAGATGGTAGAACAGGCCTTGCTCGCGCCCGGCGACATCATGCTGGTGGACCGCAACTGCCACAAATCGCACCACTATGGCGCTGTGCTTGCTGGGGCACTCCCGCTCTATGTCGAAGCATACCCGCTGACGCAGTATTCGATGTATGGCGCCGTGCCACTAC
>DATDNH010000097.1:0-14269 GCA_036518395.1 Candidatus Angelobacter sp. | reverse complement strand
GGAGTGCGGATTCCTTTCTCCAAGGGGCTTTCGGGGCATTCGGATGGCGACGTCCTGCTGCACGCACTGACCGACGCGCTTCTAGGCGCTGTCGCCGCCGGGGATATTGGCCGCTACTTCCCGCCCTCCGATCCAAAATGGAAAGGAGCAGACTCGATTATTTTTGTTCATGAAGCGCTGAACCAGGTCAGGCGCGCAGGCTACGTGGTTGCCAACGTTGATTCCACGGTAATCCTGGGTGAACCCAGACTGGGACCCTACAGTGGGAAGATCCAGGCTCGCGTGGCAAAATTGCTTGGTATTCGCACCGCTCAAGTGGGCATTAAGGCCAAGACTCCGGAGGGCATGGGAACGGATAATGCCGCGATCGCACACGTCGTAGTATTGTTGGCGCCACGTCCTTCAAAGCCACGGCGCTTGAGAAAGACAGCATGGGCAGCAGAAAAGTCTATATAACGCTGATCATCATCGGCGCGGTGGCGGCCATCTCGGGCATTCTGATACGGCGATCAGCCGATCCCTCCTTGCAGAGTATCGGCACCTACATCGGCTGGGCCGGAATTGGTTTGCTGCTGATTGCGCGTATCACGTTTGGAATAAAACGCCGGCAGCCACCTTCATCAAAAAATTGATTTGGTTTTATCGGGGGTTGTAAGCGGAGCTGAGTGGCAACACTCTAAAGCTGGATCCAGATTCTTCCCGCCTCAATCAGGCAGATGAAGATTCCCATGAAAAAGTACAGGTTCTGGGCCGTAGTGTCACTGGGAGGGTTCGGCAGGCGGATGCCACGCTGGCGGAAGTAGCTGTCCAGCACACGTTCCTGGTGCATCATCCGCATAGCAATGGGTCGGTGAAATAGGGCGATGAGCACGCCCAGGAGCAGTCTTGTGACCTCTACAGCCATAGATAAATTGACTGTAAGCATGGCATTACCTAATGGCAATCGGTAGAAAAACTTATTTAATGGCAGAAATCCTTGCCCGAATAGCCACTTTTTCCGTCGGTCAGTTCGTCTGAAATGGACCCTCCAGCGCATGCTAGAATTTCAATATAGTTAGCTGAAGCCAATGAATTCCGACCTGGAAAAGCTGATTGAGCTGGAAAAGGCCGACCGCGAAATTGCCCGTCTGACGGACGAAGTTGCGGCTCTACCCCGGCGCGTTGCTGCCATCGAGGAGAAGCTGGCCGACGATAAGGCCGCCGTTGAACATGCCAAGGCCGCCATCAAGGCCAACGAAGCCAATCGCCGCAAGCTGGAAGCCGAGATCCAGACTTTTCAGCAGAAGATCGTTAAATACCGCGAACAATCTTCCAGCGTGAAGACCAACGACGAGTATCGCGCCCTGATGCATGAAGTTGAGTTCACGGAAAAGCAAATCAGCGGCGCGGAAGACAAGATCCTTGAGTTGATGATTGCCCTGGAAGCCGAAGAGAAGGCGCTTAAAACCGCCGAAGCGCAGATGAAGGCTGAAACCGTCGAAGTGGAAAAAGAGAAGGCTGAGGCGCGGAAACGCACTGAGGAAGATGAAAAACTCCTGGCTGACTTGGGCAGCAAACGCAGCCAGTTGCGTTCCGGTATCAGTGACAGTGCTCTGTCGCATTATGATCGCGTGATGCGGCAGCGTAAGTCAGCCATCGCTGAAGCTCGTGGACAAAAGTGTATGGCATGCTTTGTCATGCTGCGGCCGCAGACCTGGGAAGAAGTCCGCACCAATGAAAACATCATCACCTGCAGTTCCTGCGGGCGAATTCTCTATTACGACCCGGCCAACGAGCCTCCGCCGGAACCGCCAACAAAGAAAAAATCCAAAGCTCCCGCGCAGACTGAAGCCGAAACCGAACCCGCTCCCGCTCAGCAATAAGCGCCGACTGCATACGTTCCTTTTCCATCTGGTGGGAGCCTCTGACTTCTGAGGTAAGGTTTTCCTATATTCTGTTTTGTCGAATGACCCTGCCCCAAATCACAATCACCCCACGTGGCGTAGGTCGGCTGCGCTCGGGCCACGTTTGGGTATATGAATCCGACCTGCTTAACAAAGACAATGCAGAGCCTGGCGCGCTAGTTCGGGTAGCAGACTCCAAAGGAAAGTTTCTGGGCTCTGCGCTGTACAGCAGCAGCTCGCAGATCAGCGTCCGCCTGCTCGGACGCGAGCCATTAGGCTCTGAAGCCGACCTGCTGGAGTTGCTGCACAGACGCCTGGAAGAGGCCATCGCGTATCGAAAGCGCATGGTGCGCAACACTGATGCATATCGCATCGTCTTCAGTGAGGCTGACCACCTGCCCGGGCTCATTGTGGATCGTTACAACGACGTCTACATATTGCAGGTGCTGACGCAGGCGTGGGACCGTCCTGAGCGCAAAGCCGCTATCATCCAGAACCTGCAAGAACTCGCTGGCGCGGAAAATATTGTCGAGCGGGTGGATGAGCGCATTCGCGAGTTGGAGCAGCTTCCAGTCCTCTCGCCGGCGCTCGTACATGGCACAAAAAGCTGCACTGTATTCACCATGAACGCCGTGCGCTTTCACTACGACGCTTTGGCGGGACAGAAGACCGGAGCGTTCCTGGACCAGCGAGAAAATTATGCCGTGGCTGCCACTTACGGTCGAGGTGAAGCTCTCGATGTCTGCACTTATCAGGGCGGGTTTGCGCTGCATCTTGCGCGCGTTTGCGATAAAGTTACCGCTCTCGATATTTCACGTGAAGCCCTGGAAGTGGCTGAGCAGAATGAAAAACTGAACGCAAGCGCTAATAAATCAGAGATTGAATGGATTGAAGCCAACGCCTTTGATTTCCTGAAAGATTACGCGGCCATGGGCCGCCAGTACGACACCATTGTGCTCGATCCTCCGGCATTCGCCCGCTCCAAGCGGAATCTCGATGCGGCCATGCGCGGCTACAAGGAGCTGAACCTGCGCGCCCTCAAAATGCTGCGCCCAGGAGGCATTTTGGTGACGTGTTCGTGCTCCTTTCACGTGAGCGAAACCGACTTCCTTGAGGTGCTCGCCGCCGCCGCTGTGGACGCCCATCGCTCGGTCAGGATCCTCGAAAAACGCACCCAGGCCAACGACCACCCAATCCTGCTGGGAGTCCCTGAAACCTACTATTTGAAGTGCCTGATCTGCTTAGCCGGCCAATAAAATATATCTGATTGAAAATAAAATAGTTATAATAGTACGCAATAGTTGACAAAGTTACGCTAAGATTTTATGATTCTTTTGCACTAAATAGTGCATCAAATCTTTTAGAATGAGGTTCATTGGAGGAAACAAAATGACGATGATCACCAGAATTGACCCTTTCCGCGAACTGGCTAACCTGTTCGAGAATTTTGCCGATGGCACCCCAGCCAAGGACCAGCTCATGGCGGGATCCTTTGTTCCGCCGGTGGACGTTTATGAGGACGAGCACAACCTGGTTCTCAAACTCGAAATCCCGGGCGTAAACGAAGAGGATCTCGACGTCCAGTGGGAGAACAACACTCTCACCGTGAAAGGCGAGCGCAACTTTGAAAAGGAAGAGAAGGAAGAGAACTTCCATCGCATCGAGCGCCGCTACGGATCTTTCGTCCGCACGTTCCGGCTGCCGAACACGGTTGACGGCGAGAAATGCGCAGCTGACTACGACAAGGGCATCTTGAAGGTCACGCTGCCCAAGCGTGCTGAAGCCAAGCCGAAGCAAATCAAGGTCGGCGTCAGCAACGGCGAAAAGGCTTTGCAAGGCTAATTCGCGGGCACCAGTGGCAGGAAACTGAATCCAGACGGGAGATGCAGGTTGTCTCCCGTTTTTTTGTTGTGGGGCCCACTGAAAAGTTTTTTTGATGGGAAAATACAATCATGGCAATTCGTTGGGACAAATTCACTATCAAAGCGCAGGAAGCAATTCAGCAGGCAACCGAGACTGCGTCGCGTCATGGCAATCCGGAGCTGCTTCCGGTACACATTCTGGCGGCCCTGGTGCAGGACAAAGAAGGCATTGTTGTGCCCGTGCTGGCCAAGACCGGCGCGAATCCTGCCACGGTTGAGTCCGCCACGCTGGAGGCTGTCGAGCGCCTGCCCAAGGTGTCCGGCGAAGGAACGCAACCGCATCTTTCCAACACCGCGCAGAGGATTCTCGACCAGGCTTTCAAGGAAGCCGACAAATTCAAAGATGAATATGTTTCCACCGAACACCTCCTGCTTGCCATGGCGCAGGATCGAAAGAGCGATTCTGGGCAAATCCTGGCAAAAGTCGGTGTTACTTACGATGCCATCCTGAAAGCCCTGACCTCAGTTCGCGGCTCGCAGAGAGTGACGGACCAAAACCCTGAAGGCAAATTTCAGGCTCTCGAGCGATATGCCAAGGACCTGACGGAACTTGCGCGCCGAGGCAAGCTTGATCCCGTAATCGGCCGCGACGAAGAAATCCGTCGCGTCGTGCAGGTTCTGTCTCGCCGCACCAAGAACAATCCTGTATTGATCGGAGAACCCGGGGTGGGCAAGACCGCCATTGTGGAAGGTCTCGCGCAACGCATTGTCTCCGGCGATGTGCCTGAAATCCTGAAAAATAAGCGTGTGGTTGGGCTTGATCTAGGCGCCATGCTGGCGGGAGCAAAATATCGTGGTGAATTTGAAGATCGCTTAAAGGCAGTACTCAAGGAAATCGAAGATTCACAGGGGCAGATCATTCTTTTTATTGACGAGCTGCACACTCTGGTCGGAGCCGGCGCCGCTGAAGGCGCGATCGACGCCAGCAACATGCTCAAACCCGCGCTTGCCCGTGGTGAGCTGCGTGCCATCGGCGCGACCACCCTGAACGAATACCGCAAATACATTGAAAAAGATGCTGCCCTGGAGCGCCGCTTCCAGATTGTCTTTGTCGGTGAGCCGAACGTCGAAGACACGATCGCTATTCTTCGCGGTTTGAAGGAGCGTTATGAAGTCCATCATGGCGTGCGCATCAAGGATTCCGCCATTGTGGCCGCGGCTACGCTTTCGCATCGTTATATCTCCGATCGCTTCCTTCCCGATAAGGCCATTGACCTGATCGACGAAGCTGCTGCCTCGCTTCGCATCCAGATTGATTCCATGCCCACGGAGATTGACCAACTCGAGCGCAGGGCTACACAACTGGAAATCGAAAAACAGGCGCTGAAAAAAGAAGACGACCCGAACTCGCGCGAGCGCCTGGCGGCGGTCGAGCGTGAACTGGCGCAGATTCGCGAAGAAGCGAATGCGCTGAAGATCCGCTGGAAAACAGAAAAAGAAGAGATCACCCGTATACGCCAACTCAAGGAGCGCATTGAGCAGTTAAAGATTGAAGAGCAGCAGGCGGAGCGCAAGGGTGATTTGGAGCGGGTAGCCTCTATTCGCTACGGCGAGCTGCGCCAGGCGGAAGCCGAACTGGCCAGGCTCAGCGCCAAAGCTGACGGCCAGCAGGCGCGCATGCTCAAGGAAGAAGTGGACGAAGAGGACGTTGCCAGAATTGTCTCCAAGTGGACCGGCATCCCGGTTTCCAGGATGCTCGAAGGTGAGGTCAAGAAGCTGGTCAGCATGGAAGACCGTCTGCGCCAGCGCGTTATTGGCCAGGACCAGGCATTGCAGCGTGTTGCCAATGCCATCCGCCGTTCGCGCGCCGGTCTGAGCGATCCCAACAAACCCATCGGCTCATTCATCTTTCTCGGCCCTACGGGTGTAGGCAAGACAGAGCTGGCGCGTGCGCTCGCCGAATTTCTGTTCGATGACGAGCACTCCATGATCCGCATTGATATGTCCGAATACATGGAGAAGCATGCTGTGGCGCGTCTGATCGGCGCGCCGCCGGGATATGTTGGCTACGATGAAGGCGGCCAGCTTACTGAAGCGGTGCGTCGCCGGCCCTACTCCGTAATTCTGTTTGACGAGATCGAAAAAGCGCATCCGGATGTTTTCAACATCCTGCTACAGATTCTCGATGACGGCCGCCTGACTGACTCAAAGGGACGCACGGTAGATTTCAAGAACACCGTCATCATCATGACTTCCAACATTGGCGCCAGCTATTTGCAGGCCGAAGGTGTCAGCTCGCCAGAAGCGTTTGCGGAAGCCACGGAGCACGTGTTGGAAGCGATGCGGCAGCACTTCCGTCCGGAATTTTTGAACCGTGTGGATGACATCATTGTCTTCAGCCCGCTGGGTGAAGAGCAGCTCACACGCATTATCGAGCTGCGCCTGGACGATCTGCGCAAGCTTCTGGCCGATCGCAAGATCACCATCGAGCTGACACAGAGCGCCAAGGAACTGCTGTTCATGGAAGGCTACGATCGCGCCTACGGTGCGCGACCGTTGAAGCGGGCCATCCAGCGATTGATCCAGGATCCACTGGCGTTGAAGATTCTGGAAGGTGAAGTGCTACACGGCGATCACGTGGTCATCGACGCTGATGTTCCGCGACGTCAGGTGGTGTTCACTGTGGCCGATCGCCACGCCAAGGAACCACAGCCACAGCGCACCGGCCGCCGCAGATAAGAAAAGCTGACAAATAAGAAATCAACGTGGAGACGGTGCTCCGCACCGTCTTAGATCGCGCGCGATCAGCAGATCACACGATGATTGGTTGACCCGATTATGTTGCAACCTCCTTTTTCACGCTGCCTTCTTACTACCTAAGGGGGTGCAAGATGCCAAGAAAGAAATCCGGCGGGCGCAAATACAGCAAGAAAGCCGGCCAGGAAGTTCGCACAGAGATGCACCACATGCGCTCTGGCAAGCACAAAGTAAAGAACCGCAAACAAGCCATTGCCATTGGGCTTTCCAAGGCGCGACAGAAAGGCGCCAAGGTGCCAAAGAAGAAAGCCGCATAAACAGTTGCGGCCCATAGCTATCAAAGGACGTCACTCGGCGTCCTTTATTTTTATTCAAAGAGATTATTTCTTAGATCTCGATTCGCTTTTCGTCTCAGTCTTCTTGCTCTCAGACTTTTCCGCGGGCTTGGCGCCGTCTTTGCTCGAATCCGAAGTAGCCGATTTGCCTGGCTCGCCTTTCCGCGCATAATCCGTTACGTACCAGCCGCTGCCTTTGAACTGCACTGCCGGGGCGGACAGCAGTTGCTCAACTGGCGCGCCACATTCCGGACACTTTCTTACCGGCGGATCAGAGAACTTTTGGATTCTTTCGAATGTGTGCTGGCACTTTTTGCAGCGGTATTCGTAGAGTGGCACTTAACCATCCCTTGTATTCACTGTTGTTCTCCATTTTAGGGGTCACATTGAATCGGGTCAATGAAATGGCGGATCTGTAGCGCCTGGGAACTCTTCAATGGGAACAACCGGACAAAGTCACAGTCACAAATCGCAAGTCCGCGAGAGTATGATAATGACGCCTCTCCCGAAGGAGTTCCTATGGCGCGCTTCGGTCTTCACGCTGCCATCCTGGCCACGCTTCTCAGCCAGGCTCTATGGGCGCAATCAGATAGCGTACAAGCCGCTGGTCAGCGGTCTCCCGAGTCTAAGGTCGAGAAAACCACGCCAACACCCGTGCTCAAAGCCAGAACGCGGTTGGTAATCGTAGATGTGCTGGCCCACGACAAGAAGGGCCAGACCGTGACCGATCTTCAGGCTTCAGATTTCAAAGTTCGTGAAGATGGCAAAGAGCAGAAAATCAGCGTCTTCGCCTTCCAGAATCCTAGCGCCGTTCCAGTGCAATCCGCGGAATCGGAATCGCTCGCACTGAATGTGTTTCGTAATGCCCCGCGGTTTCGGTCAAACAGCGCCCTGAATGTCATCTTATTGGACGGCCTCAATACCACGCTGCTGAACCAGGCTTATGTGCGCTCTGAAATGGTGAGCTTCCTGGAAAAGTTACCCCAGGGCCAGCCGGTTGCGATTTATGCCTTGGGGAAGAAATTGCGCCTGCTCCAGGATTTCACTACCGATCTGACGGAATTGAAGAAGGTCATTCAGGCATTCAAGGGAGAGAGTTCGCACGTTCTCAGCAGTCCCACTGGCACTCCTGAGGTTCCCATGACCCTTCAAGGCTGGGCCCTCGAGACATTGCAGGAAAAAGCTCCGCAGATGAAGCAGCAGATGGACAATTTTGCTCAGGAGAGCGGCTCGAACCAGATGGACCTCCGGATCGCTTACACGGTCTCTGCCTTGACCTCGCTGGCGAGAATGCTGGCCGGCTATCCGGGAAGAAAGAACTTGATCTGGCTCACAGAATCCGTTCCAGTGCACATTTTCGCTAATGGCGCGGATATTCCTATTGATGACGCGTCACAGGGACGCTCTCCAGGGCGTAAGCTGCCTGATGGCGCCAGCGCGGCCCGTACCCGCCGCAGCTATGAGGACCAGCTTGCCCTCGTCGCGAATTTGTTTGCCGACGCCCAAGTGGCTGTGTATCCCATCGATGCTCGAGGCCTGGTTGGCAGCGTGCTCTACGACAGTGCACAAAATTTGAGCGGCCGCAGCGTCATGGGCGCATTTGCCATACGGGCTGAAGGCAAACAGATGGAAGAGCTGTTTGAGGCTCACAGCAACATGAACGACATCGCGGATAAAACCGGCGGCAAGGCTTATTACAACCGCAACGGTCTGGATCGCGCCTTGCTTGGCGACATGGAAGACGGTTCAACTTATTACACGCTCGGTTATTATCCGGAAAACAAGAACTGGGACGGCCGATTTCGCAAAATCCAGGTCAGCTCGGAGCGCCATGACGTAAAGCTGCGCTACCGGTTAGGATATTTTGCCACCGATCGCGCGGCCTTCGACAAACGTCACCCCGAGCAGAAAGACCGCGACTTCAGCGTGGCGCTGGATCCGAATTCTCCCGTGGCCACCGCGCTGCAATTCGAAGCCATTGTCCTGCCTCCGTCGGCCCAAACCCAGAACAAGGTCGTGATGCGATATATCATCGATCCTCATCAGATTCTCTTTGAGACTGGCGCTGATGGATTGCACCACGCCGAAGTCGATTGCGCGGCCCGTGTTTATCCGCCCAAGGATGTAGAACATCCCGTTACCACTGAAGCCAGCAGGATGGAAGCCGCAGTAAAGCAGGATGTGTTTGAAAAAATTAATCGCTCCTGGTTCCCGTGCCAATTGAGTGTTGAACTGCCGCCCGGAAATTACTATGTGCGGTTGGCCGTCCGCGACAATCTTACCGGCATACTGGGATCGGTCAATGCCCAGGTGACGGTTCCGGCAGCGTCTGTGGCAGATCAATCGCCGCCAAAATGATGCGTTTTCGAAACAAGCCGGGCGCCAAGCAGCCCCGCCGCAGCCCTCAAACTTTCTTTGTCACTCTGAAGACCTCCCAGGGCAAGGCCCTGCTGCAATCCGAGCGCATGGCCAATATGTTCATTGACGTGCTGGGGAATTGTGTGGGCGATGGCCGTTTCAAAGTCAACGAATTTGTCATCATGCGCAATTTTGTCCAGCTGCTGGTGACGGTTTATGGTGAACACACAATCGAGCAGATTCTCCGTCACATCAAGGCCAGGTCTGCCTTTCGCGCGCGCGCGGAATTTGAGATTCGTGGATGGATCTGGGAATTTGAAAGCAAAACCGCACGCGTCACTGACCGAGCCAGCTATTTGAAACACAAAACCGCGATCGAAGAACAACCGATCAAAGCCGGCATGGCCGAATCAGCCGAGACTTATCCCTACTGCTCCGCATATCTGCGAAAACAAAAATCAAAAGCCAAAGCTGCGGGCGAGTAGCAGCCACACTTTTGACACATTTTGCGGCAGTGCGAAATACTTGCTGTTTTGAAAGATGGCTCAATGGTATGGGCTGTTGTGAGCCAAGGGCCAAAGGCCAGGCGCCGTTGGGTTAAGTGCTGTTGTTAAATACTAAGCACTAATGACTGCTTTCCTATGAAATACTGCCGCTTCTCTTCATCGCAGGGTCCACAATTCGGTCTGATTGAATCTGTCGCCGGCGCAGAACACATCACGCACACGCTCGCCGCCGATCTCACCGGACTTCCCGACTTGAACAAAGCCGGAAAGACCAGCTCAATGCCGCTTGCGTCGGCCAAACTGCTGCCTCCGGTACAGCCGTCAAAGCTGGTCTGCGTTGGCCGTAATTATCTGGACCACGCAAAAGAGCTGGGCAATCAGCCGCCTCCGGAGCCGCTGATCTTTCTCAAGCCACCTTCGGCGATCATCGGGCAGAACGACAAGATTGTTCTGCCCAAAATTTCCAAAGAAGTCCACTTTGAAGGTGAACTCACCGTTGTGATCAAGAGCCCGTGCCGCAAACTGCGTGACGACCAGGACGTGCGTCCGTTCATTTTTGCCTATACCTGCGCCAATGAGGTCACGGCGCGCGACCTGCAGAAAAAAGACAACCAGTGGGCGCGCGCCAAGGGCTTTGATACATTCTGTCCTCTTGGCCCCGCCGTCAGTGATGAAGTCGATCCCTGGAAAGGCGTGCAGGTGGAAACCCGCGTGAACGGCCAAATCCGCCAGTCGGGCAACACCCGCGACTTCATCTTCCCTCTCGACCTTGTAATCCGTTACATCACAAGTTTCATGACTCTGCTTCCCGGCGATCTGATCCTGACCGGAACACCGGCCGGCGTAGGCCCGCTTTCCGCCGGAGACGTGGTTGAAGTTTCCATACCGGGCATTGGCACACTCAAGAACCCGGTGGTAGATGACAATTTGTAACTACCCTGCAACAGAAAATTTTGGTTATGATGAGCTGTTATTCCGGCACAGCATGAATCGGTGAGGGAACTTTTAGGGTTTCCTGCGGATTTTCTTGTAACGCTGAACCGGCTATTCTTCACTCAATATCAGGAATACGTCTCTTTTGGAGAGACGTAGAGCTATGAGTTCGACACTTCGTCTTTATTCTGCTATCGCACTTGGAGCTGCCACCGTGTCTGTGGCGGTTTTCACCTGGGCCCGCCGTCACCGCAAAACACCGGAACAACGCGAGCGCGAGCGCAGGCTGCGCATCAGCGGCTCGGGCCGCATTACCGATGGCACCGTCACTGATGTCAGCGAGATGAGCCTCAACGGCTCAGGTGAGCTGCAATTGCTGATCTATCAGTACGATGTTGCCGGCGTCAGCTATGAAGCTTCGCAGGACGTCACCCACTTGCGCCACCTGGTCGATCTTCACACCTGCCGCGTAGGTCTTCCTGCATCGATCAAATACGATCCCGCCAATCCAGGTAATTCCATCGTAGTCGCCGAAAACTGGACCGGATTGAGACACTAAATTGACCGATTAGCAGCTTCCAGGTCCGGGCTGCCGGCTTTCAGCAAAGTCAAAGGCAAAACAAAACCACGCGAGAATCCGTGACAGCGTGACAACCCGCATAAACACTGGCAAAAATCAAATCGATTCATCCGTGACTAGAACCGAACCTTATTACGGATGCAGGCAGCCCCAAAGACAACAGTCCCAAATTCCGCGTTGGGCATTCGCCCTGAGACAGTATCAACGCTCGTAGAGATCCCTCCTGCGTCGGGATAAACTACAAGAACAAAACCGTGCGAGAATCCGTGACAGCGTGACAACCCGCATAAACACTGGCTGAAAACGAGATCAGCAAGTGTGACCAGAAAAGCCAGCTACTTGGCGGCCAGATTCCAGGCTGCTAGTCCGAATCCAAGCCAACTCATTGTGCCGAATTCCCGGGGGCATTCGCCCCGCAGACTTTCACAACGCGGGTAGCGATCCCTCCTGCCGTCGGGATAACTACAAGAACAAAACCGTGCGAGAATCCGTAACAGCGTAACAACCCGCGTCTTTACTGGCGATTTCTGATTCCCGACATCCGTAACCGAAGGCTGGCTTACCAGCTAGGTCAAAGCAATTGGCAATTAGCAGCTGGCGATTGGTCAAAGCAAAAACCCCGGTTGCTTCGGGATAAGCTACAACAACAAAAACCGCGCCAGAAGGCGTGACAGCGTGACAACCTGCGTAAACACTGATCAAAATCAGCTTCCAGCTACCTAGCTCCTAGCTGCTAGTCCGAAACCAAACCCAACATACATGTGCTACGAATTTCCGTGGGTATTCGCGCTCAGACTTTCTCAACGCCGGTAGCGATCCCTCCTGCCGTCGGGATAAACTACAAAAAAGCGTTTTTTCCGCGCTGCCGCTCCGGAGCCTCTATGTTGCTGAATCGAAACCAGATCCTCGGGAGCGGATCGGAAGCGACATCCGCTCTATCCGCTCCATTCCGCTCCTTGAATTAAAATCGTGCGAAGATCCGTAACAGCGTAACAACCCGCGTAAACACTGGCGAAAAACAGACTCGACCAAGCGTAACCCTCACCAAAAACGAACCTGGTTTGCCGTTGATTCAAACCAGATAAACGCAAGCTGTGGCCTCTGCAGATCCTTCGCTCCCACGGCAAGCCGGGGCAGGCAGGATTTCGCCTGCGGGACTCCCGCTTGGCTATGCCTTCGCTCCCACGGCAAGCCGTGGCATCTGCACGCTCCGCAAATCGGCTTAGGTTGTTTAACGAGCGTGTTCAATCCAGCCCTCCACGGCTCCACTCGCAAAAGCGGCGCGCGTCGGAGCCCGGACCCTTGGAGGCCAAGCTATATCTAACCATAACATTGTAAATCATGTCCATAACTTTATTGTCTTTATTTTCATGTTATTACGGCGAACAGGTGGAGAATAATTACGCCATTCGAAGACCGGGGTGAGAACTCCCGCCTCTTGATCAACGCTACATCGATACTTATCGATATAATTTTTGCGCCTGAAATCGGCGCTTATTCGCGGCTAATTCAGGGTTTAGTGTGCCAGCGCTTCGACGATGCGGTCAAAATCTTCCAGGGAAGCGTATTTGAGAATGATTTTGCCTTTGCCCTTATAGTCCTTGATTTCCACTTTCACGCCCAGGGCCTGCTCCAGGGTTCTTGCAGCTTCGCGCACATTCGGATCAACCGGACGCTGCTGTGGCTGCTTGTGTTCGGTCGATTCCGGATTCAGCATCGCCGCCACAAGTTCCTCGGTCTGCCGCACAGACAAACTCTTTTTCACAATTTCCTGCGCAGCTTTGGCCAGCAAGTCAGGGAACCCGACGAGCGCACACAGCACTTTCCCGTGTCCAAAACTTAGCTCGCCCGATTCCATGAGTGTCTGAATCTCGTCCGGCAATTTCAGCAGACGGATGAAGTTGGCAATGGAGGCGCGGTCCTTTCCGGTTCGTGAGGCGATCTGCTCCTGGGTCAGCCCGAACTCGCGGCTCAGACGCTCAAAAGCGCGGGCCTGCTCTACCGGATTCAGGTCTTCGCGCTGCAGATTTTCAATGATGGTGATCTCCATCGCCTGTTCATTGGAGATTTCCCGCACAATCGCAGGAATCGTGCTCTTGTCTGCCAGCTTGCAGGCCAGCCAGCGGCGCTCGCCGGCAACGAGTTGAAATCTGCCGCCTGCTTCCGGACGCACCACCACAGGCTGCACCACACCGCTGACCCTGATCGATTCCGACAGTTCGCGCAGGGCTTCGTCGTTGATGCGACGGCGCGTCTGGTAAGGGTTGGAGTCAATGAGATCCACAGGGATTTCGCGCGCTGAAACTGCGCGCTCCGGAACTGCAACTGCCGCGGAAGCTGATCGGCCGGGCAAAAGCGAATCCAGCCCACGGCCTAACACTTTACGTTTGTCGTTCATCAACGTTCTGTACCTCCACCAACTCTGGACCTGGTTCGGAGAACTTTTCTACCACCTGTTGAACTGGCTGAGCTTTCAGGATGCGATCCATCAGCTCTTTGGCCAAACGAATGTAACTTTCCGCGCCGCGTGAGCGGACGTCATACAGCAATGCCGGCTTGCCGTAGCTGGGCGCTTCTGCCAGCCGGATGTTTCTGGGGATCGCGGTAGACAGCAGCTTGTCTCCGAAATGCTTCTTCAGCTCTGCCGCCACCTGCTGGGCCAGGTTGGTACGGTCGTCAAACATGGTCAAAACCACGCCTTCTACCTGCAAATCCGGGTTGAAACTGTGTTGTAGCCGGTCAATCGTGTCTAAAAGCTCGCTGATGCCTTCCAGGGCGAAATATTCGGCCTGCATGGGTATCAGCACGGAATCGGCAGCCACTAAAGCGTTCAAGGTCAGCAGATCCAGGGCTGGAGGGCAGTCCAAAACAACGAATTCGTAGCGGCCGCGAATGCTTTCCAGGGCCCTACGCAGGCGGAATTCGCGGTCGTCTGCTGTTACCAGTTCGATGTTGGCGCCGATCAGGTTTTTGTGGGCAGGAACTACGCTCAGACCTTCAAGTTCGGTCGGCTGAACAGCGGATTCCGCGGAAATGTCGCCCAGCAGCAAATGAT
>DATDNH010000096.1:0-5819 GCA_036518395.1 Candidatus Angelobacter sp. | reverse complement strand
TTTTCCGATCTCGCTCCGGCAGTTTAGCGATTACGGACTGCAGCTTGCCGGCCCGTTCGCTGGACATGATCTGCGCTTCCAGGTCCGAATTCCCGTCGGGGAAATCAACTGAATCTATATCCACGTGCCGGTTTCTGGCCTCGTCCCTATACCATTCGTGCAAAACGTTATTGCAGGTCGAGTTGACGAATGATCCCAGCCTTTCCGGCTGGTGCACTTCGCCGGTCCTGATTGCCACCAGAACGCGCAGCAAAGTCTCCTGCTGGATATCGTTGATGTCCTCTACACCCATCTTCTTGCCGCGCAGTTTGATGCGTAGGAGCTTGTTGAAATAAGAGACGAAGTGCTTCTGTGTGGCTCGGTCGCCTTGGCGGAGTCGCCGAAGATAATTTTCGTCAAATTGGTAAAACTGCACGGTCTTCGCGGACAAGTATACTTCAGCATTTGCGTGGCTCGGCACCTTCAGTGCTCCGCTTAACCTCCGCCGAGCATCAAGAACGGTAACATTGCTCTCTTGCCGGTGTCCTACGGACGCGTCCAGTCTTTTCAATCCAGACTCCTGATCGATTCTTAAAATTCCCTAAGAATCGCGGGCCCTTGTATCAAGGCCAACTTGAAAAATTTTGGCCTTCTATTGGAATAGTGAGAAATCTGGCCTTAGCGTTTCATGGTTTTTTGTAAGTTTGTTACATCAGGTACTTAATTCCAAACCGAGTAGATGCGTGGGATCGCGAAAATCGCGGCAAAGCAGCGGCTAAACGCTTCATTTTGAGCGGCATACGAAAGAAACCACCTGTTAGCCAGTCGGACGGCCATAACCGGCAGACATTCTTGGTCCACCTGTGTCTAGAGTGAAACAATGGTCCGCGACTTAACTCACCAGACCTTGCACACATTTTCCGCTGCTTTGACCATAGGCTGTCCCTGCCTGCAGCCAAAGGCCCGGGCGAACTCCGGCATGTTGACCACCACGCCATTGATCCGGTAGCGGGCTGGTGAATGAGGATCGGTCAACGCCCGGACCCGCATATTTTCCGGGCGTTCGTTGTCGCACGCCCACTGGGCAAAGCCGATGAAGAACCGCTGATCCGGATTAAGATCATCCTGCGGCTTCAATTCCTTCCCTTTTGTGGCATCTTTCCACGCCATGTAAGCCAGGATTTCGCCCCCGAGATCGGCCACATCCTCCCCTAGCGTCAGTTTGCTGTTGATGTGAATATCGTCCACGACCACATACTGCGCATACTGGTCGGAAATGCATTTGGTTCGCTGCTCAAACTTTTCCCGATCCTCTTTGGTCCACCATTCCCGCAGATTGCCCTGCGCATCGAACTTGCTGCCCTGGTCGTCAAACCCGTGGGTGAGCTCGTGGCCGATGGTGCCGCCGGTATCGCCGTAATTCGGAGCATCGTCCATTTTGGCGTCGTAAAGAGGCGGCTGCAGCACTCCGGCAGGAAAGTTGATGTCGTTCATCTGACCGTTGTAGTAGGCATTCACCGTGGGAGGCGTCATGCCCCACTCGGCGCGGTCCACCGGTTGTCCGATCTTGTTGATGTTGCGATGACGTTCGAATTCCGTCGCCCTTTGTACATCGCCGAGGAAATCATTGCGCTCGATTTTGACTGAGCTGTAGTCCCTCCACTTCTCCGGATACCCAATTTTGTTGCGGATGGAATGCAGCTTGGCCAGCGCCTGCTGCTTGGTTGCCGGGCTCATCCAGTCAAGCTGGTTGATGCGAATTTCCATGGCAGCTTCAATGCGCTGGACCATGTCCAGCGTGCTCTGTTTCAATGCGGGAGAAAATACCTTGCGAACGTACGCCTGGCCCAGGGCTTCGCCCAGGTCGCGGTCAGTAAACTGCACGCAACGCCGCCAGCGCGGCTGCATCTCCTTGGCCCCACGCAGATATTTCAAATAAAACTCGAAATTGTCCTCGACAAACCTTGAGGAAAGGTAGGGCGCATAGGCGTTGGCCACGTGAAAGCGCAGGTAGTTTTTCCAGTTTCCCAGCGGCTCGGCCGCGAGTTGGGCGTTCACTTCTTTGAAGAATGATGGCGGCGCCACATTGATGATCTGAAACTGCGGGGCCTTCAGCTCGTGAAAATATGCCTGCCAGTTGAAATTTGGGACCAGTTGGTCCAGATCGGCCAGGCTGATTTTGTTTTTGCGTTTATAGGGATCGCGCTGCTCGACGCGCGTCATGGAAGCATTTGCCAGCGCGGTTTCCATATTCATGACCACCTCGGCGTTTGCCTTGGCGGCAGCGGGAGCATCGCCCAGCAGCTCAAATACCGTTTGTACATGCTGGAGATAACGCTCGCGAATCTCTTTGGACTTGGCATCCTCCTTGGTGTAGTAATCGCGGTCCGGCAAACCCAATCCGCTCTGGTACACCCCCGCAATCTGCTGTTCTGAGTTGTCGGGATCCTGCCGTGAACCCCCGGCAAAAATGATTGGTCCGGTAACGCTCAACTGCAGCCTTGCCACCAGGGGCCCCAGATCATGCGCGGACTTGAGTTGCGCAATGGCGTCCAGCTGCGGCTTGATGGCGTCCAATCCACGCTTCTCCACCGCTGCTTCATCCATACAGGCGGCATAAAAATCGCCGATTTTCTGTGTAACAGCGTCGCGCTTCCCTTTTTCCGTCGCCGCCTGCTCCAGAATGCCGCGCAGAAAGGACAGGTTGTCCTGGTAGAGCTTTCCGTAGACGCTCCATGAAACCTGATCACTGGGGATAGGATTCTTTTTCTGCCATCCGCCACAGGAGTATTGATAGAAATCCACGCAAGGATCCACTGCCTTGTCCATCGAACTCACGTCGAGGCTCGGCGAATACGGAAGCGCCGCGTCGGCATCGGCCGCCGAAGCCGATTTGGCCTGCGCCCCTGCAGATTGAGCAAAAGAAACAGAAATGAGCACCAGGCAGAAGCATGCGCACACAAGCAATGTCTTTTTCATAATGACCTTTGACTGAAGATGGGCAAAAAAGATATCGGATGAAGCGACTTATCGTAACCCCATGCGTGCGTTTTTCCCAAACGTGTCGCTTTACTGGCCGTGTTCTTCGAGGAATTTTTCTGCTTCCATGGCTGCGGCGCAGCCGGTGCCCGCGGCGGTGATTGCCTGTCGATAGCGGCGGTCCTGCACGTCACCACAGGCAAATACTCCCGGCACATTGGTGAAGACCTGGTCGTGGGTCTTCAGATATCCGTCAGCGTCCATTTCAAGCTGTCCGGTAAACATTTTTGCATTCGGGATATGTCCAATTCCCAGGAACATGGCGCTGGTGGGGAAATCCCAGACCTTACCAGTCTTCACGTGGCGGAGCTTGAGGCCGGTAACTTCCTTCCGTGCCACGTCATGAACCTCTTCCACGATCGTGTCTGTGAGGAACTCAATTTTCTCGTGCATCCGGGCGCGATCCAGCATGATCTTGGAAGCGCGAAAATGCTCGCGGCGATGAATCAAGGTAACCTGGCTGGCAAAGCGGGTGAGAAACAGCGCCTCTTCCATGGCAGAATCGCCGCCGCCGATCACAGTGATCGGCTTATCGCGGAAAAAGAATCCATCACACGTGGCGCATGATGAAACGCCATGACCGATCAGCGCCTGCTCGCTGGGCAGTCCCAGCCATCGTGCCGAAGCTCCGCTGGCGATGATCAGGGTGCTGGTGCGGACGGTTTTGGCGCCAAAATTCAGACTATAAGGAGCATGGCTCAAATCTGCGCTGACCAGGTGGCCACTCATGTACTCGGCGCCGAAGCGCGCAGCCTGTTTGCGCATGTTCTCGATCAGTTCGGGCCCTTGTATGCCTTCCGGAAATCCCGGGAAGTTCTCTACCAGGGTTGTCAAGGCGAGCTGTCCCCCAGGCTCGTGCCCCTCGATGACCAGCGGCTTCAGATTGGCACGCGCAGCATAAATGGCGGCCGTCAGACCTGAACAGCCGGTCCCGAGAATCACGGTGTCACGAACAGAGTTTTCCATGCCGTCTGTTAGATTCATGCATCTCGATATGGTTTCAACGCTGTTTCTGGCGTTTTCCCTGCGCTTCAGGCTTGCTGCCCAACCATCCTATATCCGCCCGGAAGGCACTGCGCAAGCCGAGTGCGCCACGATAGCGAGCCATGAGATCAGATGCCTGCTTGAAGAGCGGCTCATAGGCACTCTGATCGGTGGCCTCGCAGCGCGATAGCACAACGGAACCCTTCCCCAGGCGCTCAATGCGGATGCGGGCGGGCGGCGTATCTGCGGAGACTACAGAAAGCGGCGATGCTGCGCTGGATGAGACACGATCTTCCAACGAGAGCTCGTGAAACTCTTTCGGATCGCGCATGCGCAAGACCAGGGTCTCAATGGTGACTTCGTCGTCAGTGCTCATGCTGTATTGCGCGGTCATGAGGGAGGACTGAGCGGCAAAGTCGCGCCGGAGCCTGACAAACTTGGACGTTGGAGCGTCTTTCAGCGTGGCACGGCCGCGCGATATTTCATAATCTTCCGCAAACGCCGGGTTTCCCGAAACCTGGGACAAAGCGCTCTTCAACACCGCCTGCTCTTCCGCCGACGGCGTACATACATTCAGGACGTTGAGCTTGATTTGCGGTTGGCTTCCCGGCTGCTGCTGCCCCATCATGGCAGAAGCGAGCAAGACTACAAAGACGCTGGAAGATTTAGCCACGCAGGGATTTTACAACGGCAGATTTCATAAATGGATAACGAAGGCTGTTGGCCGTTGGGCATGGGGCCTCTCTCATCCTCAGATCATTGGAGTGCCAATCACCCGATCACCCAATCCCGCTCTGCGGGATCACCCGATACTCTTATTTCCCTATATACCCATCCACCCACTCATTGACCGTCTTGTACCAGAGCTGGCTGTTCTGCGGCTTCAGCACCCAGTGGCCTTCGTCAGGGAAATACAGCATTTTCGACGGTATCTTCAATCGCTGTAATGTAGTAAAGAGCTGAAAACCCTCTGACACATCAAGCCGGTAATCCAACTGGCCATGCACCACCAGAGTGGGAGTCTTAAACTGCGCGGCATACTCGTGCGGCGACCACTTGCGATACAGTGCACGATTCGTCCAGGGCGTTCCCTTGAACTCCCATTCGTTGAACCAAAGTTCCTCGGTGCTGCCATAAGCCGACTCGGCATTGAACATTCCGTCATGGGAAACCAGGCACTTGAAGCGGTTGGTATGCCCAAGAATCCAGTTGATCATATAGCCGCCATAACTTGCTCCCAGCGCGCATTCCCGTTGTTTGTCCACAAACGGATAGGTTTTCTCCACATAATCGAGTCCACGCATCAGATCAATGAACGGCTTGCCGCCCCAATCACCATTGATCTCGTCAATAAAAGGCTGCTCGTATCCGGTAGATCCGCGCGGATTGATCATCACTATCAGGTAGCCATTGGCGGCAAACAATTCCGGGTTCCAGCGATAACTCCATTCATCACCCCATTGACCTTGGGGGCCGCCGTGGATCAAAAATTTCATTGGATATTTTTTGTTCGCGTCGAAATTGGGGGGTTTCACAAGAAAGCCTTGCACTTTGGTCCCTCCGGCGCCCGCAAACCAGAACGACTCCAGCGGCTGCATCGCCACCTGCGACAGCACCGGATCATTCAGATGAGTGAGTTTTTCTGCCTGCTTTGATCCAATAGCAAGCTTGTAAACTTCGTTTGGCGCCTGAACCGACATGCGGGTAAAGACCAGGGTTTTGCCGTCAGGCGAGATCACAAGGTCATCGTTTGCGCCGCGCGTGATTTCGGCCACCGCGTGCAAAGTGGTCGAAGATATGTGCTGCCCCCCCTTTCC
>DATDNH010000095.1:0-27311 GCA_036518395.1 Candidatus Angelobacter sp. | reverse complement strand
ATCTCCACCTGGGTCACGCGCGCACTTTCTGGGTCGCACATCAGCGCGCGCGGGCGGCCGGCGCCAAGCTCATCTTCCGCAATGAAGATCTTGACTACCAGCGCTGCAAGCCGGAGTTTGTCGCCGCCATGTTCGAAGACCTGCGCTGGCTCGGCCTCGACTGGGATGAAGGACCCGACACTGGCGGCCCTTTTGCTCCCTACTCTCAAAGCCAGCGCCGCGATTGTTACCTGGGAGTCTGGCGGCGGCTGCGCGATGCCGGTTGCATCTATCCGTGCTCCTGCTCGCGCAAAGATCTGGAGCGCGCGCTCCAGGCGCCACACGACGACGATGATGAAATCCCATACCCGGGAACCTGCCGCGAAAAGCTCGCAACCGCAAAAGACTGGGACTCTCCCACAGGAATAAGCTGGCGGTTCAAGGTTCCGGATCAAGAAAAGATTAGTTTTGATGATTTGTGCTTCGGGCACCAGGAGTTTGTTGCCGGTAAAGATTTTTCAGACTTCCTCATATGGCGGCGCGACGACATCCCGGCATACCAACTCGCTGTGGTCGCCGACGATCAGGCGATGCAGATCACAGAAGTCGTCCGTGGCGCAGATCTGCTGAAGAGCACTGCACGCCAATTGCTCTTGATTCGCGCGCTCGGCCTCGCCGTTCCAACCTACTTTCACTGTCCTCTCATGCTCGACGAACACGATGTGCGTCTGGCCAAGCGGCATGACGCGCTCAGCCTGCGCACGCTGCGATTAAAGGGAGCTGATCCGGGAGAGTTACGCAAGCAGTTTGCCGAACAGGTGCGGTGGAACGAAGGATTGAAGATATAGAATGTGTTTCGGTTCAGGTTTTGCTAATTACTAATTACTGTTTACTCTCCTATGCCCCTACGCGCCTGCGTTTTCTTTGTCCTCGTCTCCGTCTCATTCGCCCAACAGCTTCCTCCCGCTCCCAAGGTTCATCTGGCGGACATCACTCCCAAACCGGGATATTTCAATGAGCCTTCCATCGCGGTGAACCCGAAAAACCCGCAGCAGGTGGCCGTCGCCTGGCAGATCAATGCCAGCGTCGCCTACTCACAGGATGGCGGGCTCACCTGGAAAACCGCGGAGAACACAGCGCCGAAGGAGTACCGCATCTCCGGCGACGTCTCCATCACTTTCGACGCTGCTGGCCACCCGGTGCTCTGTTACATCGCGTTCGATAAGCTGGGCACAAGCCAGTACTGGGCGCAGGGAGCCACGCGGAACGGCATCTTCGTTCGCCGCTCAACCGACAGCGGCCAGTCGTGGCCGGTGAATGCATCCGCCGTGATCTCACATGAGTCAACTCCGCAAATCCCGTTCGAAGACAAGCCCTACGTCGTCGCCGCGACCTCTGGCCCGCACGCCGGTGACCTGTATATCGGTTGGACGCAGTTCACTTTGGCGACAACGGAGCTTCTGTTCTCTCGCTCCATTGACGGCGGCGCAACCTGGTCAAAGCCCATCAAGCTCAGCAGCGTTCCCGGCCTGCCGCGTGATGATAATGGCGCGCTGGAAGGATTCGACGCGGCGGTCGCGCCCGATGGAACGATTTACACCGTCTGGGATGACCGCGATGGCATCATGATGGCCGTCTCCCATGATGGCGGCGTCTCGTTCTCCAAAGAACGCCGCATTCTTCAGACCGGGCCGGGATTCTTCGGAATCAGCGGCGTATCGCGCTCCAATGGCTTCCCGCAGATCGGAATTGATCCGCGCAGCGGAAATTTGTATGTCGCGTGGAGCGATTACACCAATGGCGACGTCGATGTTTTTGTCTCCTCCTCCAGCGACCACGGGCAGAGCTGGAGCGCATCGGTTCGCGTGAACAATGATGCCATTCACAACGGGACTGACCAGTTTTTCCAGTGGCTGGCTGTTGATCCGGTCAGCGGAGCAGTCAACGTGATCTTTTACGATCGCCGCGGAGACAACAAACAAACCATCGTGACCCTGGCGCGTTCGACTGACGGAGGCAAGGCCTTTAACAACTACGCTTTTGACCAGGAACGGTTCGAGGCGGAAGGAGATTTCCTGGGCGACTATCTGGCGCTTGCCGCCTACGGCGATAAGGTCTTTGGCGCCTGGGCCCACCAGACCACGGAAGAAACCAAAGTGGAGCGCGGCAGAAAAACACGGACGGTATTGAGAGTGGGCGCAGCAGATTTTAACTAACAGCACAAAACTCACCACAGATGGACACTGATGATTCCGATTTTCACTGATCGAAAAAGATCAGTAACATCCGTGTTAATCAGTGGTGAGGTTTTCGTCTGCGGCAACGTTGGTCTAAAAGCAACCATCGCACCTGCATGACTTGCGACATCCGCATCGGGACCTCCGGTTACCATTACCGGCACTGGATCGGTCCCTTTTACCCTGCTAAAACCTCCACGGCGAAAATGCTGGAATACTATGTCCGGCATTTCGATACACTCGAGCTGAACAACAGTTTCTATCGTCTTCCCACGGTGAATGCATTCGAGTGCTGGCGCGATGCCACGCCGTCGAATTTTGTTTTTGCAGTCAAAGCCAGCCGCTTCATCACTCACAACAAAAAACTGAAAGATCCGGAAAATGCGCTGGAGAACCTGCTGCCGCGCGCGGAAAATCTGGGCAGGAAATTGGGGCCGGTCCTGTTTCAGCTGCCGCCAAAGTGGAAGGTCAATGTAGAGCGCCTGGAGAATCTGCTGGAGATCCTTCCCCGCAAGCATCGCTACGCCTTTGAATTCCGTGAAACCAGTTGGATGAAACCCGAGGTAAGCCGCCTGTTGGAACGCTTCAACGCGGCTTTCTGCATTTACGAACTGGCTGGATATCACTCGCCTCTGGATGTGACCGCGGATTTCACCTACGCGCGGCTACATGGACCGGAACAGGGGAAATACCAGGGCAGCTACAGCGACGAACGACTTGGTAAATGGGCAAAATGGATCAAAGCTCAATCCGGAACGCTGAAAGCAATTTACGTTTACTTCGATAACGACCAGCACGGCTACGCAGCCAGGAACGCGCTCACATTGAAGCAGATGGTTTTTGGCAAGTCTGTCGTGCCCGAGGCAGCATAGTTAATTTAGGGCATTTTCACAGTTGCTGTAACCCCGATCTCCAACCTGGCTGGCGAGGATTTCTCGTGAAACAGAAGCTGCTTCGCGGACTGAATGCTGAGTGTCGAAGATCCGCCGTGGCGGGCTGATTGCTAAGTGCTTCTCTTACGGTGTCAGATTGGATAGCTGGGCATTCAGCTTCTCTGCAACGGCCAGGCGGGCGTTGGCGCGGTCGAGCAGGGCCTGAGCATCAGCATTGCCGCCGGGACCGGCTTTGCGCAGCTCTTCTTCAGCATGCTTTTTCTGCTCACGTGCCCGGACCACATCGATTTCCTCAGCCTTCTCCGCCATTTCCGCCAGGATTGTCACTTTGTCCGGCAAGACTTCAGCAAAGCCCCAGGCGACGGCAAGGCGCTTGACCTCACCCCCGGCGCGATAGGCAATCTCGCCCACCGCCATTTCGGTGATGAGTGGCGCGTGTCCCGGCAACACACCCAGATAACCTGACTCTCCCGGTATCACAACCTCTTCCGCATCGGCCTGCACCAACAGGCGTTCAGGAGTGACAATCTCGAGTTTGATAGTGTCTGCCATGATTATTTCAGCGATCTTGTTGCCCTGGCTGATGCGCTTTTGCTTTTGCTTTTCAAATTACCAACTTACTCAATTACCAATTTATGAACCTGTAACCTGTCCCCTGTAACCTGTCACCTGCTCTTATGCAGCCACGCTGCCCTTCATCTTCTCGGCTTCCTGCAAGACCTCTTCAATGCCGCCTCTCATGTGGAACGCCTGCTCAGGTACGTCGTCGAGTTTGCCTTCAATGATTTCCTTAAACCCGCGAATCGTATCCTGGACTTTCATGTACTTGCCCGCGCGTCCGGTGAACTGCTCGGCTACACGGAACGGCTGCGACAGGAACTTCTGTACTTTGCGCGCGCGCGAAACCGTGAGCTTATCGTCTTCGCTCAACTCTTCAATGCCAAGAATCGCGATGATGTCCTGCAGGTCCTTGTAGCGTTGCAGGATCCGTTTGACGCCCTGTGCTGTCTCATAGTGTTCCTGGCCCACGATCCGGGGGTCGAGAATGCGTGAGGTGGAGGCCAATGGATCGACAGCCGGATAAATTCCAATCTCAGTCAACGCCCGTGAAAGCACCGTGGTGGCGTCGAGATGGGCAAAGGTCGTAGCCGGCGCGGGATCAGTCAAATCGTCAGCGGGAACGTAGATGGCCTGCACGGAGGTCACTGATCCGCGCTTGGTGGATGTAATTCGCTCCTGCAACTCGCCCATCTCGGTTGCCAGGTTTGGCTGGTATCCCACCGCGGAAGGCATGCGGCCGAGCAATGCGGAAACCTCTGAGCCCGCCTGGGTGAAGCGAAAGATGTTGTCGATAAAGAGCAGCGTATCCGCGCCTTCCTCGTCGCGGAAATACTCCGCTACAGTAAGAGCGGTCAGCGCCACGCGCAGGCGCGCTCCCGGAGGCTCAGTCATTTGACCATAGATCAATGCGGCTTTGGATTCCTCCGGAACGCCGGGGTTAATGACCTCCGATTCCGTCATCTCCAGCCACAGATCGTTGCCCTCGCGGGTGCGTTCACCCACACCGGCAAACACTGAATATCCACTGTGCTCCGTGGCAACGTTCCTGATCAACTCCTGAATGATGACGGTCTTGCCTACACCGGCGCCGCCGAACAACCCGATTTTCCCGCCTTTGAGAAACGGCTGGATCAGATCAATCACTTTGATCCCGGTCTCAAACATTTCCGCCTTGGTGGACTGTTCTTCGAACGATGGGGCAGGCCTGTGGATTGGCAGACGCTTCGTGGCAGCAACGGGACCAAGCTGGTCGACGGGCTCCCCAATCACATTCATCACCCGCCCCAGCGTGCCTTTTCCCACTGGTACAGTAATTGGGCCGCCGAGATCCCTCGCCTTCATTCCTCGCACCATTCCCTCGGTTGCTTCCATGGCGACGCAACGGACGCGACCTTCGCCCAGATGCTGCTGCACCTCCAGGACCACGCTGATGGGCTGCGGAAGATCAAAGCCTTCACTGGTTACGCGCAACGCCTCGTAGATGGGCGGCAGACTGGCTTCTGTGAATTGCACGTCTACGGCTGGTCCGGCAACTTGAATGACTCTTCCAATATTTTCGGGCATGAAACTCGGCTCCTGGCTGCTCGCTTCTAGAAAAATCTTGTCTTGCTAAGTACTAACTACTAAATACTAGCTACTGCTCTTCACAATGCTGCAGCGCCGCTTACGATTTCTATGATCTCTCGGGTGATCTTCGCCTGGCGCACGCGATTCATATCTAAAGTAAGCGAATCAATCATCTCACCGGCATTGTTCGTGGCTGCATCCATGGCGGTCATGCGGGCGGCGTGTTCTGCCGCTTCCGACTCCAGCATCGCGCGATACAGTTGAACGCCCACGTACCTCGGCAAGAGGCGCGCAAGGAGTCGTGCCGGCGGTTGCTCATAGATATAGTCGACGGAAGCGGCGCCAAACGCAGCCGCTCTCTGATCGATCGCGCTGGTGTCCGCCGGACGGACACCCACTCCGGCATGCTTTGCCGCTTCAATCCGCTGCTTACGCTGCTCTTCAGTGCTTTCTTCCGCAGCTTCATGAACAACTTCGCCGATTCTCTCTATCGGCAATATCCGGTCAACAACCAGCCGCTGCGAAATCACCGACTTGAACTCGTTGTAGGCGAGATAAACCGCATCCGTTCTGGCTTCTGTATAGCTCGCAACAACCGCTTCTCCAATTTCGCGGGCGCCGGCAACCTGCACCCGGTTCAGCAGCCCGACATACTCGGCAACGATCTGGATGGCAGCCTTGCGCTCTCCACCTTCGGTCGCGACAGGATAGCGCCGGCGAAAGAAATCGCGCGCTTTCTTGCCCACTGCAACAATGTCAATGTTCTTTCCCTGTCGGGAAGCCATGAAGTTCATGGCGGCCTTCAGGATGTTGGAATTGAAGGCCCCGGCCAGTCCTTTTTCGCCCGCAACCACAATGATGGTGATGTTGTTTTCCGGACGTCGAACCAGCAGCGGGTGGCGGAGTTCGCCGGTCTCAGGATCGAACACTTCAGCCCGCGCCACCAGGGACTTGAGCACATTCGTAAGCATCTGCGCGTATGGCCGCGCCGCTAACGCGCGCTCCTGGGCCCGCCGCAGCTTGGCCGCCGAGACCATCTGCATGGCCTTGGTAATCTGCCGCGTGTTACGCACGCTGCGGATGCGCCTGCGAATGTCGAGAAGATTGGCCATGAAAAATCAGTAATTAGTACTTAGAAGCCATCTCAAAAATGCTATAACCGGCGGAAATCGGTGCACTTAAGTAGCAAAAAGGCCGTAAATCCTGAGATTTTGAGGCCAGACAACAAGAACTTTCACCGGTTATACCATTTTTGAGATGGGTTCTAGTATTTAGTCGTTAGCTATCTATTCCCTATTCCCTGTTCCCAGTAACCTATGTTTTAGCTCCTGCCTTCGCCTGCTTGCGCTCGCTTACAAACCGCTGCTTGAATTCCTTTAATATTCTTTCGATCTCTGCTTTCATCGCCTCGTCAATGATCTTCTTCTGCATGATCTCGTCCAGCAACTTGGCGTTCATGGAATCGACATACTTGTAGAGTTCGGTTTCAAACTCACGAATCTGCTCGACCTCAAGGTCATCCAGATGTCCGTTGGTACCGGCGAAAATGATCAGGATCTGCTTGCTGAATGGCAGCGGTTGAAACTGGTCCTGTTTCAGGATTTCCACCAGGCGTTTGCCGCGATTGAGCTGCGCCTGCGTAGCCTTGTCCAGATCCGAGCCAAACTGCGCAAAGGCCGCCATCTCACGATACTGTGCCAACTCGAGTTTGAGTGTGCCGGCTACCTGTTTCATCGCTTTGATCTGTGCCGAACCGCCCACGCGGCTTACCGATATGCCCACGTTCACGGCAGGACGAATGCCGGAGTTAAACAAGTCGGTCTCCAGAAAGATCTGCCCGTCGGTAATGGAAATTACGTTCGTGGGAATATACGCAGAAACGTCATTGGCCTGGGTCTCGATCACGGGCAACGCCGTGAGCGATCCTCCGCCCATCTTGTCAGACATTTTGGCCGCGCGTTCGAGAAGACGCGAGTGCAGATAAAAAACGTCTCCGGGGTAAGCCTCGCGGCCCGGCGGACGGCGCAGCAACAATGAAATTTCGCGATACGCGGCAGCGTGTTTCGAGAGATCGTCATAAAAGACGACAGAGTGGCCGCCCTTGTCGCGGAAAAACTCACCCATCGCGCACGCGGCGTAAGGCGCCAGATAAAGCATGGGCGCCGGCTCGGAAGCCGACGCAGCCACGACAATCGTGTACTCCATGGCGCCGTAATCTTCCAGAATCTTGACCACCTGTGCGATCGACGAGCGCTTCTGACCGATCGCGCAATAAATACAAATCAGGTCATTGCCTTTGTTGTTGATGATGGTGTCAAGAATGATGGCGGTTTTCCCCGTCTGGCGGTCGCCGATGATGAGTTCGCGCTGTCCGCGGCCGATCGGAATCATGGAGTCGATGGCCTTGATCCCGGTGGCCATGGGCTCACGTACGGGCTGCCGATCAATGACTCCGGGAGCGATGCGCTCGATGTTGATGTACTTATCGGCGTGAATCGGGCCTTTATCGTCAATCGGCTGTCCTAATGAATTCACCACTCGGCCAACCAGCCCTTGGCCGGTAGGCACAGACATGATGCGGCGAGTGCGCCGGACCTCCTGGCCCTCTTTGATTTCAGTGTAATCACCGAGCAGCACCGCGCCTACCTGGTCTTCTTCCAGGTTCATGGCAATGCCGGAAACATCATGCCCAAAGTCGAGCAGCTCACCGGCCATGACCTTATCCAGTCCGTAGACGCGCGCTATTCCGTCGCCCAGGGAGATGATGGTCCCGACTTCATCCACTGAAACCTTGGATTCGTAGTTTTCAATCTGTTCGCGAATTAGCTTTGTGATTTCGTCTGCTTTAATTTGAGCCATAAGACCTTTGTTCTAAACCTCTGAAACGCAGAGGAACAGAGTAAGCGGAGGAATCAGGATTTATTTCATTGTTCCCCAGGTTTGTTTGCGAAATTTTCTCAACTCCAGCCTGAACCCATATATTTAGGAAATCCAACAACAAATTCTGGCGAATCGTCTGCTTCCTCCTTTCCTCTGTGTTTCAGAGGTTTTCATGAGGACGCGATTTGCTCCTTGATCTTCCTGAGCTGGCCGCGCACCGATCCGTCATAGATGGTGCTGCCCACGCGCACCACGGCGCCGCCCAGCAGATCACCATTGCGGGAATAGTTGGCACGGACCTTCTTGCCGGTGATTCGTGCCACCTCTTGTTCCAGCAAATGTTTCTCTTCCGCCGTGAGGTCGCGCGCCGCGCTGACCTGCGCTTCCACAATTCCTAAACGCTGATTCAGTTCATCCCTGAATTTTTCGGTGATTTCAGTGATCTGCGCGATTCGTTTCTGGTCGATCAATACTGCAACGAAGTTCCGCAGAGGCTTGGAAGCACCCAGTCGCCCAACAATAGCGTCCAGTAGAGCAAGTTTCTGGCGGTGCGCCACGGATGGATTAGCGAGCACGGTACGCAACTCGGCATTGGACTTGAGCAGCGCCGCTACATCGTTCAATTGCGCCGACGCCTGCTCCGGGTCAAGCCGCAGATCAATCACAACTTCGGCGAAAGCGCGCGCATATCGGCTGGCGATGGCCGCCATCAGTTGCCATCCTTCCCCAGTCGCGCGGCAAAATGGCGAACCAGCTTCTCATCGGTGCTTTCGGTCAAACGAATTTGCTTTCCTGCCAGGTCCACGGCCAATTCAGCAACATAAGCTTTCAATTCACGACGAGCTGCGCTGGCAGCACGGGAGATTTCCTGCTGTGCGGATTCAACAATCCTGCGCCGCTCTTCTTCCGCCGCGGCCATCACGCGTTCTTCATCGGCATGGGCGCCGCTTTCAGCCTCGCGCCGCATCTGTTCGATTTCAACATCCAGCCGCGAGAGCCGCTCCTCCACTGCGGTCAAGCGGACGCGCGCTTCCTCGCTTGCTTTTCTCGCTTCTTCCAGTCTGCGCTGGATCGCTTCACTACGATTACGGAAAACCGTGGGAAGGGCTTTTCTCAACAGCACCCAGAGGATCGCGAAGACCACAATGAAATTCAGGACTACGCAAACCCAATAAGCCGCGTCGAGGCTGAGTCCCGTGATCCGGGAAACGAGTTTCACCGAATCTGAATGGCGGAAGACATCATTGGGATTGGCTTCTTTCCCGCCTTCTTCGTTCTTTGCAGCGTTTTCCGTGCCGGCGGATTGTGGCGCTGATGCTTGCGCTTGCCGCTCTGCCTGTGCGTTGGCCTTTCCCGGCTGTTGCGGAGCCGCCGGCAAAGCAAAAGCTATTGCCAGCAGTAAGAGCGGAAGCAATCTCCTCTTCAACATTGCCTACCTGCTTCCCGTGGCCGCGACCGGCTTGAGAATGGAATTGATGATCTGAGTGGCCAGCATTTCTGCCTGATGCTCGAGTGTGCCGCGCGCTTGTTTCACGTCGTTTTCCAGGTCCAGCTTTGCGCGCTTGATCATCTCATCTGCCTGGCGATGGGCTTCCGCCAGCGCCGCACTGCGCTTCTCCATCACATGCCGCCGCCTCGCCTCCTGAAGCTTGTAGATCGAAGAGCGCGCTTCCCCGAGCTTCTGCTCGTATTCAGTGGTGCGTTTTTCGGCTTTTGCAATGGCCGCCTGGGCCTGCTGGATGGCGCCTTCAGTGCGGGCGTGGCGCTCGGCCAGGACCTGCTGGAGCTTCTTCTGCACCAGGATTCGGTATCCGCCCCAGACAATCAGCAAAGAGATGATGGTCGGGATGGAAGCAAGCAGTAATTCGCCTAATTGCTTAAGGGTATCCATTGCGTTGCAGTGATTAGAAGTGGATCTTGGGGACCAGTAACTATTCAAGTTATCATTCGGTTAGCGGCAGTGTCAACGCAACCTGCAGCGCGACGGAGCTGAATTTCAAGAGCTGGTTTCGCCTGTAAAAGCGAGCACGCGGCGAGAGTGGCTGAGCAGGTTCTACACGCAAAAATCTGTGAAAACTCTTGACATCTGCGAGGAGAGGCCTAAAATAAAAGTATCACCTCCGATCCGATTCAGGATCGAATGGGCTTGTGACCAAGGAAAAGTCACCGCTTCTTGGTTTCAGGCCCATTTTTAATTTTGCGGCAGCAGAGAAGGCTGGTGCCGTGGCCCTTAGCCTCTGGCGCTTGGCTTCCTCTCAGACTACTTCCATAGCCTCAAATTTGCCTTTTTGATGGATCGAACTGAAGCACTGCTTGCCGCATTCAATGCTCTTACTTGCGCCGCATCCGGGAGAAAAGGTCTGCGAGAAGCAGGCGAATGGGTGTGCCGGCAATCTGGAATTCCGTCGCTTCCAGCCAGCCAGAGGTCCCGCAGTCGTATCCCTTTCTGGTACCAGGATCCAGAATCCAGATGTTCTTTACGCCAAATCTGCGGTAATCCTCAACACGCTCTTGCATACGACGCATGGTGTCTTCAGGTGACAAGATCTCGATGCATGCGAGTGGAGGTTTGGTAAGAATCTGCTCGACCGGTTGATCCAGACAAACCAGACAAACGTCAGGCACGCGAAAGCGGGCTGCTGAGATCTGCATCCTCTGTTCGGGGAGAACTTCGATATTCCATTCCTGCTGACGCTGTCCAAACCAAAGCACCAGCGCAGCCTGCGATGCGGCATGATCGTGCTCGCCCTCGTTCCGCTCCTCAAGCCTCCCGTTCACATAGTCACAATCAGGACGGTAGCTGGTTTTGAGGTACTCACTTACCGTGATGAGAGTGGTACTGGCCATTACAAGGTTCCGCTTTTGCCATTTTACCCGGCCACAACACTCCGGCCGAAGCAATTCTTAGACCGCGATAGCTATTTTGAAGGAACCGCAAACGGCCGCAGGGTGCGGGCCAACGATTCCGGCGCTTCCACTTCCATCTGCACGGTGCTATTCCGGTAGGCGCGCTTCAGAATCCGCGCCCGCGCTTCAATTTGTGCCAGAAGTTTGCCTTCGCTTTGCGGCACGCGAACCCGCAGGTGCTGGATGGCATCAAAGTCCAGCTTCGCATCGATTGCCGCAAGCAACTTGTCCAGCCCCTGCTTCAGTGCGGCGGAAACATAGACGGTGTTCCCCGTATCAATAAGGGAACGACGCTGCACCTCGGGCAGCAGGTCAATCTTGTTCATCACGCGAATCTGCGGCGTGCTCAAAACATTGAGTTCGCCGAGCACCTGCTCTACCTGGTTCTGCTGTTCGTGAGCAGTGGGACTGGAGACATCCGACACGTGTAACAATAGCGCCGCCCTTTGCACTTCTTCCAGGGTCGCTCGAAACGCGCTCACCAGGGTCGTCGGGAGACTGCGGATGAACCCGACTGTATCGGACAGTAAAACTTTGCGTTTGCTGGGCAGAGTCACGGAGCGCACGGTTGGATCGAGCGTGGCAAACATTTTTGTGGAGACCAGCACTCCCGCATCTGCCAGGGCGTTGAACAGCGTGGATTTTCCGGCATTCGTATAACCCACCAATGCGATTGTCGGCAATGGGACTGACTCTCGCCGCTGCCGCTGCTGGGCGCGAATTCGCCTGACCTCCTCAAGTTGGCCTTTGATGTGGCGGACGCGCCGGAAAATCCGCCGCCGATCGGTTTCCAACTGTGTTTCTCCGGGACCGCGTGTGCCGATTCCACCGCCCAACTGGGACATTTCTCTGCCTCGCCCGGTAAGCCTCGGCAATAAGTATTCCAGTTGCGCCAATTCCACCTGCAACTGGCCCTCGCGGGTGCGGGCGTGGCGGGCGAAGATGTCCAGAATCAGTTGCGTGCGGTCAATCACGCGCGCGTCCACCTCGGCTTCGATGTTGCGCTGCTGTGAAGGCGAGAGATCGTGATCGACCAGCACCAGGTCGGCATCGCTTGAAGCTGCGGCGCCGGCAATTTCCTGGAGTTTCCCCTGGCCGATCAATGTGGCTGGATCAGGCTGGTCGCGATGCTGCACGAACTCGCCCACAATCTGCGCTCCCGCCGAGCGCGCTAATTCGCGAAACTCGTTGAGCGACTCCTCCAGTCCGGGACCGTTAGAACGGCGGTGATGCTCATCAGGCAACGCTGCGCTGCGGGCAATCAAAGCGCTGGGAGGAATTTCCTGGTCCTTATCGGAGCGGGAGCGGCGCCGGAACTCGACGCCAACCAGGAAAGCGCGTTCAGCCCGGTCTTGCAGATGATGAATGCGGCGGGAACCTTGCCGGGGAATAAACTAACCCTCCGACTTTGTGGCACTGACCTCGCCTTCGGCGACTGCGGCAGGCTGGTGCCCGCGATTCTCGCTATGGTGGCCGCCCTTGGACATGACGACGGTGGAAATCGCGTGCTTGAAGATAAGCTGTTCCTGGTTGTTCGTTTCCAGCACCACGGAATACTTGTCAAAAGAGCGAATCCGCCCTGAGAGTTTTACGCCGCTGAGCAGATATATGGTGATCTGCGTTTTATCTTTGCGGGCAGTATTGAGAAACGAATCTTGAATGTTTTGAGCCGGCTTATTTTCCATCTGCCGATCTTTCTCCTGTACCGCATCCATACGTTCTAGACCTTGCCAGAGTTTGAAAAATACCTGTTGTTCATTGTAGCCGTTTGACTCCCCTGCGATCAAAATGCAGCATTCCGGCTTTTGCTGTGCTTCACGCCATGATCAAAACTTAACGCGCACTGGATCTAATTGCATCAGCCGGTCGCCATAATCCGCTGCTGCGCTTTCGAGTCTCGGCTGCTCTCGCGTACCCTGCATGGCATTCGCCGCCATAAGGCAATAAGCGCAGCGAAAGACTGTATAGGCAACGACGTAATCATGGATTCTGGCTCCAGGATCATCGCCACTGCCACGGCGATACATATCGATGAATGCTGTTGCCTGATGCGGACTCATTTGCCATTCCACGATCGCTCCGGCCAGGTCCCATGCGATGTCGGTTGGTCCTGGGAAAAAATGATCGTCGCCATGAAGGCCGGAGTCTACTTTGAGCATTTGCCCGCTGGAAGTCAGGATCCATTCGTGAGGTTGCATCCGGCCATCGCAGATGACCGGCTTCTCCAATGAAAGCTTGACGGGCAAATTGAACCTGAGTTCCTGAAGATCGTGTTCCGCCATCTGCTGCAAAGGCGCGAGATCCACTGCGTCCAGCGCGCAGCTTTGCGCGCGCAAAGCACAGTAGGCTGCCAGGCGCGCCAGCGCGCTTTCGGACAAATCCGCGGCACACATGGGCCGTCCGCCGATGAAATCATAGGAACCAAAACCCGCATCTTCGATTGCAGGGACAGGCCCGAAACCGGCCGCAGCAATTTTTATTTCCCGTTGCGCGACTTCGCTGCCGTAATGCCCAAAGCCGAGGAACTTAAAAAACCGCGCTTGTGCGCCCTCCGATAAATACTTGGGCCGCTCGAAGGTCAGCCACGATGCCGGCCAGGAACGCTCCTCGCGCAGCAAATACTTTCGCCACTCGCCACTGCCAGCCCAGACCTGGGCAAGATCCGGTCGCCGCATGTCATCGCAAACTGCCAGCGAACGAAATTGCCGCCATCGCCGGGCAGCGTTCTCAGCGCACAGATGCTCAATCTGTGGCTCGTGACTGCAAATCAACGTTATCTTCTCTGCCGGAACTCCAACGGTGGTGAGCGCTTCAGCAACAGAAAGAAACGATGAGCCGCTCAGGCCGGGCCCTTCATCCACGATCAGGAAATTTGCGTTGGCCGCAGCATAGCTTTTCACCAAGGCCCCCTGCTGCGGGGACAGATCGGCGCTACGGTTATACGGATGCCCTTTGGGTCTGATCGTTGTCCGCTCTGCATGCAAGCCGCGCACCCGCAAGGCGGCGGCACTGACGGCGCTCAGCGTGGCGCCGATACTGCGAATCCCGATGATCAGGGCTTGCTGCGGCAGCGGCGAAATTCGGTCCAGCACGCCGGCAAACGCTAATGGGTGCAAAGCATAATAAGCAAAGCCCTCAGGGACAGCGAGCGTCAACCTTTCCGGCACATGCGTGGCGTCGAGGGTCTCCAGCAATTGGTTCCGATTAGGAACGGGGGTAGAGCTAACGAGCGCGGTTGCCAGAGCATCAGTTACGGTTGGGAAGGGTTCTGATCTCGAGCAGCAATCGCTGAGCGCGCACTCCAGTTCGCCGGCGCGCAGCAAGGCGTCAAGGATCTCACGCTCGTGAAACGAATCGCGAAGAAGCTGGAGTGATTGCTTTAAAGCCGCTTTCAGTGCTGGCCCACTGACCTCCCGCGAGCCGTCACGGAAGACGAGCAGGTTCAGCGGTCGTGCGGGCATTGCCTGCGTCAGGCCGCTTCTTTCTTCCTGCGGGCTGCACGGGGAGAACGGGCGACGTCCCCTTCCTTGTCAATGAAGTACAGGTACTGGTTATCGCGCTGAACGGCTTTGGGCACGAGCACTTCCGTCGCACCCTCTCCCGACTTTGTCTTGCGAGCTACATTGCCTTCGCCATCAATGAAGTACAGGTACTTCTTGTAGTCGCGTTCCAGATTAAGCTGCTTTACCTTCTCTGCCATACCTTTGTTGGACGCCTTAATCCATGCCAGCGGATGCCAGCCCGCTATCGATGCTTATGCACGGCTTTTGCAGCCTTTTTGTGGTGGACCTTGGGTATGGGGGCTTCGCCCGGGGCCAGGACCTGGCGCACAATCGGTGGATTGAATTTGTACTTTTGTTCATGCAGGCTTCCCGCCTCGTCAGCAACATGAAGCGTAAACGTGCGCAGATCGCCTTCTTTCTCGAATTTTTCTGTCCCTAAAACGGCCGGCAAAAAACCGCTGATTCCGCGGTCGCGAAACGCAGTTTCATAACGGTGACGGCGCACATTCCAGCTGAATACCCGTACCTGGTCATAATCATAGGGAAGGCCGTCCTTGTTCTCAGTAAGCAGGACGAGGTATTCCGGGACTTTCTTGTCTTCGTCCTGCACCTGGTCGAGAACAAAGAATGCGACAATCCTCTGCCCTTCCGCGTATTGAGCTACGTCAATGGGAATGTCCAGGTACAAAAGATGGCCATAAGCCCAGCCGACCCGCTTTTGGGAGTCGCGGATGAGCCACCAGTCCTCCAGAATCGGCGGTTGACCCGATTTCGAACTGCTCTGGTCATTGTCTTCTGAATCTGAGCCTTTCTTGTCGCCTTTAGATGTGGTTGGCTCAGCGGGAGCATTGCGGTCCACAGCCTGCCGCTGGAGCATGTCCACCTTCTCATTTTGCGCGAGCTGATATAGATGCTCGGTTTTGCGTCCCGGCACTGCGTGAAGATTTACCTCTTTTGTGGTGACAGCAGTGGCTTGCACCGGGGCGTTCTTATATTGCTCGGCTAGCTGCTGAAGCTGATCGAAAGTGCGTTGGTCGGTTAAATATCGCTCCGGTACCCAACCTTCTTCGCCGCGAGGTGACCGCACCCGAACCCAGCGGCGGTTGGTCATCCGTTCCAGAATCTGTACTTTGTCGCCGTTGTGCACCACTCCGGTCTTGTTGTGAAAACCAGCTACGCGATCCTGCAACTCGGCTTCCGGAGAAGAAACATAGGCGTACTCTTGCTTGCCGCCACTTGAATCGCCACAGCCGGTCAGTCCCGCCAGTGCGATCAGCACAAAAGAAATGCAGAGACACATTCGCGCGCGTCTCAGCGCATCAAGACTTGAGGCCGCAGCGTTGTGCATGGGATACAAACCACTATAACAGCGTCCACCGTACACTTCCGAACAGCGACGCGTACCCCGTATACTGCTCATTTCTTCCATGGCTGTCAAAATCGCCGCCAAAGTTCTCGTGATCGTCGTCGTGTCGCTTTCCTGCACAGTATGCAGCCAGGAAAGCAAAGACAGCAGTCCCCTGGGAAACCGCATCCGCGGAGAGTTGGCATTCCTTGCCAGCGACGCGCTGCAGGGCCGCGGAAGCGGCACTCATGACGAACTTGTTGCCGCCACTTACATTGCCTCACAGTTATTGCAAATGGGGCTTAAGCCCGCCGGTGACAGCGGCACTTTCATCCAGAACGTCTCAGGCAACTTTCGTTTCCGCAACGAAACAAAGCAGTGGAATACCCGAAACGTAATCGCCGTTCTTCCTGGCAGTGATCCCAAGCGGAAAGAGGAGGTTATTCTGCTCACCGCGCACCTGGATCACCTGGGAATCGGGAAGCCGGTCAACGGGGATGAGATTTACAACGGGGCGGACGACGACGCCTCCGGGTGCGTGGCCGTCCTGGAACTGGCGCGCGCGCTGGCGAAGTCCGGAGGTACGAAAAGAACGGTATTTTTTGTTTTCTTCGGCAGCGAGGAGACGGGAGGACAAGGCAACCGGTATTTTCTAGAACATCCGCCGGTGCCGCTCGGGAACATCATCGCGAACCTGGAATTCGAGATGATTGGCCGGCCTGACCCGGCAGTCAAGGCCGATGAGTTGTGGCTCACGGGATACGAGCGCAGCAATCTCGGCCCCGAGCTCGCCAAACATGGCGCACGGCTCGTGGCCGATCCACATCCTGATCAAAAATTCTTCCAGCGCTCAGATAATTTCGCCCTGGCCAAAAAAGGCATTGTGGCGCACACAGTTTCCAGCTACGGGCTGCACGGCGACTACCATCGTCCCAGCGATGAGATCTCCCGTATCGACTTCAAACACATGCAGGAAGCGATCGGCTCCATGGAAAAACCAGTGCGCTGGCTGGTGGATTCCGATTTCAAACCTCAATGGGTGGCAGGAAAGAAGCCCTGAGTCGGAGGTAAGTGCAGGCTGTTATGTGCTTCGCCGAAAAACCTAAGGGCTACGAGCCAAAGCCAAGGACTGGTATTTGTCAATTTGGCTTTTCATTCTTCTTGTTGTTGAGAATACGTTGATCGATGCGCTTGCGGCCGCGAAAACCCTCTTCCAGGCCGTGCCAGTATTCAATCTTCTCTTCCCCAAGTTTCCAGCACAGCAGCACAACCTGATTGTCCACAAGGCAGGGAAAATCAAGTAAGCCAAGCTCCAGATCTTTGACTTGCACTCCGATGGCTTCAATCTCCGCCAGCGCGTCTTTAGTGCCTTGCAGTGCCTTGTCGCGTTCAGCGCGACGGCGAGCAATCTTTGGAACATCGACGAAGAGTCCACCACTCAATAGAATGCGATGATTCAGGTCCTGAAATTCCTTCTCTGATTCCTCAATCTTTTGCTTTCCATCGATGGCTCGAGCGAGCAGCGTTCGCAATACAGGCAGGAGTGTTTGCGCCTCGTCAAGGGTGAAAGTCTTTCTCTGGGACATAAGATATCGGGGGCAGGACAAACACTATTTTAATCAGTATTTTCGGGCTTGGGAAGGTTACCGTGGAGTGCAAATCTGCCCAGCTTTGCAGGTTTAGAAAGCCCAATAAGATTGCAACTGGCAGCGAAGGTTGCTGTTGGCTAACTAAAGACTAAGTGCTAATTACTGTATTTCCAGCATCCGGGCTAACGCCACTCGCGACCAATACTTCACATCCTCCGGAACCTTGATGCGGTTCACCACATTTTCGTCCACCAGATTTTCCAGCGCCCAGCACAGGTGCTGGGGTGAAATGCGGAACATCGTGGTGCAGAGGCATCCTGAATCATCCAGCGTAATGACCGTCTTGTTTTGCCTGGCAAATTCTTTTCCCATGCGGTTCACCAGGTGGATCTCTGTGCCAACAGCAAACTTCGTTCCCGTTGGAGCGTCCTCGATGATTTTGATCAGGCGCTCGGTGGAGCCGATACCATCCGCTTTCTGGCAAACCTCCCAGCGGCACTCCGGATGCACAATCACTTGAATGCCCGGATACGTGGCCCGCACTTTATCTACGTGTTCCGGCAGAAATCTCTGGTGGACGGAGCAGTGTCCTTTCCACAAAATCACTTTGGCGCTCCGCAGTCGCTCCGGCGTGAGCCCGCCCATAGTCATGAAAGGATCCCAAACCACGCAATCACACAATGGAATCCCCATCGCAAAGGCCGTGTTACGGCCCAGGTGCTGGTCGGGGAGAAACAAAATCTTCTCATTCCGCCCAAATGCCCACTTAAACGCGCCGGGAGCATTGGACGAAGTGCAAACCACCCCGCCGCGCTCGCCGCAAAACGCTTTGATCGCGGCGGTTGAATTCATGTAAGTGAGGGGAGTGATGCCATTCCCGGAATGGTCCGCCAACCCACATTCAACCAATTGCTCCCAGCAGCTCTCCACCTGGCCAATTTCAGCCATATCCGCCATCGAGCAGCCGGCATTCAGGTCAGGCAGAATCACCTGCTGCCCAGACCGGGACAAGACATCGGCACTTTCCGCCATGAAGTGCACGCCGCAGAAGACGATGTATTGCGCTTTGGTTTTAGCTGCGGCCTGCGCAAGCTTATAAGAGTCGCCGCGGAAATCGGCGAAACGGATCACCTCATCGCGCTGATAGTGATGTCCCAGAATCACGGTACTGGCGCCGAGAATGCCCCTGGCCGCGCTGATGCGCGCGTCCATCGTGTGATCGGGGAGCACGAGGTAATTGTCGAGTGAACAGGATCTTACCGGTTCAATGACCGGAGCGATTGAAGTTGCCATGTTGTTTCCGCCTTCAGTTCCGCTACACGCTGTTTGCGCCCGGAACGGGGATGTTGAAAGCATCCGCCGGCTCCAGCAGATCCACTGCACTTGCAAATGCCCGACCTGCGGGGTTGTTGAAGCCTGCGTCCTACTTGATTTGGATGCACCCGGCCGCGTTTCGACTCAAACAAATCACTCATCGAAGAGCGGCTCCATCTATTGTGCCACCGCGGAAGCTGTGGCTGCAAACCTCACATTCTTTGACGTTTTGACTTTAACATCACCTTTATTTTTCCAAATCCGTCAGCAACTGATCAGTTCGGAAGGCGACTCGGAACAGGAAAGCAAACTTTTCCTGCTTTCAACTTGACATTTGCAATGTGGAAGTAGAAACTGCTGCGCAACGAAAGACAAGCCTTCCCCCTGGCTTTGTCCCCAAGGTTCTGTCCGGGACGCCCAGCTGGTCCCAAACATTGGAGCGATTCATGCAAAGAAGCGGCAGTGATGTCACTTCAGAAGCGCGCGAGGCACGAATGTGGGTGGAAAGAGCAGAGCGGCACGCCCTGCACATACCTATGCGTTATCGCATTGAGGGACAGCAGGAGTGGTCTCCTGGCGAGACCGTCAACCTGAGTGAATCCGGCGTTCTTTTCTCCTCGGAGTCCATGCTGGAAGTTGATGACAGATTGGAGATCACGTTTCAAACCTCGGGTGCTCCCCTTTTGAGTTCCAGCATGCGGCTTGCGCGCGTCGTGCGCCGCGTTCTCAATAACTGGCCGGAAACAAGGCCCATGATTGCCGTACGATTTCATTCCTGACAGCGTTAAAACCTTTTTGTAAGCAAAGATTTTTCATTTGCGCTCGGCTCGCAGCACAAACTGCGAGATCATGAGTTCTTCGTCAGGCATGTCCCGAAAAGGGCTCGCCAGGTGTGGCCTGATCTCGGCAACATTCCGCCGCGATCGCTCCAGCAACGCCGGATCAATATCCTCAAATTTCCTCGCCGGAATGATCATTTCCGCCACACCGGACAGCGAGGTCACAAGAACTTCGCAGGTGAAGCCCAGGGGCTCCAGCGTAGAAAGGTAAGCAGAACGGCGAACGCGATTCAGACCACTGGCCAGCGTCAGAGGCCAGTAGAGGGTTGGAGGAATCCGCAAAAAGCTCAGATCGTGCAGGCAGTCAGAAAACTGGTTATGATCGCGGCAATCAATCCAGTGAATCATCATGCCGTCGCGATTGACGGCGGCAGCCATTGCGCGCAACGCCTTCAGCGGATCGTTCAGGTGCTCCATCACCGCGCAGGAAACAATAAAGTCATAGCCTTGATGCGCCTGAAAGAATTCCTCCGCTGGCTCTCGATAAAGTGTGATTCGCTCATCGGACATACCTGTCCGGTGAACGAATTTTTCAACCTGGTCGACTTGAGAACATCCATCTTCAAGAAACATCCTGGCAATCGCAGATACATTGCCCGGCCCCACTTCGGCAACCCGGCCATAAAAATGATCGATGCGCGACCATGTTTTGTAATAGCCGAAGGTCCGTCTCGAGTAAGCCTCCACATCCTCGTTGCTCCTGTCGCCGGAAATGTTTGTTCCCGTCACGGTTGCCTTGGCAGCGTAGGCCAACCGCCATGGAGCAAGAAAAGCGTAGCGCAGCCAGACTGAACTGCCGGTCGCGGCCTTGATCGATTGACGCAACGAGTTCATCGCGAAAGGAATCTTATACCAGCAGCTTGCAAGCAATTGCCGCGCCTCGCCCTGATAACAAAACGCGCGATTGACACTTCAAGCACCGGGATTGACCTGGCGGTTCCAAGGATTTGATAATCAAGACGCTCCGGCCATTTATCGGTTCATCGCCAGCGATGACTACCGGACGCGTATCAGACGTGAGCGGAGCAATTCGGATTATGAGGAAAACAGCATATGGCTTCCGACAAAACACCTTTCGAAGACTTTGGACGCAAACTGGATCGTGGGGCAAAGAGAGTGGAAGAGGAGGGCGAAAAATTTATCGCCTACTTCAACGACGAAGTCGTTCCCGCAATCCGCAGCAACTCCACCAAAGCACTGCGGGTTGCTGCCGAAAAGTTGTCGCAGCTTGCCAATTACATGGAACAAGAACCTCCCAAATAACAGCCGCAATTTGTCTTTTCTCCATCCTGCTCGGCGGCTGTGCCTCCCACAAGCAGCCTCAGCAAGCCAGCGTGCCGCCGTTGCCTGCGCCAACCGAGACTCTCCCGCCAATCGAGACTGCCCCACAGCAACCCGAAATTGCAGTCCCGCCCCGCGCAAAGATCCTGTATACAGAGACCGGATGGGCAAGCTGGTACGGACCGCACTACAACAAGCGCCGCGCCGCTAATGGCGAGATCTTCGACATGGACGCCATGACAGCCGCGCATCTGACCATTCCCTTGAATTCGATCGCGCGGGTCACCAACATCAAAACCGGCGATTCCGTGCTGCTGCGAATCACCGATCGCGGCCCTTTCGCCGCTAATCGCATCATCGACCTGTCAAAAGCAGCAGCACAAAAACTCGATGTGTATCGCCACGGCACTGCGCTGGTGAAAATTCAGGTGCTCGAATCCCCGGTCCCCATTGATAGCGGTGGAAGATGGTGCGTCCAGATCGGCGCTTTCAAAAAAGCCGATGAGGCAGCGCAACTCAAAGAGAAGCTGGTTCGACGCTATCAGACGGCCAAAGTTCTCCAGTTCACCAGCCCGATTGGCGAAGAATGGCTCCGTGTGCGTGTGGCCCAGGATGATAAAAAACGCGCCGAACAGGTCAAACAGGAAACCGAGACGGATGCCGGAGTGTATCTGGTCAGGTTGGATTGATTGCTTGTTCAGTTAATCGCTGCTCGTACGGCGGAGAGTTAGCCAGTAGATAAATGAGAGCTGCGATAGCAATGGGGTTTATTGCAAACGCGGACACCTTGGCCCAATAACCAACATAGAAATACAAAGCAGAACCAAAATTGAAATAGACGCCCACCTGAGTAAATCCAGGATTGGGTTCGTTACCCCATTGGACCATAAACCAGACGTTCAGGCCGGTGTAAAACCAATAACAGAATCCGGAAAAGTTGATCAGCGGGATCTGAGCCGCGAACAGGATTTTGGCCCACTTATAACCGGCAGGCTTACCCTTCCAGAGATCCAGGCCCTTCAAAGCACTCCAGCCAAAAATCAGCACGGATGCGATTCCGAAACCAATAATCAGCACCGTTATCCGCTGATTCACGATGAATGCCAGAGACAAGGCGATACCAACGACACCGCCCACCATGAGCATGAGCGCAAGCAGCTTAATGACCGGGGGTTGGCTGCGGCCTGGCGAACCTGATTCGGGCGGAGCCTGCGTTTCCAAATCCATACAGTTGGGAAGTTAAGTCTCACTATTGTGCGGTCAAATGAGGCAGAAATACACAACTTTGTTACTATTTCGCAGTATGACTGATTGCCTGTTCTGCAAGATCATCGCCGGTAAAGTGCCGTCAAAAAAAGTTTATGAAGACGACAGGGCGTTTGCTTTTGAAGACATTAACCCGCAAGCGCCCACCCACGTGCTCATCATTCCCAAGAAGCACATCGTAGACATAAAAGAGGCCAGGGAAGAGGACGCCGAGTTGATTGGCTATTGTCACATTGTTGCGGCTAAGCTTGCGCGGGAGCGCGGGATCGAGAAAGGCTACAGGACCGTGTATAACGTTGGCCCAGGCGCCGGCCAATCAGTCTTTCACTTGCACCTGCATTTGATCGGCGGAAGAAAGCTGCACTGGCCACCTGGGTAATCGGGTCCACCGGGTCATCTGTTCATCGGGTCATCGAAAAGCAGAAAGATCACGAGAGTGTGGCACACTGAACACAAAAGCTAACAGCTAAGAGCCAAGAGCTAAGGGCCAAGAGCGGTGTTTCTACGCCGCTCCCATCAATCGCGAAGCGACGGGAAAGGAACGCTGCCAGACAGCGGCGAGCAGTGCGAACTGCGGCAAATTTCTGGCAAAGCTGTCTACTGTCTCCTCAATTTCGCGCCACTTTGCCGGTTCCAGGTCCTTGAACATCGCGCGATGATCTTTTACCGGCAATCCGGTCAGCAGCGCGCGCACGCGGCGGTTCAGGTCTTCGTGCGCCGCGATGAAAGATGGATCCGCCAGAATCTTTTTGCTGTCCAGCCAGGCAGATGCCAGATATGCGGGAAATGGCGCGAAGGCACGGTATAGACTCAAGACGGTCTTCATTCCGGTGGTTTTCTTAATATCGGAATAAACCAGCCAGACGCGCAGGCCGGCCTCGCGCTCATTGGGAATGTGGATGCGCACCATCTGCGCCAGCGCCGAAATGGGCCGCGAGTTCGTCACTCTTCCGCGCTGCCCGCCTGAATACCCGCGCTGCATCAGGCGTCCGAAGAGCGCGAGTTGGGGGGTCGCACGGGCAAACAGTGACACGATCCCGCCGATCACGCGTATGTCAGCATTGGAGAATTTATCGCTAGCCAACACTTTTGGCTGATCAGAAAAAGTCCATCCCCCGCTCACCGCCGTTGAGTGCACAATTTCCTGCAAAGCCTGCGCGGCCGCCTGAAATTCCCTGGAACAGACTACCGGCGACAGGTCGTCCCACATTTTTCGCTCGTAATCGGGGAGCACGGCCAGGAGTTTGAAGATGGTGGGCACAAACGGCAGATCGAAACTGTTGCGGACGGTGCTATACAGCCGGCGCAACTCTGGAGTCACTTCATGCTCTTCGTAGGCGCGTGTCAACGGCATTCCAGAGTTCCTCTAGGAACTTGGACGTGCGGCAGGGCGATGCAGTTGTATTGAAGAAAGCAATTGGCGACTGGCAATTGGCAGTTAGCCGTCGCTTTCCAATTACCCAATTACTCAATTACCCAATCGTCTAGACTCTATTAAAGTTCTCTTCCGGCTCTTCATGGGCGCCATGTCGGCGCAGCAGGCTGGGCAGAGTCTGGGAAAAAGCTGACCGTGGCATGACCACATCGCAACCGGCTTCCTGGGCCTTAACTTTCAAGTCGCCCTGTACATGGGAGAGGAAGCCCACGATTGACGTGCTCTTCTTGAACCTGGATTTCAGCTTGGAAACAATCGAGATGGGTTTAATGCTATTGCTGTTGAGGTCCACGATCACAAGTGAAGGTTTCTCTTCCGGCGTCTCGCCCACTTTTTCATCAATCTCTTCCTGGCTCTTGACGAATTCCACCTTCACGTTCAGTTTGCGCCCGATTTCCTGAATCTTGGCCAGGAAAAACAGGTCATCCACAAACGCGAAGATTCGCGCAGGCGCATCTTCGCGCGGTGGCAAGGGCTCAAGGTCGCCCGTCCTCTGGGCCGAACCCAGCCCGTTCCTGAAGCGGCCCTGACCGCCGCCGGCGCCATTGCCCTGATTAAGATAGCTGTGGTCCATAGGGCCGACAAATACACCCCCGCGGCGTTGTCCGCGATTGCGATTATTGCGGTTACGGCCCTGACCGCCGTGATTCTGGTGTCCACCTTGTGATTGGTTGCTGAAATTACGCTTGTGACGCCGCGGTCTCCGTTTGCCGGGATTTTGCGGCTGATTGAATGAATCGTTCATCTGGTTACCTATTGTGAGTCCTTGGGTTGCTTGCGAATGTTTCCTTTGAATAGCGGAAAATCACTTCTCTGGGAACCTCTTCTTAATGCAGCCTGGTTGGATGAATCCGGCTGAAAACTTTCTCTCGTTGAAATCTTCTTTGCTGTCAGCGCCAACGCCGGCGCGCGAGCCTCGCACAGAATGTGCGGCCTTTTGAAGACTTTTTGATATTACCACGAATGCAGCCGGAGGCAAGTGGAAAAAACTTTATTCCGTGATCACCTGAGTACTCGCCCTACCGATGCTACAATTACCGCCCTGTTAAAGAGAACAATCCGTACAGTGAATTAGATGCTGATTTCGAATGTACCGATTCAGCGTGACTCTGAACTATTCAGGTACATGCAGGACAGCTTCAAATGCCTATGTTGACAGTCATTGAGTTATCCCGGGAGAGCCATTGATGCCGGGCAAATGGGTCACGGTGATGGGGAGTTTCGTCGCCGATTTTGCTTTCCGCACCAAACGCCTGCCGCGATGGGGTGAAACCATGCTGGGTTCGGAATTCAAGCTTGGCCCCGGCGGGAAAGGATCGAATCAGGCAGTGGCGGCTGCGCGGCTCGGCGGACGCGTAAGCTTCATCAGCAAGTTGGGACGCGACCCCTTGGGCGATCTCGCGCGACGCACTTATGCTGAAGAAGGAATTGATACGAAGTTCCTGCTTGCTACTGATGATCATGCTACGGGCGGCGCAACCATCATCGTGGATGAAGCAACCGGTGAAAACGCCATTGTCGTGGTTCCCGGCGCATGCTTTCAATTGACATGTGAGGAGGTTGACCAGGCGCGTCCACGCATTGCGGAATCCGCGGTCTTCATGACGCAGTTGGAATTGTCCGTGGAAACGGTGGAGCACGGCTTGCGACTGGCAAAAGAACTGGGCGTCCCAACCATTTTCAATCCTGCGCCGGCTTTGCCCTTCCCTGATCGCATTTATCCGCTGTGCGATTACCTCACGCCCAATGAAAGCGAGACATCGGGCCTGATCGGCCAGCCAGTCGCGACTGTTGCTGATGCAGAGCGCGCTGCCGATGTGTTGCTGGAGCGCGGCGTAGGCAATGTGGTGATCACGCTCGGCGCTCAGGGGGCGCTGGCAAAGAATGCGCGTGTAACCATGCATGTTCCCGCAGTGGATGCTGGTCCGGTAGTGGAAACCACCGGCGCAGGCGATGCTTTCAACGGCGGATTTGCCATCGCGCTTTCCGAAGGACGGGATTTAGTTGAAGCGGTTCAGTTTGGCTGCGCAGTCGCGGGAATTTCAGTCACGCGGCTCGGGACAGCGCCATCCATGCCGACGCGGGCACAGGTGGATGCGCTGCTGAAGTGCGCAGTTTCAGAGTAACGGAACACGAACCATGTTCGTACCCACAACCTTCGCAATTGCCTTGATCATGACCGTCCTCAGCACGATCTGCTGGGGCTCATTCGCTAACACTTACAAGTTCACCCGGAACTACCGCTTCGAATTCTTCTACTGGGATTACGCCGTCGGAATCGTGCTCGCCGCAGTGATATTGGCGCTCACGATGGGCAGCAATCCGGGCGGAGCGCAAAGCTTTCTGGCGAACGTTCACTCTGCGTCAAATTCGAACCTGATCTATGCCGCTGTGGGGGGATTCATTTTCAATGTCGCCAATGTCCTGCTCTTGGCGGGAATTGAGATTGCAGGCCTGGCCATTGCTTTTCCTATCTCGATCGGCATTGCTTTGGTAGAAGGCGTGATCCTGAGCTACATCATTCAGCCCAAAGGAAGCCCGAAGCTGCTTGGCGTGGGAGTTCTGATGGCATCTGTGGCGGTGGTTCTGATCGGGAAAGCATACGGCGCGTTACAAAGTGGAAGCCGCGGCGTCTCGCGCAAAGGCATTATCGTGTGCGTCATTTCCGGACTGCTGATGGGCTCGTTCGCGCCATTTGTAGCGCGCTCCATGACGGCCGCGCAGCCGCTCACCCCTTATACGGTCGCGGTCTGCTTCACTCTTGGCGCTCTGCTCTGCTGTCTCTTCTTTAACGTGTATCTGATGAGAAAGCCCATTGTGGGCGCGCCGGTCACCTTTGCTGGATATTTCCAGGCACCGGGTTCTTATCACGTACTCGGTGTGCTGGGCGGCATGATTTGGGGTGTCGGAACGGTCTTCAACTTTGTAGCCGCCAGTTTTGTCGGCGTGGCGATTTCATACGCCATCGGCCAGGCATCGCCGATGATTGCCGCGCTCTGGGGCGTGTTTCTGTGGCACGAATTCCGCGGCGCAAACTCTCGGGCCAAGGCTTATCTGGCGGGCATGTTCGTATCGTATGTGCTGGCGCTGGTGCTGATCGCGCGCGCGTATCAGGTGGGGTAGATAGACAATGGAGATGGAACCAACTTGCCGTGCCTTTGGCTAATTACTAATTGCTAAGCACTGGTGTTCTGGTGGGCGCTATAGGATTCGAACCTATGACTTCCACCGTGTGAAGATGGCACTCTACCGCTGAGTTAAGCGCCCTGCGGATGCAAAATTACTGCGGTGGGACAGGTTCGATTTTAGCAGAACGAATGGCGCCCAGAATTTGGGCATCGGGATATCGGGGCATCGGGATATCCATTGCAGGAGCCGCCCTCGTACCAATTCATCGCTACCGCGATGACGTCTGCCTGAAGGCCCGCGATCTGCCGCGCCAGATCGCTAGACGCTGATACCAGGTAGTGGCCCAGTGCTGGGTCCACTATCCCTTAACAAAGAATCTATGCCTGTAATAAACTCCCTTTGGGCCGCCTCTCGGACCGCCCGCTTAGTCTGCAACTTTTAGCAGATTAAGGGGTTTAAGGTGATGTGAGCAGCGTGGCCTTGAAATCGGGGTTGTTCATGCCCACTCTTACCCGCGAGGTAAAGGGTAATACGACGATGGCAGCAGGCCAGGTGCTCTACGATACGCTCAGTGACGCTGAAGTCAT
>DATDNH010000094.1:0-78727 GCA_036518395.1 Candidatus Angelobacter sp. | reverse complement strand
AAATTGCCTCCTCATGTAGAGGGTCTGTAAACTCTTGTAAAAACGCCCCTCTCCAACGTCAAAAGAACGGGAAGAAATGCTGTAATGCTGATATATGCACCGCAGTTTGGCTCGGAATGGCTTAAGCAGCCGCACCTTCTTTGCAATTTTTGCATTCATCCTCTCCGTGGCACTCTCAAGAGTTCCCCTGCGCAGCCAGCAGCCGACTTACACGTCACGCGTAAAAGTTGTTGAGGTGCCTGTCACCGTGCGTGACAAGCACAAGCAGATTGTCCGCAATCTGAATAAAGATGATTTCGTTTTGGAAGAAGACGGCCGTCCGCAGGTGATTCGCTACTTCAATGAAGACGCCAACGTTGCCCTCACGCTCGGATTGCTTGTAGATACCAGCTACAGCCAGCGGCGAGTTTTGGAAGATGAACGCCACGCCAGCTTCTCCTTTCTCAATCAAATGTTGCACGATAAGAACATGGCCTTCGTAATTCACTTTGCCAGGCAGGTCGAACTGCTGCAGGACCTGACCTCGGATCGTGCCAAATTGGAATCCGCTTTGGATAACCTCCAGATTTCTCGTCCTGAGGAAGATCAGAGCAGCTCTGGTGGGCAACAAGGCGGTGGGCAACGAGGCGGTTCAGGTGGCGGGTCTTGGCCGGGAGGCGGCGGTGGATGGCCCGGTGGACATCGCAGAGGCGGAGGCGGCGGTGGGAGCGGCGGGGAACATCATGGCTTTCACGGCGGCGGCACGCAACTCTGTGACGCGGTCTTTCTGGCTTCCGATGAGCTGATGAAGAAGCAGACAGGACGGAAGTCAATCATTGTTCTTTCCGACGGTGTGGACCACGGCAGCAAGGTCAGCCTGGATCACGCTATTGAAGCTGCTCAGCGTGCGGACACCGTTGTTTACTCCATTTTGTTCAAAGACGATCAACAGCCAGCCAACTTTGGCGGCTGGGGTCGTCACGGTGGCCGATTCCCGCAGGAAGAGCGTCCCGACGGTAAGAAGGTGCTGGAACGCATCTCGAAAGAAACCGGTGGACGCCTGTTTGAGGTTTCCAAGAAGCAGCCCGTCGACCAGATTTACACGCAAATCGCAGACGAGCTGCGCTATCAATACGATCTGGGTTACACACCCGATCGCGCCGATCTCACCGGCTATCACAAAATCCATCTTGCTACCAAACAGAAAGAGCTGGAAGTGCAGGCCCGGGAAGGCTACTACGCAGACCGGTAAGTGGCCGGCATTTACTTGCTGCCCGCAGTAGCTGTGTCTCGAGACAGATTGCCAACCACTTTTCGTCGCTTCCACCACATCATAATTCCGCTGATCGCTTGCGCTACCAGCATGAGGCTGGCCAGTGACAGAATCATCTTGCTCGGTATGCCGAAAATATCTCCCGTGTGCAGTGCGCGATTGGCGATTACCATGCGCGTTCCCGCAGGAGCGCTCCGTGAACCTTCCGCGAACAGCACCTTTCCGGTGTATTGGTCCACGATCATCCGGCTGCGCCCGCCGGGAGTGCGATCTTCCGGGTAGCGCAAGCGAATCTGATATGCGCCTTTGGGCGCAGGAACAATAATAAGAAAGGGAGTTGCGCCGGGAAGACTCGTGCGCGCAATCTCAAGAGCTTGATCCGGCGTGATTGGCCTGGCATCAGGCGGTGGAGCAGGAAAGTTTGTTGGTTGCCGCGATGGCTGTGAGCCGGTGAGCCTGTATAGCAGGGGAGTCGTCGTCCTTTCAAAACCAATCACCATTCCAGTGAGTGTGAGCAGCAGAAGAAATGCTAAAGAGAAAACGCCGATCATATTGTGCAGGTCGAACCAGAAACGACGCCCAGTCGAGCCCTTCTTGATCGCAACTCTCTTGGCCGGCCACCACAGGTACAAGCCGGAAAGAAGCAGAAACAGCATTGCTACTCCAACCCAACTTATGATCTTTTTGCCCGGATCGCCTTCTTTTTGCCAGAGCAAGCGAAGATGAAGCTGGTGCACGTAAGCGAGAAAATCCATTTCATCAGGTCTGACTCCCAGTACTTCACTGGAGTACTGGTTTATGTAGACCGTGCCGCTCTTCTCGAGGGCAATCTGGTAAGAGAGATTGGGAGACGTGGAAAGAGAGTAAGCCTCAATCCGATCGTCCGGAAATCGTTTGGAAACCACTGCACCAAGCTCTGCCAGTGAAAGGGCAGGGCCCGCCGGCTTCACGTATGAGAGCCTCGGGTGCAGCAAATGATCTATCTCCGGCTCAAAAGCCATGATGCTGCCGGTAACTCCCAGAATCATGATGAATACCGCAGCCAATAAGGCCAGGTACAGATGCACGTTGAAGATCAATTTACGCATGTTCGGTAGGATTGGACGCGAAGGAGCAACTGCAGTCAACAACGACGTTTCAAAAAATTGTAAAAACCACCGCGACGCTTAACTGAACGCTAGGTGGCTTTTTCCTCCGTCCGCAGCTCTGAACCGAAAAGAGCTGACAGCCAGGTGCCATCTTCTCCACACTTCTTCATTTTTCTTATACTTCCGACCCGTTGGTCAGGGAGTATTGTCTCTGGAGGGTGAGAGGGGTTAAACGCTGACCCAGCGCGAAAAATCAGTGCCATCACTGATGTCATGGTAAGGTGTTTAGCAACTCTCGGCCGAACGGCGGCATCTAAACGCGCACCTCCAACCATAAAGGAGCATATCTATGCGCCGGGCGATCAAAGTGTCCCTCATGGCCCTTCTCTCTTCGATCTTGAGTGGCAGTTTATGTGTTTCTGCTGCGGCTCAGGATGCGAGCAGCCAGGACAACGTCATCAAGAAGAACGTTGACCTTGTTTCCGTTTACTTTACAGTTCGCGATGATAAGAAGCACCTGGCGAGCCAGCTCGAGCAAGGGCAATTCCGCGTACTTGAGGACGGCAAGGAGCAGCCCATCAAGTTCTTTGCCCACCACACCGATGTGGTGCTCAACGTTGGCGTGTTGCTGGATACCGGCACCAGCATGTCCTGGATTCTGAATGAAGAGGCTACGGCCACCAGCCTGTTTATGAAACACGTGGTCAGGCCCACCGATCTCGGCTTTGTGTTGGCCTACCATGCGCGGGTCGAGACCCTGCAGGTTCCCACCTCTGATACGGCGCTTTTGCAGAAGAAAGTAGATGACATTCGCAGTTGGGGAACCAATGTCGGCAGTCCCGATCAGGCGCCCGCGCCGCGTCGTTTTCCCGGACCGGTTCCTCCCATCGGGCCTACCGGACAGCCTTATAACCTGCACCGCGAGGCGCACCTCTACGATGCTATCCGCGTTTCTACGCTCCGCTACCTGGAGCACGAAGTAGGACGGAAGGCCGTAGTGATCGTCGCCATGTCAGGCGATTCCAAGAGCGAGTCCACTCTGGAAGATGCTCTGGAAGTTCTACTGCAAAACGATGTGATTGCTTACGTCCTGCAAATCTACGATCCTCCGCGGGAGCGCTCTCGCTTTGATCACTGCGACGTGATTCACACCTACGAGAGAGATGACCATGGAGAAGAGGTGTTGAAGAAGCTGGCCGAAGCGACAGGCGGCCGCATGCTCGAAGTGAGAGGAATGGATAAATTGACGGCAGCGCTCGACGAAATTTCTGACGAACTGCATCACCAGTACAGCCTGGGCTACACCCCTGAGAACCAAAACTGGGACGGAAAATTCCGCAAAATCCAGATCCTCACGCAGCAGCACGGTTACAAAGTCTATGCCCGCAGAGGCTACTACGCTCATCCTAAGAATGAAGCGATGAAATGAGCTCTTGACTTCTTAGTTTTTTCGTCTCGATAGCGAGCCGAGGTCTTTCCCGTCACAGATTCTGTTGTTGTTCATTCTCTAGCAGCTAGAAGCCAGAGGAGCCAATAGCTGGTTTTCTTCCTTCCAACTCCGGTTTGGTTTGCCCATGATGGCAGCCGAAGCATCCTATGGGACCATTGCCGTTGTAGTACTTGGTCAGTGTGTCGTGCACCATTGACAGCATTTCTCGCGCACGTTTTTTCTCTGCCTTATCTTTTTCGTATGCGCTTTCCACATGACAATGAGTGCAGCGCACACCCAGTGAGGCGCTGAAGAAGGCCATGATTGCGGGGAGGCGCTCAGCAGGAACGCCCTTCAGCATCTCAATGTCCTTGAACACTTGTTCCGCGGGCTTCTTCTCGTCTCCCGGCGCGATGGTGATGCTCTGATTGGCGAGCTTGGTGATTTCCGGATCAGGCTTGAAGAATGTGGGCTTGGGCTCTCCCCGATGACACGTCCAGCAACTCACCTTGTTTTCGCCGGCAAAGAAGTTCTTGTCAATGTAGCCCATCATTTCGAACATCTGGCGAGTTTTGGGTTTCTGCGGGCTATCGTCTTTTTCCCAGTTATATGGTGTATGACAGTACGTGCAGTCCACACCGATCAAACCGCGTATCGCCAGCATTGCAGGCAGAAGAACTGTCGCTGGTTTTCCTTTGAAGATCTGCACGTTTTTGTAAACATCTTCCGCCAGCACCGGCTTGAGCACGGGTGGCGGAGCAGCAGGTGGCGGAGAAGTTGATGGCGCCTGGCTATCAGGGCGGGCCTGCAAAGCCATACAAAGCTGTGTTGGAACTGCGAGGGCCAGGATTGCCAGCAGAATTCGCGCGTTCATAGGTCTTTTCCTCGTCGGATGAGCTCAGTGGACGGATGCTGGCTCATTGGACGAAGCGGATTGTGAAAGGTGTTGGGGGTTTTTGCTGACCCGATGACGGGTCCCCGGCGAGCGCCGGTTTTGCGCTTGCATTGATGCCAGATTCGCTACAATACTCGGTAACTTTCAGGGGGTTATCGAATGCCCGGTATCGATATACAGGAATTTGTTTCCAAACTCCGCTCTTGCGGCGAAAAAGACTTTACTCAGCTCAGGCCGGTTCACGAACTGTTACGCTCATCGCCAGTTGAGCCGGAATCAATTCAGCGTTATCTGATCTGGGACCGGCAGCATTACACTCGCAATCTTATTGACAAGACTCCGCTCTACGAACTGATCGCTATTTGCTGGGATGTGGGCCAGGTGAGTTCGATTCATAATCACAAAGGCCAGAACTGCTGGATGGCGGTTCCCATCGGCCGCCTGCTGGTGCAGAACTATAAAGTGTTGCGCCAGGACCTGGATGCCGGCACGTGTGAAATCGTTCCAACTGATATTGTTGAGATGAACCCGGCATCGCCCGCGGCAGTTGATCCCCAAGAGCCGGTGCACAAAGTCTATAACCCTGCCGAATTTCACCAACGCGCGGTCAGCCTGCACGTTTATTCCCGGCCTTACGATAGCTGCGTAGTCTATTCCGAAGAACAGCACAAATGCGGCGAAATCAAATTGAGCTATACGTCGGAGTATGGGAGAAAAGCAGTAGTCAGTAATTAGTAAATAGTAAGAGCCAAAAGCTAAATTAGAAGAGCTAAAAGCCAACGGCTAAAAGCCGCCTTATCTATGCGCAAACTGTGGCTGGCGGCTTAGCAGCAACGCTCCCCATTGCAGTGCGGCAAAAAGAAGAAACAGCAACACCCGTCCCGCTCCCTTCATCGGCCGCGCACCGCGCCATGACGAGTCGCTGCCCGCCAGTCCAGCTATGAAAATGATCACTGTGATGATGATCTCGGTCAGCGTGAATTTCCCCGTAATCACGTGGGCGATTTTCAACTGGTGCAGCCAGATCAGCACTGAAATGGCCATCCAGAAAAGGAAGAGAGGAAGGGAAGCAGCAGCGCCCCAGGAGTGGCGCGTCCACGCCAGAAGAAGAGCCAGAACGGCGGGGCAGACTTGAATAGCATGGCGCACGGGCGTCCCGCTTTCAAATCCCACCACCACCAGACAGATAATCAGGACCACCAGCGCCAGTACAAAGGTATCGGCTTTCATAGTTTTTCAAACCGCCGCATCCAAAATTTGAGCAGCTCCCCTTCAGTAATTCATATTGAAATTGATCATGTGCCAATGCAGCACAAACCAGGTAAACCCGATGCACGCGAGCACAATCAGCAGATTCAACCAGCGGACGCCCCTCCAAATATTCGGCGCACGCCACAGCCGCAGCGTGGAATAAATCACCAACAGTGTTCCTATTGCTCCAATCAGGCCAACACCCTGGCACGCCACAATCCAGGGATCAAGCTTGCCGCTAAGAAAAGTCAGGTCCTCAGGCACGGAAAAAATGATCGCCAATCCGACAACAAAAAGCACCTCGATGGCGCATACCAGCTTTATGGCAATCCGCAAACGTTGTTGCGCCGAGGTGAGATCCAGCTTGAAGCCGTAATGGCGGCGAACTACCCAGGCCACCGGCCAGAATACCAATGTAAGAATCAGGATGCTCAGCGTGTAATAGATCACAAAGCGGTTCCACGGAGAACTGTCCAGCAACCCAGTTCTCTGGAAGACTATTGCCGGGAAATTCACCCGCAGTTCGAGCCTGCCGTTTGCGTCTTTGATAAAAGCAATCCGGTCCTGGCTGTTGACTTCGCGGTAGACCAGCGGAGCAATTTCCCTCCAGCGCCGAATCTGGCCATTGAAATCCTTGAACGGGAACACTTTAATAGTGCCTTCGGAGTCGGGAGCCACGCGCACCTGGCCAAAGCTGTTGGTTGCCGCGACAAAGGTGTTCTGCGCTCGCCGGCTCGTCATGTAATACCCGGAGACCGTTTGCGCATCCTTATTGGCGCTGGACAAGGCTGCGATTATGGCCGCATCTTTCGACTCGCTGGATAGGGCTGGGAGTTCCGGCGGCGTGTAAGGAAAATAACGGTCCATAAAGTGTTTCCACAATGCACTGCGCGCGCTAACCTCGCCCTTGCCGGCCGAGTTGTAGGAGATAAAGAATCCGACTCCGGCATCCAGCACCAGATGCAGATCACTGTGGAAGTAAAAAGTGTCGCCGCCGTGGCCAATGATCCGATGCCCGTTGCGGCTTTCCTCATAAAAACCAAGCGCCATGCCATCAAGTTCGGCAGGGAAGCCCTTCTGGCGGGCATGCATCTGCCGCGCAGTCTCAGGACTCAGAATCTCCGCCGTGTCGAACTTTCCGTCCTGTAGGTGCGCAATCATGAAGCGCGAAAGATCGCTGGCGGATGCTGCAAGAGCTCCCGCAGGGGCCGGGGCGACTACTTCAAACGGTTTCGGCTTGCCTGAACCCAGATCGTAGCCATTCGACATGAGGGGCTTCAGCTGCGCAGGCAGCGGTTGCGCAAAGGTGGAGTGCTGCATCCCAAGCGGACGAAAAATATTTTCCGCTACGTAATCATTGAACTTGCGCCCGGAAATATGCTCCACGATGTAACCGGCCAGGGTGGCGGCGTAATTCGAATACGCAGGAACAGCCCCTGGTGGAAAGATTCGCTTCGGCATGTGCTGCACCAGATAATCTTTGAGCGCCGGAACCGGCGTCTTTTCCGAAACGAACAATTGTTTGATGGTCTCCTCAAATCCTGTGGTATGCGTCAGGACATTCCGCAGCGTGATCGGCTGCGGGTAGGTGTCGGGAATTTTGAAGTCAAGATATTCGTTGACGTCATGGTCCAGATCGAGCTTGCCCTGTTGCACCAGTTGCATGATGGCAGTCCAGGTAAACAGCTTGGAGATGGAGCCGGGCCGAAAGAGGGTGTTCTCCGGGGACACCGGTTTCTTCTTCTCGACGTCCGAGTAGCCATACCCTTTGGCGAACAGGACCTTTCCGTCTTTCACCACGCAGACCACGGCGCCGGCAATGTTCTCCCGCTCCAGTTGCATGGGGAGAAATCCGTCGAGAAAAGCCTCGACATCTGTCGCCGTCATTTCATGCGGCGTTTCCGTAACCTTGGCTTCCGGCGCAGGCGTAGTTTGTGGCGGCGTTTGCGGTGGCGGCGACGTAGCTTTCGGTTTCTGCGCCGGCAAAGACGCGCAGCAAACCACTGTAAGCACAAGTATTCGGAGGATATGAGCAATTTTCACTGGTTCGGTTCCTTTGGGAAGACGAAAAAGGATAACAGAAGGGCGCAAGGAATCGGCGTGATCGCGCGTGATCGCCGTGATCTGAAACCCACACGCGCTACTCCTCTTCTTCAGGGTTAATTTGCCCAACTCGCGTAAATTCTGTGTGTTTGCGTCCACAGTGTCATCTGCATGCCACGTTGTTGTTATCTGAGCCGCTGCATAAGTCCTGAAAAATCAACATCCTTCCGAATGGCTTCTGTCATGCCATTGGTTATGGTGCTGCACAAGCAGCGGAGGTGAATCAATCATGCAAACGAAATCTATCCATTCAAACAGCAGGACCCTGGGCTCTGGTGTGCTTGAGATCATGCGCAGCATCGGCATCACGGTAATCACGATCACTGCGGTGCTGGTGCTGGTTGGCACCATGCTCGGTCTGTCCGGATGCTCCGGTGACAAAGGCAAGAAAGTGAGCAGCCAGGCGAAGCAGGAATCTTCCAGCATCCCCAAGGATCCGGTAACCACAACTTCGGCGGTGACAACCACCGACAAGCCTGCGGTGACAGCCAAAAAGAAATCCGTAAACCGGAGAGCGCGCACGGTGGCTTACAGCAGCAGCACCTACGGCGTCTCCTTCCGTTTCCCAAGCGAATTCAACCTGATCACGTCCAGGGATGATGAGCAGTCCATCTTTCCAGAGCCGGTGCCCACCAATTTTGTCCAGCCCGGTGGAGTGACTATGGCAACACTCGAGTTGCCCGGCACTGGATCAAGTTCGTTCTTTAACGTGAGCGCGCATAAGGGCCTGAGCTATCAGCAATGCCAGCAATTCTCAGTGCCGGACCCTTCCGACATGGCAGGCAACTCGCCGGTGGACTCGCACGACGGATCCATGCCATCCAAGACCAGCATTCATGGTGTCGATTTCTCCAGGGTGGAGAACTCGACTGAGCAGGAAGACGTTAAGTATTACCATCACTTCGAGCCCGCCAGTGATGGAACGAGCGGCACCTGCTACGAGTTTGCTCTCGGTGTGGAAGACTCGCACGTCAGCGCGAAAACATTCGAGCAGCCGGAGGTCTTCGACAAGCTGGAGCGCATCATGGCGACAGTGAAGATCAAGCAGGAACCTTCAATGACTGCGACTGTTCCAGCGCCCAGCACAAACACAAATCCACAATAAAGCCAGCAATTGGCAATTAGCAATTGGCAGTTAGCAACTGCTCACAAAGAACAGGCCAGAATCCAAACCGGACTCTGGCCTTTTCACGATTGTCACTCCGTGTCCCCGCCCGTTGTGTTCGATGTGGCGGAATTGAAAGCTTGGAAAACGGGCGGGAGAAGAATCTGCTCTTTCCTCTGACTTCTGATTCTGGCTCCTGATTTTAAGTCACATTTTTCTGACAATCCTTTTACCTGTCCATGACAACCGTTTCTCAACCTCGATTTATTTCTGGCTTGTAACTGCTTTTCGCGAGGTGGGGATGATTAGAAAAAAGCTGAAACAGATGTATGTCATCGTAGGAGTCGTCGCTCTATGCGTGTTTTCCACGACTTCGCCGGCAGCCGGGGCAACGCACCGCAAAAGCACCGCTCCGGAAATGGCAGACAGGATCCTGGTCACAAAATCCAGCCGCACCATGATGCTTATGAAGGGTGATCGGGTTCTCAAGACTTACCAGATCGCATTGGGAAGCGCTCCCGTGGGCGCGAAGAAGCAGCGCGGTGACCACAAGACTCCTGAGGGTGATTACGTGATCGACTCCAAAAATGCGCACAGCCATTACCATCTCGCGCTGCACATCTCTTATCCCAATGCGGTGGACCGCGCACGCGCGCGCAAGCTCGGAGTCTCCCCCGGCGGTGACGTCATGATTCATGGCCTTCCGCCGGAATATGCGTATCTGGGCGCGCTGCACCGCCAGTACGACTGGACATGGGGATGCATCGCTGTCACAGACAGCGAAATCGAAGAAATCTGGAGTCTGGTTCCGGTAGGCACACGCGTGCAAATCAAGCCCTAGTGCGGGGTACAACGGAGCTTTAATTCAAGATCTAAGAAAATAGGGCCGGGGACGGTGCCGGCCCTGTTCGGAACAGCACAGGTATATTAGTGGTTGTCTTTATCGTGGCCGCGTTCCTCATCGCGACCTTGATGATCACCGTCCTGGTCCTCGTCGTCATCTCCTCCATTGCTGACGCCGAGAATAGGACGTGAGCTGTGCAATACCACGCGCCCTATGTTGCGGTAATCGCCAAAATTATCCTGCGGACGCGGCGTATGATATCCGGCAAAACTCATCACGCCACCATGATCCCCGTCCAGCGTAAACGAAGGACCATATGCGCGGCCTTCAAACCAGCCCTGCGTGCTGCCGACGATGGGCTGAGTGGCGGGAACCGTGACAGGAGAGCCATTGAATGTGACCGTCAGTGGCGCGATCGAGGCGATGGGATTCTGAATTCCGTTAATGACGGTCCAGTGTTGCAGGTCATCAGATTCGGCATAGCCGATGAAATGAAATCCATCCGAATCGCCGTCCAGGCAATTGCCGCCGGAAAACAACAGGCCCCAGCGATGGTCGGGGAAAAGCAAAACAGTTCCGCGCGCGCCAATATAACGGATGTCTGTCGGCGCAACGCCCGTGATGTCGTTCAGTCCCTCCACGGCGCCAAGGTCGGTGAAGTTGATGCCATCCTCAGTGCTGGCGAGGCGAATATGAACAATGTCATGGCTGGCAGCGGGCTCTTTGAATATTACCGGCTTGCCGCACTGTTGCGCTGCCGGCAAAGCCGTTCCATCAGTGTTGTCCGCGCCCAACTGTTTCTGTACATAGAGAATGGTTTTAGGAGAGACGCCGGGGACCTCGCCCAAAATACCGTCGGGGTTTAGCAGGCCGGTGGTCCGCTGGGGAACGTCGATATCTGCGGGAGCAGGATTGAGAGGAGCACCCGGTTGAGGCGTCAATATGTGAACTACAAATCCAGCCACATCAAGGTTCGCAGGAGTGCGATCCAGATTGTAGAGGAAGGTCTGCCCGTTCACTTTCAACACGTAAGAGTGACCCAGGCCAGCATCATTGCCCAGCGTTACGGCATCGCTCGCCGGGCATATGCCGCGATGAAGTTCCAGTGCTTCCTGTTCGAAATGCCACGTCAGCCCTCCATCGGTGGAAGAAGCGGCAACCACAGCTTCATTGTTGCTGCGTGGACGATAATCGAAGATGCCTCGCAGGTTCTTTCCCGAACCGGTAACAAACGGGAAGTAATACGGCGCCATGCGTTCTGTGCCGGGATTGGGGCGTGGCACGCCGTTCACACAGTAACCTGCGGACGGCGCCGCGTTGCTTGCGCCCGTCTGTTCCAGAGTCCAGGGCCCGCCTGTAATGTGTGACTGGGACGGAACGCTCTCCGCTGTCCATACATTTGCGGATTGCGCGTAAACCCCGGAGACCGCCAGGACAAGCATAATTGTCATAGCAATTGTTCCGGTGAAGAACGACATTTTTGTTCTCATGAAAACATCTCCTTGTCCGCACCGCCACAGGCAATGCGAAGAATTTCCTTGTGCAAATCAGATATTGGCTTTTAAAGCTCCAGCTAGAATACGAAGCGGGCTCCTAACTGCACTTGCCGCGGGCCGCCAAATCTGGTGGTGAGCGGCGCAAAGAGTGCCTGGCCAGCCGTCGGATTTGGAGCGGTTGGGGTCCCAAACAAACTCACGGAGTCTGGGCCGTAGCCTCGGTTGCTGTTGTGAGTGACGTTAAAGAACTCGGCGAAAGTTTCCAGGCTCGCCCGTTCTTTTACATGGAAGGATTTGGAAATCCGCATATCCAGATCGCCGAATGCCGCTCCGCGCATGCTGTTGCGGCCGGCCACCTGCCCATTGATGATTGCGCGGTCATTGTCGTCATTGCCGTCGTTCTGTGTGTCAAAGCCGATGACCGGCGTGAATGGGGCCGCAGAGCGCAGAAGGGTAATCGCGCTGATGGTGAAACCACGCGGCAGGTCCAGAATGCCGCTGAACCGGAAATTGTTTCGGACATCGTTTTTGGAAGGACCGGCCTCAAGTTCAGGCAGCAGGGGATCGAGCGCGGGTTCGCGATTGAAAACGCGTTCGCCGGATTCATCGTCGCGGTTCCATGCCAGCGTATAGCCCGCCTGGAATTGCAGGTGATGGCTCAAACGCTTGTTCAGCACAAAATCAAAGGCGTCGTAGGTTGAATGAGCTTCCGAGTCATTGATCGAGAGCGGCCCAATGGAAGGATTAGGACGCACCAGCGGAAAGATCGGCATGCCGGTGGCATCAAATGTTGCCGGGAAAAGATTGTGGTCGAGCCGGCGCTGGAGTCCCCAGGTTGAGTTTCGCGTATAGCCGCCGGAAAAAGTCCAGGAGTCGGCAAAAACGGTTTCTACACTTGCGCTGGCCTGAAACGACCGCGGATTATGGAAGTCAGGCGAAAAGCCCACTACTTTCTGCGGAGCCGGATTCACCCCGGTGGGAATGAAAGTCAGGGTATTGGGAAAAGTTACAAACTTCAGAACGTTCTTATCGAATTTGCTGTCGAGTATCTGCGTCACCAGTCCGTTATCAGTGAATGCGCGCTGGAACAGGTTGGCAGGAGTGCGCGCATCGTAGAGCCCGGCGGAAGCGCGGATTACAAGGTTTCCGTGTCCTCTGGGATCCCAGGAAAGGCCCAGGCGAGGTTGCCACATGGCCAGATCGTTGGGGATGCTTTGCGTCTGCGGGAACGCCGGATTAGGACTGGTAGGCTGCGGGTTCCACTCTCCGTCCCAACGCATGCCTGCATTGACCATCAGGTTTTTTGTCAGCAGGAATCTGTCCTGCACGAACAATCCCAGCTCTTGTTGCGTGGCATCGTAGATCAAACTGTCAGGATTGCCGCTGGTATCGATTGTGCCGCGGTATCGGGAAATCTTGCCGGCAATAAAATCTGCCAGTGATTTGAAATCGTACCGTCCCGCCATGAGCTGCTCGCGTTGCTGCCTTGAAGGCGTCACATTCGTGTCTACTCCGAAGCGAAGAGAGTGGCGGCCTTTGGTAAGGCTCACAATGTCTGTCAGCTCATAGCGAATGTTGTCAAAAAGACGGGGATGCGTTACTTCGCTTCCTATGGTGCCTACGCCCGTTATGACGATCATGGGCGAAACTGCATTGGGTTGTTCAAATCTGTGATCAGTCGCGATCTGTCCGCGAAGCTCGTTGAGCAAAGTAGAACTGAACGCCGATACCAGGCTTGCCCTCATGGCTGCGCTTGATCCCTGGCGGTCGAAGTTGACCGACTCAGCGGTGTCATTCGTGCGCGGCACCAAGCCGAAGTTTTCTGCGTCCACTGCGGCGTAGAGGAAGTCAACATTCATCATGTGCTTGGCCGTCAGAGAGTGGTCGAAGCGCGCGAAGAGGGAAGTGGTGTCGTTCGTGCCCTCTTTCTCGCCTTGCAGGCTGCTTAGACTCGCAGGCAGCGTGACTCCGGCCGGCTGCGGCTGGAACTGCACTGTAAACGGCAGGTCGAGAAAATTCTGTTCGCCCGCGAAGAAGAAGAAGGTTCGGTCTTTCCTGATGGGTCCGCCCAGGGAACCCCCGAACTGGTGCTGCGAATTCATGGCCAGATTGCCAAAGGCGTCAGGCGAGGTCAGGGATGAATTACGGTTCATGTAAAACGCATCTCCATGCCAATCGTTGGTTCCAGACTTGGTCACGGCGTTCACAAAACCTGCATTGGTCCTGCCCACTTCAGCGTCGGCGCCGCTGCGAATCACCTGAAATTCCCGCACGGCCGAAAGTGGAAAGAAAAACACGGGATCGTTGCCGCCGCGCTGATTGCCCTGCAGGGGATCATTGAAATCTGCGCCGTCCAGCGCAACATAGGAATTGATGGAACGCTGGCCGGAGATCACGAGGCCATTTCTGTCAGACTCCTGAAAAATGTCCGGAGTCATCTGCACAAAATCGGGAAAAGAGCGGCCACGGATGGGCGCCTGGGTGATGGCCCTGAGATAAACACTGGACGAAGTCGAAGCATCCCGCGTATCGATCGGACTCTCCGTAGTCATGCTCATGGTGATAGTCTGCGCAGATTCCGCCGTGCTCGTCAGCGCACCCGGCTTGATAATCAATTCCATGATGTGGGTACGCCCGACGGTTACCAGGCCCGCGACCTCTTCTGTATTCAGTTCCCCGGCCGTTGCACGGACGAAGTACATGCCTACAGGAAGAGCTTGGGCATCAAACTGGCCGGCGCTGTCGCTGTGTAGTTCGCGGACATAGCCAGTTTCCGCATTCCGCACAGTGACCGCGGCGTTCGCCACGGGTTGCCCATCCGCGCTGTGCACCACTCCACGCAGCGCGCCCGCGCCCGCATCGGATTGCGCGTGAGCGAAATACCCAGACAGGCAGAGCAGTAAAACTGCCGCCCAAAGAACTCTCCCCTGAGAAAACAATTTTGTTGGCATCGCGTAACTTCCTTCTCGACCGGCGTGGGCGTTCCAATGAGCTTCTTTTGCCAGCGCAGGCACACGCCGAATCAATCCTGATAATTGTGCAAGCGATTTGTTCGATGGGGAGCCGCCATGGGCGGATCAAAAGCAAATGACAAGCGAGGAGATTATGCCAACCTCTTGGTTCATCGCAAAGTTACTTAGGTATCCAGCACTTACTGTTTTGGGAAAATTCCTGTTTTCCGAAACAGGACCATTTGTGGTCCCGATATCGGGAAATATCCAACAGGCGCCGGGTGACGAACGGCCCAGTATTATGCTGGCCTTTGGTGAGCTTCTTTTTGCTGTATCCCGGAGAGTACGATGGAGTCCGTTTCCCGGGAGGAACTTTGGAAAGACGGCCCAAAATAGGAAGGATGATGGCGAGCGTGAGGGCGGCCATTGCTCTTTTGCTCATCGTCTCAGCGGTCCCAGCCGCTTGCTTCCAGGCGGGCCAAACGCAAACCGCAAGCCGCAAAGTCAAGTTGAGCGCGCCGCCTGATTATCCGGAATTGGCGAAAAAAATGAACCTGCACGGCATCGCCCGCGTTTTGCTGACCGTTGCGCCCGAAGGCAGGGTTGTGACGGTGAAGGAGTTGGGCGGCCATCCGGTTCTGGTGGCGGCATTAGTAGACGCGGTGAAGAAATGGCGCTACGAACCTGCCGATCGCGAAAGCCTTATCGAAGTGAAATTTGAGTTTAAGTGACGGGAAATCGAACCTTACCGCTGAGGAAACACTGATTCAATTTATCTCCTTTGGCCGCAGCCGTCTTTAGTGCTCTGCTTAGGAGATCAGTCGCCTTGAGCACGAACTCCGCTTCTTGATCTCTCATTCCCCCTCGCAGGGCTTCGCTTGTCCGGTTTTTGTAAATTAGCAACACAGTTGCTGCCCCATCCCAAAATGGTGCTACATGTGAGCGCATGAAAACCGTTTTTGTCCCCCTCATGCTGCTTGCCGCCGGACTCCTCATGTCTTTTGCCTGGATCGGGCATCTCAGGTTCAGGTCCTGGAGTTTTCTTGTCGCCCTGGCGGTGAGTTGGTTCCTGGTGCTGCCGGAGTATCTCCTGAACGTCTTCTCGGTGCGTTGGGGGCGTGACGTCTTCTCCGGGGCGCAAATGGCCGCTATGCACCTCGGTTCGGGCGTATTGTTTGTAACATTGATTGCGAAACTGCATCTGGGAGAGAACCTGAGCTGGTCGCAATATGCGGGGTTTGCGCTGATGGCGATTGCCCTTTTTTTGATTCTTGTCCGATTTTAGGGGCTCCCCATCGAAGGGTCTCCGATCACAAGCATGATCATGTCCGGAAGGTCATGTACCAACGTGTCCGGCCGCTCGCTCTGGCTCATGCCGCTTAAAACCTGTCCTGTTTTCAGAAAAGATTGCTATTAAAAAACTCTAATGTCCGGTACGCAGCTCGTTCAAATCATTGGGAAATTACCATTTTTGTTCCGTTTTCGGAACAATTGTGAAAATATGTTGACATCGCAAAATGCTAATGGCAGAGTGCGAGAATCGCTTTTCTTTGATTTTAGGAACGCGGCCACGTTGTGCCCAAGGTGTGGTGTAAGGTCGACTATTGGCGACATCGGAGACTCGATCATGGATCCATCAGGAGCGATCCATACGACGGCGCTGCTGGAACGCACTCGCGTCCAAGGGAAAGATTCCGCCCTGCTGGCTGACACGACCGTTTTCCTGACGCACTTCAATCCTGCCCAAACAGAACATCAAAAATTCTTCGGAGGTGATTGATTGTTCACACGTAAGCTTGTTTTCGGCTTCCTTAGCCTGATCCTGACGACTGGGCTTTATGCCCAGGAACTCAAGATTGCTGCCGCCGCGGACCTGAGTCCGGCTATGCCGAAACTGCAGGCAGCATTTAGTAAACAAACCGGGGTTCAACTTAAGGTTTCTTTCGGCTCCTCCGGCAACTTCTTTGCCGAGATCCGGAACGGAGCGCCTTTTGACGTATTTTTGTCGGCTGACCGCTCCTATCCAGAGACACTGGAGCAAACGGGGAAGGCGGACGAGTCAACCGCAATTTACGCGCGAGGAAAGCTGGTGGTGTGGGTGCCCAACCGGCTGGGGATTGAGCCTTCGGCTGACAACCTGAAATTCCTGACGAATTCTAACGTAAAAAAGATCGCCATTGCGAATCCTGAGCACGCGCCTTATGGCCGCGCTGCTGTCGCGGCCATGGTCCATTTCAAAGTCTACGATCAGGTCAAATTCAAACTGGTGCTGGGGGAAAACGTGTCACAGACTGCGCAGTTTGCTCAGTCCGGCAATGCTGACGTGGCACTGATTTCGCTGGCGCAGGCGCTTTCAGACACGCTGAAGAACAGCGGACGCTATGCTTTGGTGCCGCCGGACAGCTATCCCAACCTGGACCAGTCTGCAGTGGTCATACGTTCATCACAAAACAAACAGAATGCGCACCGATTTGTGGAGTTTCTACAATCGCCGGCGGCACAGAAGATCCTGAATGAGTACGGTTTTGAGACTCACGGGTTGCGAGCTCAAAAGTGAATTGAAGGCGTTGATTGAACTGGCAGGCACTGAGGCTGACCGCCGAGCTGGCGTCACTGACCTCCCTCATTTTGATGTTTATAGGCATTCCGGTCGCGCTGTGGGTAGCGTTCTCACGGCGGCGCTGGAAATTCCTGGCTGAATCCGTCGTTGCCCTGCCCATCGTTCTTCCGCCAACAGTACTGGGCTTTTACCTGTTGGTTGCTTTCGGGGCAGACAGCCCGGTTGGGCGCTGGTACCAGCACCTGACCGGCAGCACGCTGGCATTTACCTTTGAAGGTCTGGTGGTCGCTTCAGTGCTGTATAGCCTTCCATTTGCCGTTCATCCCATGGTTAGCGGCTTCCGCGCAGTAGATCCGAAGTTGATTGCGGCTGCGCGCACACTGGGCGCTCATAAATTCAAAATCTATTCCAGGATCGTGTTGCCGCTGGCCTGGCCGTCTCTGCTGACCGGACTGGTGCTGAGTTTTGCTCACACCGTAGGCGAATTTGGCGTGGTATTGATGGTCGGCGGCAATATTCCCGGGGTGACGCGCACACTCTCCATCGATATTTACGATCAGGTAGAAGCACTGAACTACCACTCAGCCAATACAACGGCGCTGGCGCTGCTGATCTTTTCTTATCTATTGCTGTGCATTGTCTACGCACTGAACCAGAAGCTGGTGCTGTGGGGAGCCCGATGATCAAAGTTCACGTAAAGAGAACATTTGCTTCGAACAAACACCAGCACTTTAGCCTGGATGTGCAATTCTCCAGCCCGGCCGGTGTGACGGTAATCTTTGGGCCGTCGGGCGCCGGAAAGACAACGATCCTGCAGTGCATTGCCGGATTGGTAGCTCCTGATTACGGCACGATCTCCGTAGCCGGGGAAAATCTTTTTGACGCATCTTGCAGTCTGGATATCCCAGCACAGCATCGCCGCGTGGGCTACGTTTTTCAGGACCTGGCCCTTTTCCCGCACATGACAGCGGCAGAAAACATCGGCTTTGGTATTCGCGTGAATGGGACGCAAAAACAACAGATGGTGCGCGAGGCGCTGGAAAAATTCCGGATTGCTGCCCTGGCCAATCATCGTCCCGCAGAAATCTCCGGCGGAGAAAGGCAGCGAGTGGCCTTGGCGCGCGCCCTGGTGATCCAGCCGCGTTTGCTCCTGCTGGATGAACCCTTTTCTGCCCTGGATGATGAATTGAAGCAAGGCATTATTGCCGATCTCAAGCAGTGGCTCACGGAGAACTCTGTGCCAGCTCTGTTCGTCACACATGATCGCGAAGAAGCACGCGCCCTGGGCGACAGAGTATTGCTGCTGAAGAGCGGCCAGATCGCCGGAGAAGGCGCGGTGCAGGAAGCAATTGGCAATGGTCTGGCGGCAAGCGCGTGAGAAAGAGCAATTAGCAAATAGCAATTGGCAATTAGCAAAACCATGAAGAGAAGCTGCTCCCTCTTCAATAAACCAATTACCAAATGTCGTGGCTCCCCCATTTCGGCAGAACATGCGTGGTTCCCGGCGCTTGTTTCTTAAGACTGTCGCCGAATGGGGGTTACAATACAGGCACCTTGGACCCCACGGTTGCAAAGCTGCCAAAACTCCCTCCAAAAGATGGCGCCTCAAGCGCGTTGCAGTGGGGCGAGCGCTTTCGCGCATTGCGTTCCATTCCGGCATTTCTGCGGTTGGTATGGGAGACTCATCGTTGCTACACCCTGGCGACCATCGCGCTGCGTCTGCTGCGCGCAGTTGTTCCTATCGCAACCCTCTGGGTGGCAAAACTGATCATTGACACCATTGTTTCAGCCCGTATGGGGCGAGCGAATCCTTCCCGGCTGTGGTTGCTCGTCGGGCTGGAGTTGCTCATTGTCTGCGTTGGCGAAGCATTGGACAAGGCGTCAACCGCGGTCGAAGGATTATTTGGCGACCTTTGCTCCCATCACATCAGCGAAAAGCTGATCAGCCATGCCGCGCAGCTCGATCTGCGCCACTTTGAGGACCCTGCATTTTATGACCGCCTGGAGCGCGCGCAGCGCCAGACCACAGGACGCATCGGTCTGCTCACACAATTGCTCTCTGTGACCCAGGACTTTGTCACTCTGGCTTCACTCGCCGCGGCAGTCTTTATTTATGGGCCCTGGCTGCTGGCCCTCCTGCTGGTGGCTGTTCTGCCCGGCTTCTTTGGTGAAACCCATTTCAGTTCGCTCGAATATTCATTGCTGCATCGCATGACGCCCGAACGGCGGCAATTGGACTATCTCCGCTTTCTCAGCGCCAGCGACAAGACGGCCAAGGAAGTGCAGATGTTCGGGTTGTCTGACTGGCTTGTGGCTCGCTATCGCATCCTGGCAGACCGATTTTATAGAGCGAACAAGCGCCTCGCCGTCCGCAAAGGTTTTGCTGCTACTGGATTGGCTCTGCTGGGAATCCTGGGGTACTACGCAGCCTACGTGGTCATCCTGAGGCGTGGGTTTTATGGCGTAATCAGCGTTGGCACGCTGACTTTTCTGGCGGCATCGTTTCTGCGCAGCCGGACAGTAACCGAGCGCATGCTCGCCAGCGCCGGCAACATCTACGAGCAATGCCTCTACATCCAAGACCTGCTGGATTTTTTTGATTTGCAGCCCACGATCGTGTCAGCGCCCGGCGCCCGTGCCGTCCCAACGCCAATCAGCCAGGGCGTGATTTTCGAAAACCTGGGTTTTCAGTATCCGGGAAGCGACACGTGGGCAGTGAGGCATGTGAACTTGCGCATCCTGCCGGGAGAGAAAGTGGCGCTCGTAGGAGAGAATGGCGCAGGCAAGACAACGCTCTCGAAGCTCCTCACACGTCTCTATGATCCCACCGAAGGACGCATCCTGCTGGATGGAGTGGATCTGCGTGAATACGATGTGGAGTCCGTGCGCCGCGCCTTTGGCGTCATCTTCCAGGATTTTGTTCACTACGATCTGCTGCTGGATGAAAACATCGGCGTGGGAGAAATCACCGCGGTACGCGACTACCTGAATCAGCACGCGCTCGAACCCACAAATGGAATGGACAAGTATGCCAGCGATCCGGCAATCATGAGTGCGGCGGCCAAGTCTCACGCGGACTCACTGGTCAGTCGCCTTCCTTATGGCTACCGGCAAATGCTTGGCCGGCGTTTTGAAGGTGGCATTGACCTTTCCGGAGGGGAGTGGCAAAAGATCGCGCTGGCCCGGGCCTACATCCGCAAATCGCAAATGATGATTCTGGATGAACCCACGGCCGCACTCGACGCCCGTTCCGAATATGAGACATTCAAGCGCTTTTCCGAACTGGCTTCCGGGCAGATGGTGCTGTTGATCTCGCACCGCTTTTCCACCGTTCGCATGGCGGACCACATTGTGGTGCTGGAGAAAGGCGAGGTGCGGGAAGAGGGAACGCACGATCAACTGGTGGCGCGGAATGGCATCTACGCCGAGCTTTTTCAGCTCCAGGCAGAAGGGTATCGGTGAGGCAACTGTGAGCTCCACGTTTGACGTTACCGCCGCGAACTTTGAGCAATACAGGACCTTGCCTGTAGGCGTCCCGGAAGCGATCCGGAAGGCGATCTGGGAGAGCACCGGAGGGCGGCGCTCCGCAATGGTGCTCGACTTGGGCGCGGGAAGCGGACGCATCGGCAGAGTGTTTGTGCAGGCCGGGGATGCTTATGTGGGGGTGGATTTTTCATTGCCGATGCTGCGTGAGTTCCATGCCAGGCATTCGGCCGCTTTCCTGCTCCAGGCAGACGGAGGCCGCCTGCCTTTCGCAGATGGCTCTTTTGAGCTGGTGCTGCTCATGCAGGTACTGAGCGGCACGCATAACTGGCGCAATCTGCTGTGCGAGACGGCACGCGTGATCGTGCCGGGCGGATTTGTGGTGGTGGGACAGACGGTAACTCCGCAGGCGGGAGTGGATGCGCAAATGAAAAGGCAGCTCTCCGTGATCTTGAAGGAAATGGGCGTCGCCAAACATGACTCGAAGAAGTCACGCGATGAATCGCTGGAATGGTTGCGGACAGGATCCAGTCAAAGAATGCAGGTGATAGCGGCATCGTGGACGGCCTTGCGCACGCCGCAAGAATTTCTGGAGCGACACCACAGCGCAGCACGGTTCTCCTCTCTGCCGGCTGCGGCACAGGAAGAAGCGCTGCAAAAAATGAGTGCCTGGGCCAGAAAAACCTGGGGATCGCTGGATAAGGTTTTTACAGAGAAACATAACTTTGAGCTGCATGTATTCAAGATAGGCAACTAGCAATTGGCAATTGGCAATTGGCAAAACCGCAGAAGAAGCTACTAAGAAAGCCTTTGGCCCTTGGCTCAAAAGCAGCTGCAACAGCAAAACCAGGAGATTTAGGCGCGAACGAACGCGAATTCGAATTTCAGGGAGTAAAGACAATGTCGAACATTGATCACAACCCGCTGCTTACGTCGCTGGGCAAACGGCTCGTCTCGGGGTCTCTCAGCGATTCTGCAGTCATGCAGGCGACAGAGGCTACACCCGATTTCAGCATTTTGCCCTGGGTCAACGTAGTGAAGATAGGCGGCCAGAGCATCATGGACCGCGGACGCGGCGCCGTGTACCCGCTGGTGGAAGAGATCGTTGCCAATCTGGGGAAGCACAAGATGATCCTGGGCACTGGCGCCGGCACACGCGCGCGCCATATCTACAGCCTGGCGATTGATCTTGGCCTTCCTACCGGCGTATTGACCGTGCTGGGAACCGCAGTGGCGTGGCAGAATGCGCAGATGCTCCATTATCTCTTGGCACAGTACGGAATCCCGTTCATCGAGCCGGAGGGATTCAATACCATGCCGCATTACCTCATGGAACGCAGTGCTGTGATCTGCCAGGGCATGCCGCCGTACAAGTTGTGGGAGCAGAATCCGGATAAGGGACGAATTCCTCCGCAGCGCACCGATACCGGATGCTTCCTGATCGCGGAAGTGTTCGCCGCGCGCAAGATGATTTTTGTGAAAGACGAGGACGGCCTGCATACGGCCGATCCCAAGAAAGACCCTAAGGCAAAGTACATCCCGCGCATCAGCGTGGAGGAGTTGCTGAAGCGCGATCTGGACGACCTGATTGTGGAGCGCGCGGTGCTGGAGTTTCTGGCGCGGGCGCGGCACATGAAAGAAATCCAATTCGTGAACGGCCTCAAGCCCGGCCAGCTTACTGCCGCGCTGAATGGCGAACCGGTTGGCACCATTATTTATCGAAACGGAGGCCCGAGATGAGTACTCATGGCGGAGCACAACATGTGCCATCAAAATTGATGCGGGAGTCGCTGGTCGATAAGAACGTGATTGCCCGCACGGAGTCGCAGGTTGTTCCCATCCTGCCTGACGTCAATGTGATTCAGATTGGCGGCCGCTCGATCATTGATCGCGGTGGAGCGGTGTTGAAGCCGCTGCTGGATGAGGTTGTGGCCAACCAGTCCAAACATCGGATGGTCATTGGCGTCGGTTCCGGAGTGCGTTCGCGGCACATCTATTCTGTCGGCCTGGATCTGGGGTTGCCCACCGGCGCTTTGGCTACGCTGAGCGCCAAGGACTCCGCACAGAACGCCTACATGGTTTCCTGTCTGCTGGCGCAGCACGGGTTTGTTTATCTGGAAGCGCCTTTTGTTGTGCAACTGCTCCCTGCGATGCTGGCGGCAGCGCGCGGCGCAGTTTTCAACGGCATCCCTCCGTATGCACTATGGGAGCACCCACCGGCAGTGGGCAAGTTGCCGCCTCACGGGAGTGATGCAGGATCCTATCTGGTCGCCGAGGTTTTCGGGGCACGCAGCCTCATCTTCCTGAAAGATGTGGATGGCGTTTACACGAGCGACCCGAAAAACAATCCACAGGCTGAGTTGATCCCTGAAATCACTGCAGATGAGTTGCGGCGCAAAGAGATTCCCACGCTGCCTATTGAACCTGCTGTCCTGGATCTGATGACGCATGCCCGGCTGGCGAAAAGCATACGCATCGTGAATGGCCTCACGCGCGGCAACTTGACTCGCGCGCTGGCAGGCGAGGCGGTGGGAACACTCATCCGGGCATAAGCCAAGCAGCGAAACACGATACACACTCAAAGCGCCTCCAGTGCACTCCGATCGAGAGGTAGCATTGCTATCGTCTCTCTCCTTTTGCCCGGTCATGGCATTAATCTTGCGTGATCTCCATCACAGACAGTGGCACCCGCACGAGATAACCTGCGAAGTGCCGCAATCAGGCAACATTGCGCATAGAAGCAGCGGAAATTAGACTTACCATGATGAGGTGGACCGGCAAACTCGCGATCCTGGCATTGGCGCTATCGATCTGGGCTTCGCCCTTGATAGCGTGCATGCTCCCGGGTGCGGTATTGACGCTCGAAGAGCGCGAATGTTGCATCGCCATGGCTGGTGACTGTGGCGATATGGACATGCCCGCCTCACATTCCTGCTGCACCACCACTGTCCAGGATACTGGGCCGTATCTCGTCAAAGCCTGTTTTGCAGGGGATCATTCACCACCGGCGGCGGTTCTGGTGGTTCCGCAAAAAATCACTTCAGCCGCCAGCCTTACCCTCGCCTTTCCCTGGACGCTGGTTCATTCACCGCCTGTCTCTCCGCCGAAGACCATTTCTGTTCTGAGGATCTAAACCAGCTTTCATTGCCTCCAGCAGACACATTCGTGTGTCTTCGAAGCAATTCGTCCGCGTTTTTGGGAGGATTTCATGAAAGCGTTTCCCATTTTGAGAATTCTTGTATCAAGTTTTGCTCTGGTGGCTGTGGGATTTTCCCGGGCACAGCAGCCCGGAGAAATGCAGCACCGTGCCTCCGGCGCCACTTCGCTGGCTGTGCTCGTCGAAGAAGCCAAGGCAAGAAATCCGCGCATCCTTGCCGCCGTCCATGCCTACAGAGCCGCGGGTCACGCGCCCGAGCAGGCTCAAGCTCTGCCGGATACACAAGTGATGATCCAGCATCTGTCCGTTGGCAGCCCACGCCCCTTCGCCGGATATACCAACAGTGACTTCGCCTATATCGGGATCGGTGCGTCGCAGGAATTCCCCTATCCCGGCAAGAGAAAGCTCCGAGCCGAGGTCGCAGCGCGGGAGGCAGATTCACTTCAGGCGCAGAGCGAATCGGCAGCGCGTCAAATCACCGCGAGTCTGAAGATTGCGTATTTTCGTCTGGCCTACGTGCAGGAGGCCATTGCCGTCCTTCAGCACCACGACAGCGTGCTCTCTCAGATGGAGCAGATTGCCAGCGCGCATTACAGCGCCGGCAAGGGCCAGCAGCAGGAGGTCCTGAAAGCACAGCTCCAACACACAAAAATCCTGCAGGAAATCACCATGAACAAACGTGAGGAAGGACAACTCCAATCGGAAATCAAACAGTTGCTGGGTCGTGACCAGGATTCGCCGGACATTATTGTCGAGGCGCTGACGCCGCAAACGCTCCCCTACAGCTCTTCTCAACTGTTGCAGATGGCGCGTAATCAGAACCCGGACATTCTGTCGCAGCAGGCCATGCTGAAACAGTCAGAATCGCAGGTCGCTCTGGCACAGAAGGAATTCCGCCCGGATTTCAATCTGCAATACATGTATCAAAATACCGACCGCAAATTTCGCGACTATTACTTGCTCACCTTCGGAATCACACTTCCCAACCGGGGACGACGCCGTGCCGAACTGGCCGAAAGCCGGGAGAAGCAGGAGCGGGCCAGCCAGGAATTGCAGGCTGAGATTCAGCGCCAATTGGCTGAGATACAGAACCAGGTCGTATTGGTCCAGACATCCACGGAGCAACTGAAAATCTACAAGGAAGGGCTTATCCCTCAGGCCGCGGCAACCTTCCGTTCCGCGCTCGCCGCCTATGAAAACAACCGCCAGGACTTCCAAACCCTGCTCTCATCTTTTCTCGATGTGCTCGACCTTGATCTCCAATATCAGAAAGAACTGGCGCAACACGAATCAGCGCTGGCGCGCATTGAGGCGCTTACAGGAGTCACACTGCCATGAACACAACTGGAACCCGGGATTACCGCAAGGCATTTACCTTCACCTTGATTCTGAATCTGGTGCTCCTGGCGGCAGCAGGAATTTTATGGTGGCGGTTGCAGCACCGTGGGGCGAAACCCGCGACTGTCAATCCGCAGCCAGATACGACTGCTGGCGCAATGAACCCAAACCCGCCGGCGGCTGAGACGCCTCTTGCGCCGGTACTGTTGACGCCCCAACGCATGCAAAACATTGGCGTCAAACTCGGCGCAGTCCAACTGAAGCAAGTGGAGTCTGAGTTGCGGTTAACCGGCACCGTGGACGCAGACGAGCGTCGCATTGCTTACGTGCAGACCCGTTTCCCCGGATGGATCCGCAAGGTTTACGCCAATGCCACCTACCAGTACATCCGCAAAGGTCAGCCTCTCTTTACCATTTACAGCCCTGACCTGGTCACCACAGAACAGGAATATCTGCTGGCAAAGAAAAACTCCGAGTCCCTGCGGGCCAGCACCGTAACCGGCGTGGCAGCAGGCGCAGACACATTACTTTCTGCCGCCAAAGAACGGCTGGCGCAGTGGGAAGTCCCGGCCGCCGAAATCGAGAAGCTGGAAAGCACGGGAATGGTGATAACCGATCTCACATTCAACTCGCCTGTTTCTGGATACATCACGGAAAAGAATGCGCTGCCCAACATGTACGTGCAGCCCGAGACTCGGCTGTACACGGTGGCCGATTTATCCACCGTTTGGGTCTATGCGCAGGTCTTTCAAACGGATTTAGGCAAAGTCCGCCCTGGAAATGCCGCTGATATTACCGTGGACGCTTATCCCGGAAAAGTTTTTCACGGGCGCGTTGACAGTATCCTGCCGCAGGTAGATATGAATACGCGCACTGCGCGTGCCCGCCTGGCGTTTCCCAATCCCGGACTCAAACTTGCGCCGGGAATGTACGTCAATGTCGTGCTCAAGAGTTCGCTGGGACGGCAGCTTGTGGTTCCTGCGTCAGCGGTTTTTCATTCTGGAACACGGCAGTTGGTATTCGTCAACCATGGAGACGGCCAGTTTGAGCCTCGAGAGGTTGATACTGGGCCACAGCTCGGTGACGAAACCATTGTTCTGAAAGGTCTTCACGCCGGTGAATCCATCGCCGTCTCAGCCAACTTCCTGATTGATTCAGAAAGCCAGTTACAGGCCGCTGCCGGCGCATTTACTCCTCCACCCCCGGGCGCGGGAGCAGCGGCCGCCATGAATACTTCAGCCGTTAACGTTGAATTGACCAGTCAGCCTTCGCCGCCCCAAAAAGGCAACAATCTCTTTCGTGTCCAACTCACCTCAACCGGCGGAACTCCTGTAAGCGGAGCGCAGGTCATCGTGACTTTTTATATGCCTGCGATGCCTGCAATGGGCATGAGCGCCATGAAAACTACAGTCACGTGCGCAGAGAAGGGAAGTGGAATCTACGAAGGTACCGGCGATCTTGGATCGGGAGGCACATGGCAGGTCACGATCACCGCGCAGCAGAATGGACGCACCCTCGCCACCAAACAGCTCTCTGTAAACGCTGAGGGAGGTATGTAGCCATGATCTCCCGAATCATTGAATGGTGCGCTGAGAATCGTTTTCTGGTTTTTGCCGGTACGGTTGCGCTGGTGCTGGCCGGAATCTGGGCCATCAGCAACATTCCTCTGGATGCCCTGCCTGATATCTCCGACGTGCAGGTAATCATTCACTCTAATTGGGAGGGCCAACCGCCCGGCATCATTGAAGACCAGGTCACATATCCAATCGTGACCGCGCTGCTGGCTGCGCCGAAGGTAAAAGCAGTGCGCGGGCAGACCATGTTCAACGATTCTTATGTTTATGTAATCTTCGAAGACGGCACAGACATGTATTGGGCGCGCTCGCGCGTACTGGAATACATGCAGCAGATTCGCGGCCGCCTGCCGACAGCGGTAAGCCCGATGATCGGCCCCGATGCCACCGGCGCAGGTTGGATCTACGAGTATGTCCTGGTGGATCACACAAAGAAATACAGTTTGGCAGATCTGCGCAGCCTGCAGGATTGGCGTCTGCGCTACGATCTGGCAACCGTGCCCGGCGTGGCTGAAGTTGCCACTATCGGTGGCTTCATCCGCCAATACCAGGTGCGGCTCGATCCCAATAAGCTGCTTGCCTACGGAATCCCTCTTTCTGTGGTGATGGACCGGGTCAAGGCCAGTACTAATGAGGTAGGAGGGCGGGTTCTGGAACTCTCGGGCACGCGCTATATGGTCCGCGGTCTCGGTTATCTGCGCTCGCTTTCCGATCTGGAGAATGTTCCTGTATCGGCCAGGAATGGCACGCCAGTGCTTATCAAAGATCTGGGAAGCGTGTCATTCGGGCCGGACATTCGCGAAGGCGTCGCAGAGTGGCAGGGTGAAGGCGAGACGGTGGGCGGGATCGTGGTGATGCGCTACGGACTCAATGCGTTGAACGTGATCAATGGAGTAAAAAGAAAACTCGCAGAAGTCCAGTCCACGCTCCCATCCGGTGTCGAGATCGTCTCTGGCTACGACCGCTCCGGATTGATTCGCGACTCCATCCGGACCCTCCAGCGTGACCTCCTGCTGGAAGCCATTATCGTGAGCGTCGTCTGCCTGGGTTTCCTGTTCCATTTCCGTTCAGCGCTGATACCCATCATCAGCCTTCCCATTGCCGTCATCGCCTCGTTCATTCCCATGTACTACCTGCACGTGAGCTCCAACATCATGTCACTCGGAGGGCTGGCGCTGGCTATCGGCGTATTAGTGGATGCCGCTATTGTCATGGTTGAGAACGGCTACCGCCATCTCTCCGAGCGCAGTGTAGCCGGTCCGCCGGAAGAACCGGAGCGCCGTCGCATCCTGATTGGCGCTGCCCGTCAGGTAGGGCCAGCTCTCTTCTTTTCACTCATCATTATCGTGGTCTCCTTCCTTCCGGTTTTTCTGCTCGAAGCCCAGGAAGGCCGCATGTTCCGGCCGCTGGCCTGGACAAAAACTCTGGCCGTCGCGTTTTCCTCCCTGCTCGCCATCACACTCGTTCCCGTACTGATGATTCTTTTCATCCGCGGCAAATTGCATGCGGAATCAAAAAATCCGGCTGCGGTTTTCACCAAACGGCTCTACTTGCCCGTATTGCGCTTCTGCCTTAAGTACCGTAAGACCACGATTCTCTTGAATCTTCTGTTTCTTTTATTGACATTTCCCCTGGCATGGCGGCTCGGCAGTCAGTTCATGCCCGCGCTCTATGAAGGTTCGTCGTTGTACATGCCTACTGCTCTCCCGGGAATCGCAATTACTGAAGCTACACAACTGCTTCAGGAGCAGGACCGTATCATCCGTTCTTTTCCCGAAGTGGAGACCGTTTTCGGCGCCGTTGGGCGATCTGACAGCTCTACCGATAATGCTCCTCTCGATATGTACGACACCACCATCATGCTCAAGCCGCGTGAGCAGTGGCGTCCCGGCATGACCTACGAAAAACTGATCCAGGAAATGGACCAGAAACTGCAATTCCCAGGATTGTCCAATACATGGACCATGCCGGTGCAGAACCGGCTGGACATGTCCCTCACCGGAATCAAGACTCCCGTCGGCATGAAGATTCAGGGCCCATCCCTGGAAGGCATCCAGCAGGCGGGCGCGCGGATTCAGCAGATACTCTCTACCATGTCGCAAGTGCGTTCCGTCTTTGCCGAGCACGTGTCTCAGGGTTTTTACGTCAATATAGAGGTGAATCGTCCCGAAGCTGCGCGTTATGGCCTGACCGTTGCCGACGTGCAGCAGGCCGTTGCATCCGGGGTCGGCGGCATGAACGTGGCCGAAAACGTCGAAGGACGTGAACGCTATCCCATCAGCGTTCGCTACGAACGCGAGTTCCGCGACGACGTCACCGCCCTGCAACGAGTGTTGCTTGCAACCCCCTCGGGCGCGCAAATTCCCATCGAGCAGGTGGCGAAGATCTCCTACTCGCGTGGGCCGGCCATGGTCCGAGATGAAGAAGGTCAACTCACCGGCTACGTCTACATTGACCTGAATACCAAGGATTATGGCGGATTCGTGGATCAGGCCAGTAAGCTCCTGCACGATCAGCTTCAATTGCAGTCTGGATATACCTTTCACTGGTCGGGCGAATACGAGTTCGAATTGCGGGCCAGGCAGCGGCTAAAAATGATTCTGCCAATCGTTTTCGCCGCAATCTTCTTTTTGCTATACATGATTTTTCACTCCGTCGCGGAAGCAACGGTGCTGATTTTTCCTACCTTCTACGCTATGACCGGTGGCCTACTCCTCCAATGGATCATGGGATACAACTTCAGCGTTGCTGTGTGGGTGGGTTATATCGCGCTGTTTGGAATCGCCGTTGAAACGGGAGTGGTCATGGTGATCTATCTTCATGAGGCACTCGATCGCCGTTTGTCGGAAGGCAGGGCGTTGACGGCAGAAGAAATTGAAGACGCGGCCATCGAGGGCGCAGTCCAGCGCCTGCGACCTAAATTGATGACTGTCACGGCGGTTCTGGCCAGTCTTATCCCCATTTTGTGGGAGAGCGGAATCGGCTCAGACGTAATGAAACCCATTGCGGCGCCTATCGTCGGCGGCATGATTACTTCCACTGTCCACGTCCTGATCCTGGTTCCGGTATTTTTCGTGATGATGAAGGAACGGGCTCTCCACCAAGGTACTCTTGCCAGAGAGTGAATTGTGCTTCTGCATTGCTAGAATTCCGTTGTTGGACACACGAATCCAGCACGTCGAACAAGGCGCTACAGCTTATCAGAGGCAGATCGTTTTGCTTCAGATCATCACCGTCGTGTGGATGTGTATAGAGGCAGCCGTTGCGGTGTTTGCTGCTGTCCGGGCGCAGAGCGTCGCATTGTTGGGTTTTGGCTTGGACAGTGTAATCGAGCTCGCGTCGGCAATTGTCGTGCTGATGCGCTTCAATAAGGACTCGCATTTAAACGAGAGAGCAGCGAGTCGAATTGCGGGTATCCTCCTCTTTATTCTTGCGGTGTTTATCACAGCAAGCTCCATCTTGGCTCTCACAAGCTCACGCTTCCAACCGGCGCCAAGCTATTTGGGGATTGCGTTGCTGATTGCAGCCGCCCTTGCGATGCCTTCGCTCGCACGCCGAAAGAGAGCATTATCCGCAAAGACAAAGAGCGGCTCGTTGAAAGCTGACGCCGTCCAAAGCTCAACATGTGCATATCTGGCTTGGATCGCGTTGGGTGGGTTGGTCTTAAATGCCGTTTTCAAATTGACCTGGGCTGACCCGGTCGCAGCGATGTGCCTCCTGCCCATTGTTGTGCGAGAAGGCGGGGAGGCGCTGAAGGGCAAGGCAGCATGCGACTGTGCCCACTAGAACTGTTGGGAGAACACCATCAATTAGTGAGCATACCTTGATGAAATGTTTCAGAATCTGCGGAACGTGGCTTCCGACCTCCGCGCGGCGATCTCACGCGTGCGCTCGCTGGCGAAGCGGTGAGCACTGATCCGGGCGTGATTTGCGCTTTGTACAAATCGTCCAGTTCTTTAGAAATTGTTTAGATTGTGGCGATAAGCCATTGAAAATAGGTACGGATGGAGGCTCGATGGTTCCTCCAACGGTACCAACCGAGCCCCATCTGTATTCCAAGGCGGATACTGAGAGACCGGAAAGCCCCCGGCAATTGATGCCACTTTCGACTTTCAGAACCCCAGAATCTCACCTCATCTATAACTGGGTTGAAGGCAGCAAACGTTACATCTTGAAAAACTGATCTAGGGAAAAATTTGCAGGTGCATGGAATTACTACCTTGCTTCGTCTCCCGTTGCCGGGCTAAGTGCTTTATTTTCAATACGCCACAAATGGCACAGGGGGTGCAATTGAGAAGGGCAGACGAAGTGGCGCGCATCGGGGCGCTTTCGAATTGGATCTAACGGCCAGAGATCCTTCGAAAGTGCCCCGTTGCATTTTTGAGAAGTCCCTCTCCCCATACGACAATGTTGTGGAATACCAGTGCTTAATTCGCTTCGCTCACCAGTCTGCCTCAACGCCCGCGACTCGCAAGCGAGCCGCTAGACGCTAACACTCCGCACAACGGTCCGCGGGCGCGAACTCATTTTGCGGTCGAAAGTGCCCCGCTGCATTTTTCTTTCTTTCAGATGTTTTAAATGGCAGACGCCGAGACCGTGACTCCGCGGGATATCAGATAGTGCTTCAAGCACCCGCCGATCGCTTGATGTCGCATACTGTCGCCAGTCGTGCTACCGATAAACCGCAAGCCCTCGGCCGTGCGTTTCAGCGACAACGTATAGGTGACAAACCCTTCTAGCACGTAGACACGAAATTCGACCTGACCTTCAAACAAGTGCTTGTAATTGGTCGGCGCCCGGCTGCGTCCAGCGGATCCGAAGTCCACATGCCCATCTTGATCATTTGGGCATAGCTCCGCGAGTAGGACGTCAGGGTCACCCAACACCTGGAAGCTAAAGTTCACCATCCAAACCCATTCACAACACAAAGGCCAAAAGCCGTTCTCTCACACCAATTGCACTTTTTCCCGCAGGTCGATGCCCGCTCGACGCAGGATGGCGGCAACTTCGCCGTCGTTTAGCCGCGTGGCGTCGTATTCCACTCGGATGGTCTGCTGCTTCTCATCGAACTTGATTTTGCGCACGCCATAGACTTCCCAGGCGTTGTTGAGCGCCCACATCTCCCGCTCGCCCGGTGGTGTGCCGTATCTGAATACGACATCCAGCAAAGTCATTTGTGATCTTCCTCACAGTCGTTGAATCGTGGAACGCTCTAATATAGTCGAATTTAAGATAGATAAGAACCATGGGACACGAGGAACAACGAATCGGTATCTCCGCAGCCCCACCCGCTACTGTGATTGATCCGGTCTGCGGCATGACGGTCAATCCGCAGACTGCCCGTGGATCGGTGGAGTATCAGGGCAAGAAGTATTACTTCTGCAATCCGCGATGTGCTGAGCGGTTTCAAGCGGAGCCGGAGAAATACCTGGCGCCCGAAAGCGAGGTCCGCGAACCTGCGGTCGCGCCAGCAGAGGCCACGGAGTACACCTGTCCCATGCATCCGGAAATCGTGAGCGACAAGCCAGGTAGTTGCCCGATCTGCGGCATGGCCCTGGAACCACGGACGATTACAGGCGCTCATGAAGAAGATGACTCCGAGCTGCGTTCCATGCAGCGGCGGTTCTGGGTAGGCGCGGCGCTCAGCATTCCCTTACTCGTGCTCTCGATGGGAGCCATGGCAGAGGGAAGTCCGCTACGGCATCTCTCGCCCACAATGCTGCAATGGCTGCAACTCGCGCTGGCTACTCCGGTCGTGCTCTGGGGCGGATGGCCATTTTTCGAGCGTGGATGGGCGTCTCTGGTCAATCGCAGCCTGAACATGTTCACTCTTATCGCGCTGGGCACTGGAGTGGCTTACGTCTACAGCCTGCTGGCGACGATTGCGCCCGGTATTTTTCCGACTTCAATACGGGGCGCACACGGGCACCCGGAAGTTTATTTTGAAGTCAGTGCATTCATCGTAACGCTGGTGTTGCTGGGCCAGGTGCTGGAATTGCGTGCGCGCCAAAGAACGAGCAGCGCAATTCGCTCGCTGCTCGACCTTACTCCGAAGATTGCCCGGCGTGTCCGGCCAGATGGCGCTGATGAAGAGATTCCTCTGGACCACGTGCACAAAGGTGACCGGCTGCGTGTGCGTCCCGGGGACCGTGTGCCGGTTGATGGCGTTGTCGAAGATGGAGGCAGCGCGGTGGACGAATCCATGATTACGGGCGAGCCCATCCCGGTCGAGAAAATTCCGGGAGCGCAGGTGATTGGCGGCACTCTGAACCAGACCGGCTCGTTCGTGATGCGAGCGGAAAGATTGGGCTCGGAAACCCTGCTTGCTCAAATCGTACGAATGGTGGCGGAAGCGCAGCGAACACGAGCGCCGATTCAATCCCTTGCCGACAAAGTGTCCGGGTATTTTGTGCCCGCCGTAGTTCTGGTAGCAGTGCTTACATTCATAGGCTGGCTGATTTGGGGGCCGGAGCCGCGCCTGGCTTACGCTCTGGTGAATGCAGTGGCGGTTCTGATCATCGCCTGCCCATGTGCGCTGGGTTTAGCAACGCCAATGGCCATCATGGTGAGCACAGGACGTGGCGCACGCGCTGGTGTTCTGATCAAGAACGCTGAAGCGCTTGAGAGCCTGGAAAAAGTCGACGTCCTGGTGCTGGACAAAACCGGAACCCTCACAGAAGGGAAGCCGCGAGTGGTGGGAATCAGCGCTGGTCCGGGATTTACTCAAGCGGAATTGCTGCGCCTGGCAGCTACGCTGGAACGGGCCAGCGAGCATCCGCTCGGAGCAGCCATCTTGCAGGCCGCCGCTGAGCGAAATCTGAAGTTGGGAAACGCTGCACAATTCAATTCCATCACCGGCAAAGGCATAGCAGGTCAGGTAGATGGAAAGGAAGTGGCGGTTGGCAACCTGTCCTTGTTCAAAGATCGAGAGACCAATCCTGGAGAGTTGGTCCATTCTGCGGAAGAACTGCAAAAGAAAGGACAGACGGTGATCCTGGTTGCTGTCCAGGGCAAAGCTGCCGGGCTGATTGCCGTGGCTGATCCAGTCAAACCGTCTGCGCGACAGGCGGTGCCACTGTTGCGCCGAAACGGTTTGCGGCTGATCATGCTGACAGGTGACAGCAGCACGACAGCACAGGCGATTGCAGCCGAACTTGGAATTGATGAGTATCGCGCCGGAATTTTGCCGGATAAAAAATCAGAGGTGATCAAAGCTCTTCAAAGTGAAGGGCACAGGGTGGCCATGGCCGGCGACGGCATCAATGATGCGCCTGCGCTGGCCCAGGCGGACGTGGGAATTGCCATGGCAACCGGCACAGATATCGCGATGGAGAGCGCCGATATCACCCTGGTTAAAGGCGACTTGATGGGCATTGTGCGCGCGCGGCGGCTCAGCAAGAGCACCATGCGCAACATCCGGCAGAACCTGTTCTTTGCCTTTATCTACAACCTGCTGGGCGTGCCGATTGCGGCAGGTGTGCTGTATCCCTTTTTTGGATTGCTGCTGCAACCGGTATTCGCGGCAGCAGCCATGAGTTTCAGCTCGGTATCAGTGATCGCAAACGCGCTGAGGCTGAGAAAAGCCAGGCTCTAGGCGCGAATTAACGCGAATAACCAATAGTTGAAGGTCAAAGCCAAAAACCAAGAGCTGCTTTTATACCTTCTTCATCTTCCACCTTCCCAGACGGAACACGAATATCGACACTGCTGCGAGCAGGTTTTCAGTGATCAGGATCGCCCAGAAAATTCCATTGGGCCCAAGCTGAAAATGGCGGCTCAGCAGGAATGCCAATGGAAGCTGGATGACCCAATAGCACGCAAGATTGATAACGGTAGGCGTGAAAGTGTCGCCGGCGCCGTTGAATGCCTGCACTATCACCATCCCGTAAGCGAAAAGAACGTAGCAGGCGCTGATGATGCGCAAACAGCTCGCCCCAATTGCGATCACTCCCGGATCACGACTGAAAATCCCAATCAACTGGGGAGCAAACGCCAGAAACACCAGCGACAGCGCACCAAGGAAGATCATGTTGAAGAATGAGGCACGCCACACGGATTGCTCTGCGCGTTCCGGCTGTTTGGCGCCAAGGTTTTGTCCTACGAGTGTTGCTGCGGCCGAACCCAGTCCCCACGAGGGCAGAATGGAAAAGTAAATGATGCGGAGTGCAACAGTATAGCCTGCCGTGGCGACGCTTCCGAATGACTGAATCATTCGCACCATCAACATCCAGCTTGCGGTGGCGATCATGAATTGCAGCACGCTGGTGCCGGCGATGCGCAGGATGTTTGCCATCACTTTGAAATTGATCCGCAGGTGTTCGCGGAGAATTTCAATGCGCCCGCGTCCTCTCCACAGGATGTACAACTGAAAAAGTATGCCGATGCTGCGGCCCGTAGTCGTGGCTATGGCGGCTCCAGTTACGCCCAGCCGCGGAAATGGCCCGAGTCCGCGTATCAAACAGGGATCAAGGAACAGATTGATGCCGTTGGCCAGCCACAGCACCCGCATGGCAACGGCGGCATCGCCGGCGCCGCGAAAGATGGCGTTGATCAGGAACAGCATCAGGATCACGCCTGATCCGCTCAGCATGATGCGAGTGTAGAGGGATCCCACCTGCAGAATGCCGGGAGTTGCTCCCATCAAGGCCAGCAGTTTGGGCGCAAACGGAAAGCAGAAGGCAAAGATCAAGGCCGTTATGCTGAGGCCAAGAATGATCGATTGCACCGCCGCCTGGGCCGCTCCCGAACCATCCTTTTCCCCGGTGCGCCGCGCCACCACGGCGGTTGTTCCCATGCCCAGGCCAACGGCGATCGCATAGATCATCGTCAGCATGCCCTCGGTGATTCCGACTGTCGCTGTGGCATCGGCGCCAAGATGTGCGACAAAAAACGTGTCCACGATGGCGAACAGAGCTTCCATTGCCATTTCCAAAACCATGGGAACTGCCAGCAGGAAAATGGCACGATCGAGGGAAATGGCGGTGAAGTCCTTCTTCGAGCCGAGAATGGCTTCTTTGACCAGAGTAAGCCAGCTTTCCGGCTCCTGTGGGGAAGATAGGGGAATAGTCGGTTCTACAGAACTGGTTACAGGTGAACTCAAAGCAGTTTCTCCATTCAGACAAAAAGGTGAGAGGGCGAAGTCAGCCGATGCAAACGGCTACTTCGAGGGACAGAGCGGATTAATTGGAGAAACGCATAGGCAAGCTACTTTCAGAAAAACCGATAGTACCACAATCAAATCGCAAATGAATAGCCGAATGAAAACGTTATAATCCAGCCTTCGAAGGTGATCGTCTATGAAATCGTTTCTTGCTGTCGTCATTTTGGCCGCAATAGCCTGCGCGCAGAACCAAAGTGAGCAGGGAAGAGTTGTACGTTATCAGCTGAATCCCAAGGAGCTGAAGTACACGTATTCGGCCTCTTATGCTCCCGTGGCGCACTTGAAGTCCGGCAACATTCTGGAAACCAATACGGTCGACTGCTTCGGCAATGCCATCAAGAAGCCGGGGGACACGCTCAGCATGGCAACCGGCGACAATCCGCTTACAGGACCGTTTTATGTCGATGGCGCGGAGCCCGGAGACATGCTGGCCGTGAAAATCCTTGATCTCGAAGTCGACGGCGATCAGGGCATCGGCGCGCTGGCGCCGGGATTTGGCGCGATCAACAGCACGGGCTACACGCCGATGATCAATCCGCCAATTCCGGAAAAAATCTGGTTTTATCCCATCGATCACAAGAGCAACACAGCAACATTCAAGACGCTGGATTCCAAGTTCAGCGTGAAGATTCCACTGCATCCGTTCTTCGGTTGCATTGGTGTGGCGCCCGCAGGCGGCGAGGCGCGCAGTTCGATTGTGCCGGCGGAATTCGGCGGCAACATGGACTCGCCCGAGGCCAGTGTCGGGAATACGGTTTATTTTCCGGTAAACGTTTCCGGAGCGATGCTGTTTCTGGGCGATGGGCATGCCGCCATGGGCGATGGCGAAATCGCCGGAACCGCCATTGAAGTCCCATTACGCGGTCGCTTGCAGGTGCAGGTGATTAAAGGCAGGAAGATCAACTGGCCACGATTCGAGAATGACGACTACATCATGACCGTAGGCGCTTACCGCCCGTTGGACGATGCGTTGCGCATTGCATTCACTGAACTCGTTGGCTGGATACACAATGATTACGGGCTGTCAGAACTCGATGCCTACGAGCTGCTCTCAAAAGTCGCGGAGATTCACCTGAATGAGATGGTCGATCCCAATTACGTAATTGTGGCGAAGATTAATAAGAAGTTTTTGCCAGCTAAGGTCAATCCGATGAAATAGAGCTACCGAGCATCCGAAGCCACCGGCCAGTGGGCATGACGGAAAACAAAAAGCCACTTGCCGTTTTCCTTTCGCCGTAAGTCGGTCCAGACGACGGTTCGTTCGTCGGTTTGACCTGACTTCAGGTGTCGATGAAAAACGACCGTGCCGACCCCGATTACGCAGTCGCCTGCTGGCAGATACGAAACTTCCTTGATTTCAGCGCTAATACCTTCCAGCGAAGAAAAGAAACGGTCAAAAGAATGACGCATGCTTTCCAGGCCTTTATTGATCGTGCCATTCGGCGTGATGAAGAACACATCGGCGTGGATGGAAAATAGCCTAAGAACCGCGTTTGTGTCCTTCTGCGCGTGCGCCTCAAGCAGGCGTCGATCGAGTTCCTGGTTTGCGGCAATCACGTCGGCTGGGAGCAAAGGTTGACTCTGCGCACGCCCAATCTGCGAAACAGAAAGCAGCGCAGTGGCGGCAAGAAGAATGAGACTGATATTTCGTTTCGGCACCTTGCTTGTTACCTCGCAGTTCGATTGAAGAGGAGAACTGCCTTGAGAAGCGCCTCATTCTAGCTCACACGAGGAGATAAGCTAAAATCAGGTGTAGCCATGGATGAAGCGAAGCTTGTAATTGTTCGGGATTTCAGCAATGAACCGGAGGCGGAAGTAGCCAAGAGCGCACTCGAAGCCGCTGGCATTGACGCTATGATACAAGCCGACACCGCTGGCCACATGCGGACTCACATTGCATGGTCGGGTGCAGGATTCAGGATTCTGGTCCGAGAGGAAGACGCAGCGGCAGCACGAGAGATCCTGGAATCACCAACCGAAGACATAGACACCGCGATGGAGTAATCTTTCTACTCTGGTGGAACGTATCGTCCTGCGCGGAGGACCTTCACCAGCCACGACGCATAAGGCAGGCCTGAATTCATCAGATCGTCACAGGCTTTATCCAGATCATATTCGACGCGCCGGATGCTCACGTTGCCATTATCAATCAGGGCATACGAAGCGCGGGTGTCGCCGTCATAAGACAAACTCGCGCTGCCTGAATTGGCCACGGTGAAACCTTTCAGCCTTCGCACAAACGGGCGATGAATGTGTCCGTAAACCACGACGCGTGCGTTCAGCGGAGCGTAAACTGACTCCAACTCCTCGTCTGTCGCTTCCAGCATTGGTGATTTCCAACAATCATCTGGGCTCGCATGAACTACAGTCAAGAATTGATGAGAGTATCTTTTCGGAAGGGACTTCATCCACTGGATGCGTTCTTCTCCCAGTGACGCGGACATTCTCGGAATCATTTCGGCCAGGGTTGCGAGCAGCTTCTTGAGTGCCGGGCTCTGTGAGCCCAGGGACTCAAGCCGGTCAGAGGCCCACAGCATCTCGTCGGTGTTTCCCACCACTCCGGGCCAACCGAAAGATCTAATGCGGTCGACAACTTCTGCATCGTGAGAGCCGCTGGCCGCAAGGTCGCCGCCATGAATGATGAAATCAGGCGAAACCTGCTTAAGGTCGGCCAACACTGCATCCAGAGCGGTCCGATTGCCATGAATGTCAGATACGATTGCCACCCGCATTGATCACAGTTTGTTCAAGTACTCAATTAGCTCGGGGTTGGTGAAGTCCGCGTTGCTGACAAGCTTGCGCCGCACGCGTCCAGCGGCGTCAATGATGTAAGTCTCTGGAATCAGCACCGTTCCGTAAAGCTCCATGCTTTTTTTCTGCGCATCCCACACAGTGAGAAGATGAATGTTATGATCCCTCAAGAACTTGTGGTACTTGGCTTCTTCTTCGTCCACGCTAACAGCCAGCACCGTGAGCTTCGCTCCCATCTGCTCCTGCAATTTTGTGAGCGAAGGCATCTCCTTGATGCAAGGGGCGCAATATGATGCCCAGAAATTCAAGATAATTGGTTTTCCCTTCAAATCGTGAAGAGAAACCGTTCGCTCCGAGTCGCGAACGGTGAAATCAGGCGCAGGCGAACCGATCATGCGCGGTTGCGGATTGCATGCTGCTAACAGCAGCGTCACTACCAGGATGGCAGGGCCAGGGACTCTCATCACCCCAGTATAATAAATCTGTTTCCATGGGATTGACGCAAAAGCAGGCAGATGTCCAGGTGATTGTGCCTGCGCGCAATGAGCAGGACTGCATTGGCGCCTGTGTGGAATCATTGGTTCGGCAGCAGGGAATTGACTTTCAAATCACCGTAGTGGACGACGGTTCTACGGACCAGACACTCGCGATCGCCGAGTCGTTCCCCGGGGTTCACGTGATTCGCGCCTTTGAAGCCGTCAACGGCGCGACGGGGAAATGCAATGCGCTGGTCTGTGGCGCGCGGCAAGCGAATGCCGAGTGGCTGTTGTTCACCGATGCGGACACGGTCCACTATCCCGGCTCACTGGCGGCAGCGGTGAAAGAGGCGCAGGAGCGAGGAGTCGATCTGCTGTCATATTCGCCGGAGCAGGAAGTAGTCTCCTGGAGTGAGCAGATCCTGATGCCGGTCGTATTTGCCGAACTGGCCCGGCAGTATCCACCAGCGCGCGTCAATGATCCGGCAGATCCCGTTGCGGCTGCCAATGGGCAATACATCCTGGTGCGTCGAACAACTTACGAGGAGTTAGGGGGACACCCCGCTGTGGCCAGCAAAGTTTTGGAAGACGTGGAGCTTGCTCGCTTGTTCAAGAGTGTGGGACGGAACATATGGTTTCGTCAGGGTGCGGGCCTGGTAAAAACGCGCATGTACAGGACTTTTTCCAGCCTGGTCGAAGGTTGGACAAAGAATCTGGCCCTGCTCTTCCCAAATCCGATTCGGCTGGCGGCAATTCGTGCCGTGGAGTTTTTCACCATAGTCCTTACAGTCTGTGGCTATGCGGACCTGCTGATCTTGCCGCACGGTCAATCTACAGAGATGGACGTTTTACTTATCCTGGGCACAATTATTTATCTCAATTTCCTAAGGAGAACTCTTGTTGCTCACTTCCCCTGGAAGGCAAACGCCCTGGCGATATTTGGTCTGCCGCTGTTTTCTTTTCTGCTGTTGCGTTCTTATTTTCATACGCGCGTGCGGGGCACGGTACGCTGGAAAGGTCGCGTTTATACCCGTTCAGAAACTCATGCGGGTTCAAGCTCATCTATTAAAGTAAGAGATTGAGTACAAGGAATGTGAATGGTTTATCTGACAAGAAAGGCCGAATTTTCCGCGTCGCATTACTATCACAACCCGGAATTTACCCCCGAAGAGAACCGGCGCATTTTCGGCAAATGCAATAATCCCCACGGTCATGGCCATAACTACACGCTGGAGGTTACCGTAAAAGGAGACGTGGACCAGAAATCGGGATTCGTGGTTGATCTCAAAGAACTCAAAGAGATCATGAACAGGGAAGTACTCGATGCCGTCGACCACAGGTTCCTCAACCAGGAGGTGCGGGAATTTCACGACAAAATTCCGACCACGGAAAACCTTGCAATCACGATCTGGAACTGGCTGCGCCCGAAATTGAAGGTCGCGCAGTTGCACCGCGTGCGCCTGTATGAGACGCCAGACCTGTTCGTCGATTATTACGGTGAAGCGTGAAGGCCTATTTGAGCCGGCGTTACTGGTTTTCGGCCTCGCATCGGCTGCATAACGATTCCATGTCCGCGGAGGAGAACCAGCGCGTCTATGGCAAATGCAATAACCCTTACGGCCACGGGCACAATTACTCGCTGGAAGTTACCGTCGCCGGACAGGTAGACCCGAAAACCGGAATGGTATGCAACCTGGCCGACCTGGACCAGTTTGTGCATGAAAAAATTCTGCAACGTTTTGTCCACGAAAATCTCAATACATTAGAGGAATTCAGGAATTTAGTGCCGACAACGGAGAACCTGTGCATTCTGATTTACCGGATCCTGGAACAGGGGTTTCGGCCGGCACGCATTGAGAAAGTCAGGATGGAAGAGACCATGTTGAATTCCTTTGAATACGCGGGAGGAAGGGAACTCAGGCATTGAAGAAACTCGATGAACAAATCACGTTGACTTCAGCTACAACTGCGGAGCTGCTGCGCGAACTGCTGGTCAGAATCGGTGAAGATCCGCAGCGCGATGGACTGATCAGAACACCGGAGCGCATGCAAAAGGCGTACGAGTACCTGACCCAGGGGTATAGCAAGAATCCTGATGAGATACTCCGAGGCGCCATGTTCGAAGTCAGCTATGACGAAATGGTGATTGTTAAAGACATTGAGATGTTCAGTCTCTGCGAGCATCACATGCTGCCTTTCTTCGGAAAAGTGCATGTCGCGTACATCCCGAATGGGAAGGTCATCGGTTTGAGCAAAATCCCGCGCATTGTCGATATTTTTGCCCGGCGCCTGCAGGTGCAGGAGCGCATGACCGTCCAGATTGCTGAGACGATCCAGCGAGCCATCGAGCCGCAGGGAGTGGGTGTGGTGATTGAGGCACGTCACCTGTGCGTGATGATGCGTGGGGTGGAGAAACAGCATTCGTCAGCGGTGACGTCACATATGTTGGGCACCTTCCGTACGTTGCAGAATACACGGGACGAATTTTTGTCGCTCATTCGCAACGGCAAAAACGGAAACTCGTTTTAATCGCCGAGATCGTGATGCGGCGACTGATCGCCCGTGATCGTTTTAAACCCCGCCTGTTTGTGCCTAAGCAAACACAGACTTAAACCGACGTTTACAAAGCGCCTGCAGTAGGTCCCAATCTTATTTCCTCAATAGCGGCGGTCTCGGGCAGGGTAACTGCTTGCAAGACCGCGTCCGCGACGGTGGTTGGCAAAACCATCTTGTCTTTCGGCGCTTCCGGCCAGAATTGGTCCCATATTTCTGTGGCTGTTGCGCCGACAATCAAAGCCACCACTCGGATGCCGCGCTTCCGCAATTCTTCGCGCAAAACATTGGTAAATCCCAAAGCCCCGGCTTTGGAGGCATTGTAAGCAGCCATTCCGGGAAATGAATGGACGGCTGCAATCGAAAGATTGTTGACGATGGTGCCGCCAGAGGACATTAGCGGCAGGGCTTGTTGCGTGCAAAAGAACATTCCGCTCAGGTTCACGTCAATCGCGCTCCTCCAGCTTTCAATGGGAAGCTGTTCCACAGGAGCGAGCGCATGGGAAATTCCCGCATTGTTAACAAGGATGTCGATTTTCGAATGTGCCTGCTTGACCTGGGCGAAGAGTCTTTCTACCTGGGCCGGATCGACCACGTTGCAGGGAAGTCCCAGAACTTTAGCGTTACTCTCTTTCAGGTTCGCGATGGCCGAATTCAAGGTGGTGGCGTTACGTCCCGTGATAACCACTTCGCAGCCCCGGCTGGTAAACGCCTGGGCGATGGCAAAACCGATTCCACGGCTGCCCCCTGTAATCACCGCAACCTTTCCAGCCAGGGAATTCGTATCTGTCATTGGTAGTACCCTTCATAAGAAAGGTAATGTTTACGCGCGGGCAGAACTTTGATCAAGACCACCCCGGTAATGAATCCGCCGACGTGGGCCCACACTGCGACGCCGCCAGTCGTTTGGCGCGAATAGCTCATGGCGGCCGCCGCGCCAGCCAGGAATTGCAGGACAAACCAGTAGCCCAACACCAGCCACGCCGGCAGATGAATAAAGAAAATGAAGAAGACCCACGTCAGAACTCGCGCCTTGGGATACAGAACGAAGTAAGCTCCCATCACGCCAGCAATAGCGCCACTGGCGCCGACACTGGGGACCGATGAGTTGAAATTAAAAAGATAATGAGTCACGTCGGCGCCCAGTCCGCATACCAGGTAAAAGAGCAGATAACGAAAGTGGCCCAGGCGGTCTTCCACGTTGTCTCCAAAAATTGCCAGACCCCACATATTGAGGAGTATGTGCAGCCAGTTGGCATGCATAAACATGGAACTGAAGAATGGAACAATGGCAACGTCGGCGGGCAAGGAGCCAGAGAGCCATTGATTTATATGACTGGGAACAAAGGCGTACTGGGCGATGAAGGCGGCATCCTGGCGCGGAGTCAGGGTCGATTCGAAGAGGAAGACGCCGACATTGAGGGCGATGAGGAAATAATTTACATAGGGCGTGGTGGAACGCGGAGCGTCGTCACTGATCGGGAACATTTTGTTCGAGCCGGCTTTGATTATGATGCTAGATAAATCGGAGTTACTCAAGTGGATGGTGTTCTGATTGTTAATAAGCCGGCTGGCATGACGTCACACGACGTTGTGGCGCACATGCGCCGCATCCTGAATGAGAAGTCCGTGGGGCATCTGGGCACCCTTGATCCTTCGGCAACCGGAGTTTTGCCGCTGGTTGTTGGCCGATTTACGCGTCTGGCCGCCTTCTATTCGGAGGCTGACAAGCGATATGAAGGGGTGATCCACTTTGGCGTAGCCACAGATACCTATGACGCTGAAGGCGAGCCGCTGGGGTCACTCCAGAAGTCCAGCTTCACCCTGGAGCAACTCCGGAATGCCGCGGCCAAATTCGTTGGAAAAATTCAGCAGACGCCTCCGCCGTTTTCGGCCAAGAAGATTGCCGGAGTCCCGGCTTACAAACTCGCGCGCAAAAAGCAGGATGTAGAACTGAAATCCAAAGAAGTAGAGATCAAGGAACTGGAAATCCTGGAGTTCGATGGAGATCGAGCGCGATTTAAGGCCTGGGTCAGTTCAGGGACTTATATGCGATCGCTGGCACACGATCTGGGCCGGGTTTTGGGATGCGGAGCACATTTGGGGGAACTCACCCGGACAGCGGTCAGGGAATTTACACTGGAAAAAGCACACAGGCTAGTGGATCTGGAGCACGCTGGGCGCAGGTTGTCTGATATTTTACATAATACTTCTTATCAGACGTTAGATCAAACGGCAGTTGGTGAGTTCAAGCGGTTCTTTCTTCATCCCCGACTCATTTTGCCCGAGTTCCCTGCGGTCACGGCTCCGCCTGAGGCGTTAGCCAAAGTTCGCCATGGAGCGGCAGTGAACCTGCCGTTTTATGGTTCCACCTCATCGGCCAAGGCTAATTCGACTTTCTATGTTCGAGTTTTTGAGAACCAGGAGCGCCTGGTTGCAATTGCCCGCAGGATCGCTGGAACCTTGTTTCATCCCAAGGTCGTCCTGATGTGAGTTTTTCCACACAGGGGCTGCGAATGAACTGCGTTATTATTCATGACATTAGCCCGGAATCTGAATGAATCAAGTGAGCATGGAAAAACCTTTGTGGTGGAACAAACTGCTTCCCTGGCGGCGTTTGAGTCCTTTACTTCCCATTGCGACGTTACCGAACAACCAAGTGACCGGACTCGTGGTTCATCGACAGGGCCGGTATGGATGGAATACGGGAAACTGGGTGGACGATGATCCAGAGGGCGAAGCTGTCCACTATGGCCTGGACATTATTGGATGGGTAGGAACGTCCGGACTCCATCTCTTGGATCGACATATCATTTGCTGCAGCCCTGTTGAGGGTGTTGTGGCCTGGGTCGGTGCCGATGAACACGGTTACCCATCGATGAACCTGCGGCACTCCTCGCGAGTCGCGGCCCGCCGGCGATTTACGTTCTTTGGAGATCTGGAAGAAGTGTTCGTCGAGGCTGGCCAAAGGATCAGCGCCGGCACACCGCTTGGGCGGCCCGCCCCATTCCGCAAAGGCGGACGGTTCTTCCACTTCGGCATGGGCTATGAGGTGCGACGCAACGGAAAGTGGCAGGATGTGTTTATCGATCCCGGGCCTTGCCTGAGGAGCCCGATTGTTGTCCGGCCGGATCTTCCATGGAAAGAACGCAGACGCTAAGAAGCGAGCGGGGCGCCCCCTGGCACGCCAGAAGTCAGGAGTCAAGAGATATAAAGGGCTTGGCTAACGAGAACAAAATTTCAACGTTTCAAGTCGCATAACGGCTAACCGCTATCGGTTTTCTTCCCAGCCAGAATAGATTCAAGGTCGTTCCTGAATCGCTCCAATGTGGCAACACGCTCAGGCGTTGCTTCCATGGTTTCTTCTTTGTGAACGAATACCTTTCGGTCACCGCGTTCGATCAGGGGGCCAAGGCTCTCACCCATTCGCAAGCCCACATTTCCAAGAATCTGGAGGCCGTCAGGACCAGGAACCAAGAATGCGATGCAGCCATCGCGCAGCACACCGATCGCCTTGGGAAAGCGATCAAAGGTTTGCAGGTCAAAGCCGGCAGCGTAGAGCTGCTGAAGTTGTTCGGCCGGATCTTTCATTTGTCGCTTCGCTCCAAACCGCTCAAGATCCTCTTTCATCTGCACACTTACGTGCACCTGTTGCAGGCCCCGCGGCGCGCAAGCCGGGCCGCGCGGCCGAACATATTGTTTTGCGGGGTGAAAGCTACATCTTGTAGCGGCCAAGGTCCTCGTCGTTCAGGCCTTCGAGCCACTTTCGCAGTTCCTCGGCGGAGACGCGATCGGCTGACGCAGTGGCCTGCTTGGAGTGTTTCAGGACTTCTTCATCTACATAGATCGGGCAATCGAGCCGCAGTGCCAGAGCGAGCGCATCCGATGGCCGCGAATCGATGCTGATGATCTTGCCATCGCGCTCCATCCAGATCACGGCAAAGAAGGTGTCATCGCGCAGCTCATTGACCACAACTTTGTGGACATGAGTATCCAGCCCGAGCAGCAGGTTCTTGATAAGGTCGTGCGTCATCGGTCTAGGTGTGGTGACTTTTTCAATCTCTAGGGCGATGGCGTTGGCTTCATAAACCCCAACCCAGATGGGCAGGACGGCCTCACTGCCAACATCCTTGAGCACGACAATGGGCATGTTTGTCACTGGATCCATCATCAGTCCGCGAATTTTCATTTCCACTTCCATCATGCCCTCCTACTGCTCCATTTCGCCGATCAGGCTATTGGGAAAACTCCTTGTTACCAGCACATTAACATAGCTGCCGATGTCGGGAACGCCAGAATTTGCTGTCGTGAAGTTCAACGTGATGTTCTGTGAAGTCCGCCCGATGATCTGCCCCCGGGCTTCGTTCTTGCCTTCAACCATCACTTCAAGAATATTTCCTACTCGCTTCTCGTAGTTATATCTTTGGATCTCGCGCTGACGTTCCTGAAGGATCTGGAGCCGGCGAGATTTCTCGCTGTCGGCGATGCTGTCAATCATGCCTAACGCCGGCGTATTCGGACGCGGCGAGTACTTGAAACTGAATACGCCATCGAATTGGCACTCGTGCAGCAGCGTGATCGTCTCTTCAAAATCAGTCTCGGTTTCACCTGGGAATCCGACAATCACATCTGTTGTGATGGCGATTTTCCGTTTCGCGGCCTTGATCCAGGAAATCTTCTCCAGATACATCTCGCGCGTGTATTCCCTGCTCATGGACTTAAGCACGCGCGATGAGCCGCTCTGGACTGGAAGATGGATGTGGTCGCACAATGTTGGAGAATTCTCAATCACTTCCACAATATCTCTTCCGAAATGGCGGGGGTGCGAGGTAGTGAAACGCACCCGCCGGATTCCCGGCAGCTCTCCCACAGCGTACAGCAGTTCGGCAAAGGTTTTCTTACTCAACGGATCGCGGTAGGCATTCACGTTTTGACCAAGGAGTTGAACGTCTGTGTAGCCAAGATCAGCCATCTTGCGCGCTTCCGCCAGCACCGAGTCAGATGTCCGGCTGCGTTCCTTGCCGCGGGTGTATGGAACCACGCAGTAGGCGCAAAATTTGTCGCAGCCTTCAATGATGGTGATGTATCCACGATGGGGATTGCTGCGAGCAGTAAACTCGGTTTCAAAGGTCAGGTCAGTCTGGCGGTCGTCCAAACCGGTTACGCGATGGTGGCCAGCCTCAATCTGAATCAGCATCTGGGGCAGGTTTCGATAGGAGGCCGAACCTGCGACCATAGAGACATGTGGCGCGCGCTCAAAGATTTTTTCGCCTTCCTGCTGGGCAACGCAGCCCAGGACGGCAAACTTCTTTCCCTGCGCCTGCAGCTTCTTATAATCATTGAGGCGGTGAAAGACCTTTTGCTCGGCTTTATCGCGAATGGAGCAGGTGTTATAGAAAATCAGGTCGGCCGCTTCAACACTCTCGACCTGAGAGTAGCCTTGCTGGATGAGGGTTCCGATGACTTTTTCTGAGTCATGGACGTTCATCTGACAGCCAAAGGTTTCAATGTAGAACGTTTTTTGCCGGGACTGCGCCACCAAAACCAGTATATCGAATTATAGGGAACAGGTTACCGGTTACAGGTTACAGCCGGAGCAAAACCTGAAGACAACGTTTTTACAATCGAGAAAATGGTCGTCAGTTTCCAATGAAACGTGATGAAAAGACGCTCTGGAACCGGAAGTATCGTGAACGCTCACATATGTCACTGGAACCGGACTCTTTTCTGGTGAGCGCCTGTACGGAGTTCCTGGAAGGGTCAGCTCCGGGAACCGCTCTGGATGTGGCTGGAGGTATAGGACGGCACGCATTATGGCTTGCGGATCGCGGCTGGCAAGTCAAGCTGGTGGATATCTCTGAAAATGGAATTGAGCTGGCGAGAAAGAATTTGCCTTCAACCGTAGAACTGGAAGTTCGCGATCTCGACAAAACTCGCGGCCTGGGTCGAGCGCAGTACGACTTGGTCATCGTCTTCTTTTATCTTCAGCGCTCGCTCTTCCCTGCTCTTATCAAAGCTCTCAAGCCCGGGGGCCTGTTGGTTTATAAAACCTACACGCTCGAGGAGCGGCGCTTTTCCGGCGGTCCGAGCCATCCCACGCATTTGCTCAAACCGAACGAACTCCTGCGCGCCTTCTCTTCATTGCGGATTTTGCGTTATCACGAAACTGTGCGCGAACGCGGCGTTGCAGAGTTGGCGGCGCGGAAACCTGGTACTCAGGAACGATAGTATTGGGGTGTTAGAATCGCGGTCTTGGACATGGCGAAACCCAAACGCAGTGACGGACACGCGATTCCTTCGCAGCCTAAGCCAAAGAAGAACCATTGCTTCGCGTGTGGCACTGACAATCCGCACGGGATGAAGTTGAAGTTTTATCGCGACGAAGAGGCGCGGAGAACCATCTGCCATTTCAAGTTGTCACGACGCTATGAAGGCCCACCCGGGCACGCACATGGCGGCATCATTGCCACCATCCTTGATGAAGCCATGGGCAAGGTGAACAAATTCCGCAACGTGGTAGCGCTGACTAAAAAGATGGAGGTGGAGTATTTGAAGCCAGTCCCGCTGTACGTGAAGCTCACAGTCATTGGGCGCGAGCACGAGGTGGTTGGCCGGCAGCATATTAACATTGCAGAAATCACCAATGACGGCGGCCAGGTGCTGGCGCGGAGCACGGGAACCTTCATCGCAGTCGACGTAAGCCAGGTTTTCGCGCGCTTTTCGAAATCGCCGGATTCACCGCTCTCACTTAACAAGAATTCGTGAATTCCTGCTGGATTAAAGCTTTTTGAGTAATTCCAAAATTTTGTATCTTTGACCATCAGATGTAAACGTGAATCCCGCTTTCTTTCTTGACAAATTCACCATAGTACGGAATAACAGACACACACTTTCCTGCAGATGAGTCCTACTTTAACCAGCCAGGGCTCCGCCCCTGATAACCCAGAAGTCAGGAGCCAGAAGTCAGAAGACATAAAAACCTCTAGTTCGAAAGGACCACAAAGCAGGCGCTTGTGGTCCTTTCTTTTCTACAGTCGAATAGTAAATTTTGCTTTGGTGACCTTCTGGCAGGTAGACAGTCTACATCCATGCATGTAGGATATCTACATGCCTCCTTCGGACCGATATCAGAATCGAATTGAACTATTACAAGGCACGCTGGATCTGCTGATCCTGCAAACACTGTTGTGGGGGCCCAAACATGGCTATGGCATCAGCCAGGCGATTCGTCTGAACTCGGGCGAACGGCTGCACGTGGATACAGGGTCGCTTTATCCTGCGCTGCACCGCCTGGAAAAGCAGAAGTGGGTGGCTTCCGAGTGGAAGGTCTCTGAAAACCGGCAGCGGATAAAGGTTTACCGTCTCACGAATGCTGGGAAGAAGCAGCTTACAGCCGAGCGTTCCCGCTGGTCGCAGCTCTCGCATGCGATCGCCGGCATCCTTAACCCTGCAACAAAGAGTGAAGTATGAACTGGAAATTCTGGCGGCACGGTCGGCAAGATAGGGACCTGGATGAGGAACTGCAGAGCCACTTGCGGATGGCGACTCAGGACCGAATCGAATCCGGCAAAAGCCAGGTGGATGCAGAAACCGAGGCGCGACGCGAGATGGGCAATCAAGGCCTGATCAAAGAAGCTACTCGCGAAGTCTGGGGTTTTGCCGGCATTGAGCGACTGCGACAAGATCTCCGCTATGGCATGCGCGTCCTTTGGAAGAACCCTGTTTACGCGCTGGTTTCTATTCTAACGCTCGCGCTGGGCATTGGCGCCAGTACAGCGATTTTCAGCGTGGTCTATGGCGTGCTGCTGCGCTCACTTCCCTATCACAAACCAGAACAGATTGTCCGAATGTATGAAGTTGGTCATAAGGGCAATCAAATGGCGTTTGCCGATCCAAATTTTGCGGATATGCACGGGCAGGCGCGGTCCCTGCAAGGCATGGCGCAGATGTATTGGGCGGAGGATACGGTCTCCGTTGGCAGCCAGGCTGAGCGCACCGGTGTGGCTTATGTTTCCAGGGATTTTTTCGAGGTAATGGGTGTATCCCCTGTCACCGGGCGTCTTTTCGTTCCCGAAGAGCAACATGTCGGCGCAACTCAAGCTGCGCTGGTGAGTTATTCGTTTTGGCAGCAGCAGTTACATGAAGTCCGTGATCTGAGCGCCGTGAAGTTCTCAGTAGCCAACAAACCAGCGTTCATCGTTGGAGTGCTTCCACCAGGGTTTCATTTTCCGGAGGCGACACAAGTCTGGTTGCCGCACGAACTCTTTCAACAGATATCCAGCCGGACCGCACACAACTCCAAAGTGGTGGCACGCTTACGATATGGCGTGTCTTTGGATGAAGCTCGTGCCGAGGCTTCTACAATTGCGAAACGAATCCAGCAACAAATTGGCCCGGCCGAGGATTATGGAATGGTCGACGCCGCTGTCGTGCCGTTGCGGGATGCTCTGACTACAGACGTCAAACCAGCTCTGCTGGTTCTGTTGGCGGTAGCAGGTTTGCTGCTGCTGGTTGCCTGCGCCAATGTGATGAATCTTTCGCTGGCCCAGGCTTCTGCGCGCGCTGGTGAACTGGCAATACGCAGCGCGCTGGGCGCATCGCGTTGGCGATTGGTGCGGCAATTTTTAGCAGAAGCGTTGTTGCTGTGCACAATCGGCGGCTTCCTGGGAGTGCTGGCAGCTCATTTTGGAGTGCGAGTTCTGCTGGCCATGGCGCCTTCCAATATCCCGCGTCTTGATGAAATCTCAGTGAATTTACCGGTGCTGTTGTTCGCGCTCGGTCTTTCTGTCTTCCTGGCTGGCGGCCTGGGTGTATTTACAGCCCTACGGGCAACGTCAGTCGAGGCACGAACGGGGCTGGCGGAAGGCGGCCGAGGACAAGGAAGCGGCGCCCGCAGCCAGCGCACTGGGCGAATGATTGTGGCCGGACAAGTCGCCATCACTCTGACTCTATTGGTTGGAGCAGGATTGCTGGGACGCAGCATGTTGCGCGTGCTCTCGATCTATCCCGGATTCCGAACCGAGCACGTAGCAACCCTGAATCTAAGATTGCCCGGCGTCAGAGATGGCGAGGGACCGCAGCGGGCGCGATTTTTGGCGCAGCTTATTTCACGCCTGCGGTCGCTTCCCGGGATTCAGTCGGTCGGCGGCGCCACCGGCCTTCCGCTGAAAGAGCCAGGAAATGATGGGGCCTTCGTGCTGGTTAATCCGCAGCAACTTTCTTCAGCGCAGCGCGACTTGATTGAACGTAGCACCCGCCAGTCCTGGCAGAACGCCGATCCTGGCTCCACGAATGACATGGTTAACTTCTTCCAGGAACTTTTTCGCAATCCCGCGAATACCGGATACGCGGATTACATTGTGGCCGACGAGGGTTACTTTCAGAGCCTTGGCATTCCGCTGCTGCGTGGCCGGCTGTTCAACGAAGCCGACGGCCCGGACAGACCTCATGTGGCGGTTATCAGCGAGTCGGTTGCCCGGCAGAAATGGCCGGACAGCGATCCACTTGGCCAAACCATCGAGTTTGGCAACATGGACGGCGATCTGCGGCTGCTTGCCATTGTTGGCGTAGTGGGCGATATACGAATGCGAACGCTCGAGAAAGAACCACGCCCAACCATCTATGTCAATTATCGACAGCGGCCAAGAGCCACTGAGGATTTCAGCGTTGTGGTAAGAACGGGTTCTGATCCGCAGGCAGTCTTTGCTGCCGCACGCAGGATTTTGAACGAACTCGATCCCACCGTTCCTCCAAGGTTTGAAACCTTCGACCAGATTCTGTCTGCGTCATTGAATAATCGCCGTTTCAATCTGCTGCTGATTGGAGTCTTTGCTGGGGCAGCACTGCTGTTGGCAATGGCGGGAATTTTCGGAGTACTGGCTTATTCAGTGGCCCGGCGCACACGGGAGATCGGCGTGCGAATTGCTCTGGGAGCAACTCCAAATAATGTCCTTGGGCTCGTCTTTAAGCAGGCGCTGAAAACAACAATGGTCGGCGTAGCGGTGGGACTTCTGAGCTCCTTTACTCTCACGCGCTTTATGCAATCGCTGCTGTTCCAGGTCAGTCCGAACGATCCTGTAACTCTGGCAGGCGTGGCTCTCCTGCTTGTAACGGTGGCGATTCTGGCCGCTTATCTTCCTGCGCGACGGGCTACCAAAGTGGATCCTATTGTGGCGTTGCGCTACGAGTGATTCCTACCTTTTCGCCTGCCAGTGATGAATCCTTCTCAAGAACAATGAAACGTACGCGGCCGGAGGCCACCGTTCGACCTGCGTCGTCAACAATGCTGGCCTCCCAAACCTGGGTGCGGCGGCCGCGCATCAGCGGACGTGCCGTGGCATGGAGTTTCCCTTCCCGTACCGCGAGCAGGAATGAAGTGTGGTTCTCTACGCCGACGACTGCCTGTCCAGTCGGCAGCGCTGTGAGCGCCGCGCCGACTGAGGCGATGGTCTCAATTACTCCTGAATGCACTCCACCATGGACGATCCCATAAGCCTGCAGGTGTTCAGGCCCAATTTCCAGTTCGGCTTGTACGGTCTCAGCCGTCGCTCGCAGGAAATGCAGCCCCATGGCTTCACTCCAACCGCCTAAAGACGCGTTCAAGGAGTCGGAGAAATCTCCGTCAGAGCCCGCCGTCAGCTTCCTTTCAATGGTCATGGCAGAATCATATACGGTGGTCAGAACGGGAGGATTGTAGCAGGCACAGATGGCGTTCTAAAGCGCTTGAGGCTGTGTCTTGCAAAGTCACAGAGCCGGCGTAACACTCAGACATCAGGTAGTATGCCTGCATTCTTGAATGTAGAATGTAACTAGGCACATTCACGGAAGGTGTGGTTTCTATGTCTGAATTCAATGGAAACACAGGATTGAGGCTCAAGACAGGCCTGGCTGAAATGCTAAAAGGCGGCGTCATTATGGACGTCACCGACGCAGCCCAGTCGGAGATCGCGGAAAAGGCGGGCGCGGCAGCAGTAATGGCGCTGGAGCGTGTTCCCGCGCAGATCCGCGCCCAGGGCGGAGTGGCGCGCATGGCCGCTCCTAAAAAGATTCGCGAGATCATGGCCGCCGTTTCTATTCCTGTCATGGCCAAGTGCCGGATCGGCCATTTCGCTGAGGCGCAGATTCTCCAGGAACTGGGCGTTGACTATGTTGACGAATCCGAGGTGCTCACACCCGCTGACGAAGCCCACCACGTTGATAAGCATGCCTTCACAGTTCCGTTCGTCTGTGGCGCTCGCGATCTGGGCGAGGCGCTACGGCGAATCGCAGAAGGCGCGGCGATGATCCGCACCAAGGGAGAAGCCGGAACCGGTGATGTGGTCCACGCAGTCAAGCACCTGCGTGCCATTACTCGGGACATGCGCCTGCTCACCGTCCTGAGCGATGATGAACTCTATACCAGGGCGAAGGAGCTCCAGGCCCCTTATGAGATCGTGCGCCTGGTGGCAAAGACGGGCAAACTGCCGGTACCAAATTTCTCTGCCGGAGGCATCGCTACTCCGGCTGATGCTGCCCTTGTGCGCCAGCTTGGGGCTGAAGCGGTATTTGTCGGCTCGGGAATCTTCATGGCTGATTCGATCAATTTCTGCGAACCTGCCGAAGCGGAGAAGCGCGCCCGCGCCATCGTCCGCGCCACTACCCACTTTGACGACCCTAAAGTATTACTTGAAGTCAGCGAAGACCTGGTCGGGGCGATGAAAGGTCTGGCAGTCGCAGCCATGACCGAAGCAGACATGATGCAGACGCGGGGATGGTGAAACCTCTGAACACCTCTGAAACGCAGAGGAACAGAGGAAACGGAGGAGCTTTCAAAAATCGCTGTTTATCCTCTCAAGGGAAGCTCTGAATAATTATCACCCAAGTTCCTCTGCTGACTCCTTTCCTCTGTGTTTCAAAGGTTTTGGTTTTGCTATGAAGATCGGAGTGCTAGCCATTCAGGGCGATTATGACGCGCACAAGGCCGTGTTGGAGCGGCTGGGCGCGGAGGTTGCGCTCGTGCGCAAGCCGGAGCATCTGGACTCGATTGATGCCATCGTGATTCCCGGAGGCGAATCCAGCACATTTCTGAATTTTCTGGCCGAACACGGATTTCTGGAAAAGCTCCGCGAGTTCGTCAGAACGAAGCCAACCTTTGGCACCTGTGCCGGCGCTATTCTGCTGGCCAAAGAAGTTGAGAATCCGCCGCAGCGCTCATTAGGAACGCTGGACATTCGTATTCGACGCAACGCCTACGGGCGCCAGATCGACAGCTCAATCCGCGAGGCACAAACCAGGCTTGGTGATGATCCCCTGGAGATGGTGTTTATTCGCGCCCCCAAAATTACAGCGACCGGCAAGAATGTCGAGGTGCTTGCCACTGAGCACGGTGATCCCGTGCTGGTGCGCCAGGGCAAGATCATGGCAGCAACTTTTCATCCGGAGCTTTCCAACGACACGCGCGTCCATCAGGAGTTCCTCAAATTGATCGAGAACGGAAATAAGAAATAGCCGCTGGTAATCAGAGTAAAATCACAAGTCAAGAATCAACAATCAGAAATCTAAAATGGCTCTCGCCCTCCTGCTTGCGCTGCTCCTGATCACTCTCATCAGTGTTTATCTTTTTTTTGTTCATCCATGGTGGTTCCCTGCTGTTGTGGCGCTGCATGGCGCTGTTCTCGATCGTCAATTTTCAACTGCGCTGTGGGTGCTGGGCGGGCTCTTCGTTGCCGGTCAGTTGTTGCTGGCATTTTCCATCTTTCGCGCTCGATCAAAGCGCCCTGTAATTTACTCTCGGGGAAACTGGCGCTTTGAGATCAGTTGGACGGTCTTAGTTGCGTGCCTTTTCTTCTGGTTCAACATTACCGGCGAGCGTGTATGGTCGGAAATTAAAATTCATCCTGCTGCAACCGATCCTGTTCAGGTGGAGGTGACCGGCGCTCAGTTTCAATGGTATTTTCGCTATCCCGGCCCCGATGGCAGATGGGGGCGAACGGACGCAGTGAAGTTCGCCAAACCAAATGAAGGCAATCCCCTGGGAATTGACCCCGATGATCCGGCAGGCAAGGACGATATTGTCTCTGCGTCCCTGGTGCTTCCCGTGAATCGTGACGTGGATCTGACCTTGCGCGCGCAGGATGTGATCCACAGCGTTTTCATCCCAGCGATGCGCTTCAAGCAGGATGCGGTTCCCGGTATGTCTATCCATGCTTATCTCAGGCCGTTACACACAGGGACATTTGAGATTGCCTGCTCGCAGCTCTGCGGTCTGGGCCATTACCGCATGCGTGCAACGGTAAAAGTTGTGAGCGAGCAAGAGTTCAAGGAATGGTTGAAGTTACGCCAAAGCGTTACGGAATGAGCTGAATGGAACAACGCTCTCCCATTACGGCCCAGATTGCTGTAGAAAGCCTGGTGCGCCGGTATATTTTCAGCACCGACCACAAAGTCATCGGGCTGCAGTATTTTTTTCTGTCTTTGGCCGCAGTGCTGATCGGCACCCTGCTTTCCCTGTTAATGCGGATTCATCTGGTATGGCCTAACCTGACAATTCCCTTCATCGGCCAGATCAAGCCTGAAACTTACCTGCAATACCTCACCATGCACGGCACATTGATGGTTTTCTTTGTGCTTTCCACTGTACCACTGAGTGGTTTTGGCAATTTCTTTCTTCCTTTACAACTGGGCGCTTCGGAGATGGCTTTTCCGCGCCTTAACATGCTCGGTTTCTGGATCACGGTGCTGGCTCTTTTGGTCCTGCTCGCCGCCTTTTTCGTGCCCGGGGGCGCCTCTCTGGCTGGTTGGACGCAGTATGCTCCACTCAGTGCCATCCCGGCAGCCGGCCCCGGTCAAGGTATGGGGACGGACTTGTGGCTCAGCAGCATTGGACTGTTCTCGATTGCCTCCGTGCTCAGCGCGATTAACTTCATAACCACCACCATCAAGCTGCGCACCGGGGGAATGCACTGGATGCGAATGCCGCTTCCCTGCTGGACGTGGTTTGTGGCTGCCAGCCTGAGCCTGCTGGCATTCAGCATTCTCCTGGGCGCGGTAATTCTTTTGCTGCTGGATCGCAATGCAGGAACCAGCGTCTTTGTGCCTGGCGGGCTGGTGGTAAGCGGGCAAACGGTCGAACGCAACGGCGGCTCGCCTCTGCTCTGGCAGCATCTCTTCTGGTTTTTTGGGCATCCGGAAGTCTATATCGCCATCCTTCCCGGAATGGGAATCACCTCGCATCTGCTATCTGTTTTTTCGCGCAAACCGGTATTTGGCTATCGCGCCATGGTCGCGGCGACAATCGCGATCGGCGCGCTGGGATTCATGGTATGGGGGCATCACATGTTTGTCAGCGGCATGGACCCCTACGCGGGTTTTGCTTTCTCGGCTTTGACCACCGCCATCGCTGTGCCTTCAGCCATCAAGACATTCAACTGGCTGGGCACGATCTGGGGCGGGCGACTGCGCTTTAATACTCCACTGCTGTTCTCCATCGGCTTTGTTTCACTTTTCATCACCGGCGGCCTGACTGGTCCGATTCTGGCCCAGCCAGCGCTGAACATTTACGTGCACGACACATATTTCGTGGTGGCGCATTTCCACTTGATCATGGCGATGGCGGGACTTTTTGCCGTATTTGCCGCTACGCACTTCTGGTTTCCTAAAATGTTTGGCCGCATGATGAGCGAGCGTCTGGGCAAGCTGCACTTCTGGATCACTTTTCTGGGGGCCTATGCCATCTTCCTGCCCATGCATCTGCTCGGGATTGCCGGCCATCCGCGACGATACTCAGAATTGACTGGAGTGCATTACGTGACCGCGCTTCTCCCGCTGCAAAGGTTTATTACCTATGCGGCCATTCTCACCATTTCCGCTCAACTGATCTTTATTGTGAACTTCTTCTGGAGTATGTTTAAAGGAGCAGCGGCAGGTGCAAATCCGTGGCAATGTACGACTCTTGAGTGGACGCTGGCGTCTCCAGCCGCGCGATACGGCTTCGGCGACCACCAGCCAGTCGTCAACTGCGGAGCCTACGAGTACAGTGTCCCCGGCGCTGAAAGCGATTTCCGCATGCAGGACAGCTTGACCACTTCTTAAACCCGATCATCAAAGTAGTTATGCCTCCGGTCATCGAACATACTTCGACTCTCCCGCCAGGGCGGGACCATCTCAGGACAGGCTGTAAAAGCGCTTTGTCGGAGGATGTGTACTGATATGTCCCCAGTCACTGAACACGTTGAACGGGAAAAGAAGCCGAAGCTTGGAGGCGGCGGGCCGGGAAAAATTCCCTTCCGGCGTGGCTACGGCGGCGGCGACGAGGGAGAGCCATTTCGCCGCGACGATTTTCTTTCCAGCCGGGAGCGCCTGCGCCGTTTTCGCATTGGCATGATGGCCGGAATCATCTCGGTAACAATGCTGTTCGCAGGTTTGAGCGTGGTATACATCTGGCGCCAGGGCACGGGACGTTGGGACCCTCACACCCATGTGGCCATCGCAGACTGGCATCCGCTCACGCTTCCTTATCGGCTGCTGTTCATCAATACTTTCGTGCTCGTTCTGAGCAGCGTCACGCTTGAGCTGGCGCGCAGAGGCCTGCTGAGGAAAGCCGAGTTCGTCACTCTCGGCATTCTTCCACCCAAATTCCACACTGATCTGCCGTGGCTCAGTTTGACGGTGCTGCTTGGCTTTGGCTTTCTGGGGGGACAGTTGCTGGTGTGGAACTCTCTCCGACATCAAGGTATCTACATTGCTTCATATCCCAGCAGTTCATTCTTTTATCTTCTTACCGGACTCCACGCACTGCACCTCCTGGGAGGATTGCTGGCGTTGGTCTACACGCTTCTAGGAAGCTGGGTGCGAATGAAGCTCGAATCCCAGCGCATTGCCGTAGATGTGACCGGGTGGTACTGGCATTTTATGGCCGTGCTCTGGATCTATATCTTTGCTCTCTTACATTTTGCCAGGGGATGAGGGACGCCTATCCTTATTGATCAGTCAGGGCATGCGGCATTCAGTAACGAGATTTCTCTTTTCCGAAATACCATGGCACATTGGTGACTACAATCTGAGGGTTGTCCGCAAAGTAAAGCATGGCCTTCAGCAATGTTGCCCGCTGGTTGTGCAGAAAATAGTTGTACCAGCGGTTCAGGATCGTTTCCGGGATAATGACCGCGATATGACACTCTGGATGCTTTTTTGCCTCCTTCGTGACGTATTCGAGAATAGGATTCAGAATGTAGCGATACGGTGAATTTATAACCTTGAGTTCAGGAACTGGCGAGCCAGCAGCTTTGGCCGGTGCTTCTACCAGCGCCTTCCACTGCGCTGCAAGATGGGATGGACTTTCTTCCGTGTGGATGTGGACGGCCTGCACCTCAGACGATATGAGTAAAGCAAAGCGCAGCGCCTTTTGAACGATGCGGCTCCATCCATCTACCGGCACAATCACAATCGGTTTGTGCAGATTTGTGAGGTCCAGCGGCTTGTTCAGCGCAATGTCTTTTTCCATCCACTGGTACTGCCGATGTACCGCCTTCATGATGAAAAAGAGCAGGGGAATCATAGCCAGAGTGATCCAGGCGCCTTCGACAAACTTCGCTACCAGAACGACTAGGACTGTGATAGCGGTCGTGAGAGCGCCTAATCCATTAAGGAACATGCTGAGGTAATGGCGGCCTTTGGTCCTCTTCCAGTGCGCCACCATGCCTGCCTGGGACAAAGTAAAAGCGAGAAATGCTCCGATGGCATACAGAGGAATGAGCCGGTCCGTGACGCCGCCGAAAACAATCAACAACACTCCGGCCACAAACGTGAGCGCATAAATTCCCTGCGAAAAAACCAGCCGCCTTCCACGTGAAGCGAAGGATTTAGGCAGATAGCCGTTACGGGCAATCGTCTGGCAGAGCCGTGGGAAGTCGGCGAAGGCAGTGTTGGCCGAGAGTGACAGCACCAGAAGAATCGAAGCAATGGAGACGTAATAAAAAATACCTTTGCCGGTCACGGCCGCAAGCAATTGCGATAGCACGCTTTCATAACCGGGCTGGTTGGGATCGGTTGCGCCAATCGAATAGACCTTGACCAGAATTGCGATTCCCAGGAGCAGCACCATGAGGATCACGATAATTACAGTAAGAGTGATTTTGGCGTTTTTGACTCGCGGCTCGCGGAAGGCGCGTACACCGTTGCTTACTGCTTCCACTCCTGTCATGGCCGTACAGCCACTGGAAAAGCTTTGCAGCACCAGCCAAATCGTTGCTGCGCCTACGGTGGCATGAAGAGGGTGGGGTGCAACTACCGGTGATGGATGGCCTGCGTGCAAGACTGATTTCACCAGCCCCAAAATAATTGTGAGTAACAACGATCCCACAAACAGGAACGTTGGCAGCATAAAGATCGCGCCGGCTTCGCGTAGCCCACGAAGGTTAATCAGGGCAATCAATATCAGAATTCCCAGGCACAGCGACAGCGTATGCGGTTGCAGTCCGGGAAAAGCCGAAACCAGAGCACCCACGCCTGCTGAAATTCCAACCGCTACCGTCAGTATGTAGTCAATCATCAGGGCCGCTGCCGCGAGCAGGCTGGCCGACTCACCCAGATTTTCCCGGGCGACAGTGTAAGATCCGCCGCCACCGGGATAGGCGCCGATCGTCTGCCGATAAGAGAAGTAGACAATTGCCAACAGGACCACAATGCTGGCAGTGATCGGCACGGCATAGTTAAGTCCCAATAACCCCAGCGGAATCAGGATGGTCAAAGCCGCTTCTGGACCGTATCCAGCCGAGCTGAGCGCATCCAGCCCGAAGATGGGAATGCCATGTACCGGCCCAATCTGCTCAGCTCGTTCCTGCGAGCTGGCCAGCGGTCTCCCGATAATCAAGTCTTGCCAGGATTTCATGCTGTGTTTCGCACTTTATCCAACTTGCATCATTCTATAAATCGCAGGTCCGAGTATTGCTAAGTACTAAATACTGTTTTTAGCCAGCAACTATTCTGGAAATACAGGGTTCACTTCCCCTGAAGGAGCCCCTTTCAGGGGAACGGGAAAACTATGCACAAACTTACTTTGATTTTGGCGACGGCGCTCGTCTGTTCGCCAGCTTTGGCCCAGACTGGTTCGACCAACACCCCGACTGGCCAGAATGACATCCAGAAAGACAAGCAGGACATTCAGCAGGACAGGCAGGAAATCAAACAGCAGGAGCAGATCGTTGACCAGGACAAGCAAAAGCTGGCCGCCGATCGCGCAAACCATGCCAGCAAAGCGCAGATTCAGGCCGACAAAGCCCAACTTAAACAAGATCGGGAAAAGCTGAAAAAGCAAAAGGCCGACCTGAAGCACGACCGCAAGGACATCAAGTCCGACCGCCGCGCCTACCGCCGAGGGCACAGGAAAGGATAGTTTCACCGGTTAGACGACACGCGCCCCGCGCTGCGGCGCGGGGTGTGGTTTTTGGTTTGATTTCTGATCAAAAGGCTAAAGGTCTTATCTGTTCCCTATTCCCTGTTTTTCACGCACTCTTTGCCTGCTGGGCTTTTCGCGCTTCCGCGGAGTCGTAGCTCTCGCCATAAATGGCGGGCACCTTTGCGCCGCAGGGCCGCAGATAAGTTGAAAGCTGGCCGCGGTGATGAATTGTATGATTCAGCGCCAGCAGGCAATACATCACTGCCGGTTGTTGAAACATTCCCCGAAAATCGACGGACCTGATCAGTTGCTCACCTGAGAGTTTTTGCAGTCGAGCAAAAACTGACTGGAACATCTCTTCATACCAGCGTCCTATATCCGTTGAAGTCTGGACTGATTCGGGCCGGTGAATGGGATCGAAGTTGAATTGTCCGTTGACAACGCCTTCCAGGAAACGCTTCTCAGCGGCCACGATATGCCACGCGAGATCCAGGGCTGTTCTGGAATTCGGGTCGCAACGGTAATCCCACTTCGAAGTAGGAACCGCCTCGACTACCGCTTTGGTAGTGCGATGTTCTCTCTCTAACAGGGGCAGAATCGTATGCAACAGAAAACTAGCTTGATCGGGTTGAATTGGCTGGGTCATTAGAATCACCTTCTAAAGATTTCCCGGCAATTATATCGGTTTGCGGGAGAGTCGGTTCAACGAAAACAGCAAGCGTGGTGCTGGAGTTTTCCTGTTGCCTGTTGCCTGTGGCCTGTACCTTGATTTTTGCCGTTCTTTGCCGCTCGCTGAACGCACTTTGCCCTTTGTTTCTCATCATTTCCGAAGTATTATGACCAGCAAAGCACCTCAATAAGTGCTGTCCCGGTGAAATCAACTATCAGGCAGAACTACCCCTACGGCGGCTGGAGCGGCAGGTGAAACACTGCACCACATGCCAGCATCTTTTTGCTGACCAGTTGCAGGTTTGTCCCAACGACACTACCCCATTGCGCCAGATTCGGGAACTGGAACCGGGAATGATTGTCGGTAACAAATACATCATTCTGGAATGGATTGGAGCCGGCGGCATGGCGGCTGTGTATCGCGCCAGGCACCGCCTTTTGGATGAGTTGCGGGCCGTCAAGGTGGTCTTTGCCAAGTTTTCCCGCGACGAGGATTTTCTTCGCCGCTTTCGCCATGAGGCGGCAATAGCCCGGCGCTTGCGCCATGAGAACGCTGTTTGGGTTGAAGATCTGGACGAGATCGAGGATGGGCGCCCGTTTATCGCCATGGAATTTCTCGAAGGCGATGATCTGCGCAAGCTGATCAAGGAACAGGGACCGCTTTCAGTCGAGCGTTCGCTGAAGCTGGGCGCGCAGGTAGCCTCCGCGCTGAGCGCGGCGCACAAGCTTGGGATCGTCCATCGCGACATCAAGCCGGACAACATTTTCATCACACGAGATTCTTCCGGAAATGAAACTGCCAAGGTATTGGACTTTGGCATAGCTAAAGCCAGGGAAGGTGTACTTCAGGGTGGGTATACGGCCACGAAGACTGGCGTGATCATTGGTACGCCTGAATATATGTCGCCGGAGCAGGCAGAAGGCCATCTCAGCGAAAACCTGGACGGGCGCGCTGATATTTACTCACTGGGCATAGTGCTGTATGAGATGCTGACGGGAAAACTGCCGTTCGAATCCGATACTCCGCTGGGAATGTGTATGCACCATTTGCAGACTGTGCCTCGGCCACCGCACGAGCTGCGGCCGGATTTGCGCATTCCGGAAGCGGTCTCAGCCGTATTGATGAAGGCGCTGGAGAAACGCCGCGAGCGGCGATTTCAGACGGCCGATGAAATGCTCGCTGCCTTGCGCAATCCTGCTGCCTTCGCGGGAAATGGCACCGGTGCCTTTGCTGCCACCAAGGTATTCACAGCCCGAACTGACGATCAGCCGACTGCAGCGCTCGCGTCCGGTGTCGCGGCGGCAGCGGCACAACGCTCGCCCGCGATTACTCCTGCAAAGCCTGCGCCAGCAAAAATCGAATCACCCAAACCAGTTGAAGCGCCCGCACCAGCCATTCGCACCGGGGCCTTCGCGCCTATCACGCTTCACGACAAAGGTAAGCGGCTCCGGATCGCGATGGTCACGATCGTGGTGGTTGTTTGCGCCGCGATTGGCTACATGCTGCTCAAAGTGAACGCGCGCCGCAACGCCGCACTGCAGGAACATGATGTGGCGCTTCACGATTTGATCGCCGGAAAACTGCAATCCTCGCCCCAGCTTCAAGGCAAAGCACAGAACATCACTGTAACCGTGAATTCTGATGCTGTAACTCTTTCCGGCAACGTTCCCCTGCCCGGAGACAAAGAAGAGGCCGAAAACCTAGCACGCGCAGTGAGTGGAGTTTCCAGCGTAGAGAACAACATCGTCGTGTCAGAAACCACGGCAAATACTGTAACTCCCGCATCGGGGAATTCCACCAGTTCAGTTGATTCAACACACAACAACACAATGCCTCAAGCCTCCGATAGTTCAGCCAAGAGCAATGGCGGCGTAAAGAATTCCGGTGCTACGAGGAGCCAAACAAATGTTAATCTAGCGCGATCCCAGGCAAACACCCTGATCAAGCTAGGAAACCAGAAACTGGACGATGGCAAGTACGCGGCCGCCATCGCTGATTTCCAGCACGCTTTGCGCCTGGACCGCAATAATTCCGAGGCGCGCGCCGGTTTGGACCGGGCGCACAGGGCCCAAAAGACTGAGGAAGAGCTGGAAAAGAAATAGGAGAGGGCAGGAAGACGAAAGTGTTTCGCAGGCTCACTTTATCGGCACTGGTGCTGGCAATTGCGGCCACTGCGCTTGCATTGCCTCTAGCCCAGAGAGGCGCCGGCAATCGAAAGGTCATCAAGGATCCAGTGGAATACAACGCCTACATGACTGCCGTGAACATGAGGGATGCGGCGCAGAAGGGTGCGGCCCTGGAGGCCTTCGTCCGCAACTATCCGGACAGCGTCGTCAAGATTGATGCCCTGGAACATGCGATGGCCGCATACCAGCAAAATGGCAACACTGCCAAAGTTGAGGACATTGCGAAACACATTCTGGCGCTGCACCCCTACAACGTCCGCGCCCTCGCAGTTGTGACTTACATTCAGCGTTCAGGAAACGAATTTCAACCCGAGACTTGCACCAACGCGCAAAAGGGGCTCCAGGCTCTGGGCTCTTGGGAAGGGCCTGAGGGTATTTCTGAACCAGAATTTCACAAACTGCGCGCGCAGACGGCGCAGATTTTTTACGGTGCTCTTGGTTCTTGTGCACTTCAAAAGAAAGACTATGCCACGGCTCGCGACGATTATCAGAAGGCGCTTCAAATCAATCCCGGCGACATGGTTAACACCTATCAACTCGCCGTCGCCGATCTGGAAACCGATCCAGTTGATCCAATTGGCTTCTGGTACATTGCCAAGGCCATGAACCTCGCGCAGACCCAAGGCAACCCTCAGGCCAGCCAAGGCATGGAGACTTACGGCAAAGAGAAGTACCGCAAATATCACGGCAGTGATGATGGCTGGGACGCAATCGTAAAAGAAGCGTCGAGCGAGAGTACGCCGCCGGCAGACTTCAATAAGAATTCGCGCATTGAACCGAGTCCCGCTCAACTTGCCGTTGCTGTCGTGGAGCAGAGCGATCCCGCAACGCTCTCATTCAGCGACTGGGAACTGGTTCTGAAGTATCGCGATGCGTCGCCTCAGAACACAGACGCGGCTGAAAAAGTATGGCAAGCCATTCAGGCCAAACAGGCGGGCGGCGCCTCCAGAATGAAGCTTTCCATAAAGGTAGTCTCGGCAACCAAAGACATGATTTATGGGGCCATCACCGAGGAAAGCCGAAATGCGAATCAGCCTGACGTGCGGATTTTTATCCCAACCCAGATGAGTCACCCCCCGGCTGTGGGAGCGACGGTCGATGTTATTGGTGTGATGGCAGCCTACACACCGCAGCCGTTCCTGTTCATCATGGGAAAGGGCGAGCTCGTCTCCCCAAAACCAGCCGTATCCACTCAGCTCAGCGTGGCTGACGTTGAAAAGCTGCTACAGGGAGGCGTTACGCCGAAGCGCACGACCGAACTCGTGAAACAGAAAGGCGTGGATTTTGCGCTGGATAATTCCACTGAAGTTCGTCTGCGCAAAGCCGGAGCAACAGATGAGTTGTTGTTAGCGATTGCTACGTCAAAAAAGCCGTAGCTGCTAACAGAACGGACCCTCAAAATGGCTGATGATCACAAGGCGTGGCTGGTTGGCGAAACCGGAGCCGCCAAGGGCAAGCGATACCCCATTGGCGAAAGCTGCAAGATCGGCCGCATTCCCGGTCAGAACCAGGTGGTGTTGGACGATTCAGAGGTTTCCCGTTTTCATGCCACGATTCAAGGCTCATCCACGGGCGAGTTTCGATTGCAGGACAGCTCGGCCAACGGCACTTACGTAAACGGACACCGCGTGCAAACGGCGCTTCTGCGCCCCGGTGACCACATCCGCTTTGGCCTGAATCAGGCCAACACTTTTGCTTTTGAAGCCGAGGCCCCGCCGCAAAAAGAAGCGGAAATCAGCCACGGTACTGTGCTGGCGCAGGCAGTTGCTGCGCGGCGCAAACAAACCGTCGTTGCTCCCGCTGAAGAGTTGCCGGCACAAACTTGCCGCTTTCAGCTTGTCCTGGACAAATACGCTGTGCAGGACATTCCTCTTGAAAACGATTGCCTGATTTTGGGAAGAACCCCTGGCGAAGGCGTGTTTGCCATTGACCATTCTTCCGTGTCAGAAAAACACGCTGAAGTGACTCTTGACAGCGATGGACGCGCCACCCTGCGAGATCTTAAATCGCTTAATGGAACCTTCGTCAATGGCGAGCGAATTACTTCAAAGGTGCTGGAAGAGGGTGATCTGGTCCAGCTTGGCGCATGCGAGAGCTATCTTCTGCTCTTCCGCGATTCGCGTCCGCGAACCCTGAAGCTGAGTGAAATCGAGCTGAATCAGCCGGTCATCAAGCTGGGACGCAATCCTTCCAACACCATTCATCTGGAGCATCCGACCGTCTCGGCATTTCACGCCGAAATCCACAAGAGCAACGGCACATTTGAGCTGATTGACTTGGACTCCAGCAACGGAACCTTCGTCAACGGGGTCCGCATTACGCGCAAAGTGCTGCAGACGCGCGATCACATCAGCCTGGGCGCAATGCAATTCGTTTTTAACGGGCAGCAGTTCGAGCAGGCAGCGGACGGCACCCGCATTCGCCTGATTGCTCAACAACTGCGGGCCGAGGTGTCTGATTCTCAGACCGGGCGAACGCTGCGCCTTCTGGACGACATTTCACTCATCCTTGATCCCTGCGAATTTGTCGGTCTGCTGGGACCTTCGGGCGCGGGGAAGTCCACGTTGATGGATGCGTTGAATGGTTTTCGTCCCGCCGGCCAGGGCAAGGTGCTGCTCAACGATCGTAATTTGTATGAATATCTGGCAGTCTTGCGCAGCCTCATTGGATATCTGCCCCAGGATGACATTCTGCATCGTGGCCTGACCGTCCGCGAATGCCTCTTCTACTCCGCCAAACTTCGCCTGCCGGACGATTACAGTGACAAAGAGATCCGCGTGCGTGTGAACGATGTCATGCGCAGCCTGGATCTGAGCGAGCGCGCGGAAAACTGCATTTACCAGCTCAGCGGCGGCCAGCGGAAACGCGTGAGCCTGGGAATTGAGTTGCTGAGCAAGCCCAGCATTTTATTTGTCGACGAACCTACGGCTGGCCAGGACCCACGCACAGAAGCCAAGCTGATGGAGCTTTTCCGCGAAATCGCCAACAAAGGCGCCACAGTCGTGATCAACACTCACCTGCTGGGCTCATTCAGCTTGCTCGACAAAGTGGCCGTACTGGTGCGCGGCAAGCTGGCATTCTTCGGCCCCAGTCAGGAGATGCTTCCCTACTTCAAGGCACAACGGCCGCACGAAGTTTTTGACCGTCTGCATGAGCAACCTCCGGACCATTGGGCCAATGCCTATCGCGATTCTTCGCTCTGCAGGCAGTACATTACCGATCCTATCGGGCAGGAGACGCAGCAGATCACGGCAAAAGCGTCCGCAGCTCCGGCCAAAGAAGTTAAAGTTCGCCATTCTGCCATCCGCCAATTCTTCACGCTTTTGTCGCGGCAATTTACTTTGAAAATAAAAGACAAAGGAAACGTGGCCGCGCTGCTGGTTCCTCCGGCCCTAATCGCCATCCTCATGGGTTTCATGAAGCATGGCCCAAACGAACCCAAATCTCTCTTCATGATGGTTCTGGTGGCGCTGTGGTTCGGCTGTTCCGCAACCGTGCGAGAAATTGTGGATGAGACCGCCATCTACAAGCGAGAGCGCCAGCGCGAACTTAAGATCTCGAGCTATCTCGCCTCCAAACTTGCATATCTGGCTGTCGTAACGGGTTTGCAGACGGGTCTCTTCGTCGGCGTGATGACCATCATGGATACACAGGAAAATCATTTCCTGGCATCCTGGGGCATCACATGGCTGCTGGGTTTTCAGGGAGGCCTGATCGGACTGCTGATTTCCGCCATCGCTTCCAGCGCCGAAAAAGCGCTCTACGCCTTCCCCTTGACCATGATCCCGCAGCTCCTGCTCGCCGGGCTGCTGATTCCCGTTACCGTGCTCCATCCCTTTTACGTCAGCACGGCGACTAACCCGCCCCGGATCGTCGACTTTCCTGGCGAACTGCAGCAGCGCGCCATGAGTCCCGCCTTCAGAGACGGTTTATCGCCGTTGATGATCGCGCGCTGGGGCCTGGAATCCTTATCGGATCTCTACATTCACGATGGTGAACCTTACAGCTATGCCCTGCTCAACAGCGTCTCCATCACCTTCCATCCCGACGATCCAGTGACTATGCGTACGACGCTGCAAAAGCGTATGATACCGGGCGACGAAAGTCCCCCCAACTCATCGCCCGCTCTCCCTGAATATCTGGGAGTCATGGGCATCTTTGCCCTGGTAATGTGTGTGGCAATCGCTATAGCCCTGGTGCGAAAGGAGAAAGCCTCGCATGCTGGTTGAATTGCATTTACTCGGCACTGAAAATCGCTGGCGTCTCTCCACACCGCGCGTCCGCATCGGTCGCGATCCCGGTTGCGAGGTGACTCTGCCTCCCGATCGCTACCCCATGGTCTCGCGCGAACACGCCATCCTGACCATTGAGAACGACCGCGTGAGACTGGCGGACAATCAGAGCACCAACGGCACGTTCGTAAACGGAATCGGCGTCAGCAACGCCATGCTCACCAAACTCGATCGCTTCCGCCTGGGCAAGGATGGTCCTGAATTCGAGTTTCAAATCATTGAGCAGCCCAGCGTCAGTGTTCCTACGGTGCTCAGCGCGCCCGACGCTGCAACTGTGCCGGGCGGAATGGCAGCCGCAGCGGCCGCTAACGCTCCAACCCGCATCGCTACGCGCGCGGAGCAGGAAAAACAAGCTTCGGCGGAGACCGCGATCCACAAAGAGACAGTAATCCATAAGAGCGAGCCAAAACCGGCGACAACTGGAGTGCCCACTGCGCCCATCGTCGTCAATGAACCACCAACTGCGGCCCTGTCTGCCCGGGAGGATGAAGCAATGATTCAGCAAAAACTCAACTCTGTTAGAAACCTGGTATACCTGCTGGTAGCTATGGTGGCTGTGCTGCTGGGCGTAATCTTCTACCAAAGCCAGCAGATTGATAAGAACCGCGCCGAGCTGAATGACATGCGCCGTCAGGCGCAAAGCGCTGTCGCGCAATTCACGCCGCAGCTTGACCAGAGGCTGAATTCATTCGATAAGCGTCTCGACCAGGTGGACGAAAAGATGAAAACCGCCGAAGACGAATTTATGAACCGGATGAACAAGGAGCTGCCCAAAATGCTTGATCGCTATGTCGATCGCAAGGTAAAAGAACTCAGCGCGGCAGCTCCACAAATCCCTCAACCCGATCAAAAATGAAAACAAATGGAGCAGACTGCAGCTGCCCTCGGCTGCGTCTTCCACGAGGCAAAGGGTAAGTAAGGAGATCTGTGGTAGTAAAATCGCAATTAATCGCGTTCCTGGCTGTTGTCCTCTGCTGCAATCTGCTCGCAAAGCCCCTTCAGAATGACGCCGAGCCCGACCTCACCGGGCAAGTCCAAATCCAGGTAGTAAAGACCACACTGCTGAGTTATTCGACAAGCAAGCTGGTTCTGGGACTTACTTTGTCCATCAGCGCCAAACGTGATCTCACGGTAGAGCAAATTGTGCTCGCCGGGTTGCGCATCAACGGGCTGCCACTCTATGCCGCGCCTGTTCAACAGAAGCTTGATATCCACTCCGGCGACAAAACCCTTTTGCCTGATCCGTTACCCGTTACCGTTTACCTGCGTGATCTCGATTCCATCTCCCCGCTCGAGCAGGCCATAGCAAATGGTCACACAACCATTGACGGGACGGCCTACGCCAGGGTGCGAGTGAATCCGATCGTCACCGTACTGCTTCTGTCAAATCATGTCGACGTGGCAATCAACCTGCACGAGGATGTTCTTCCCTTTACCGTCCCCGGCGGCGAGATGGCCAAGAGCGCCTCGCTGGCCGTCTTGCATGGCGCGGAGAAAGCGCTTCAGGCGATCAGCTCTACTGTCAGCAGCGGCCGCAATTGGGCCTCCGGTTTTCGCCATGACACCATGAAGCAGTACACGCCTCAACTGCTGCTGGCATACGCCCGCTACGAATTGCGGGACGGGCAGGGGAAGAGCACTACGGTTCAATGGTCTGGAGTTGGCATTACCACTGCGCCTGATCTCGTTTTGATTCCCAGAGAGGCACTCGAGCCCTGGAAATTCAATCCCGATGTCTCCGATGCCATCAAGAGCAAACGCCTTTCGTTGAATTCCGCCAGCTACGACCTTTGGTTATGGCCGGCTTCGGCTTCTGTGCTCAAATCGAACGAGTTGAATTCCGATACAGCATTGCGCTTGAGCAGGAAACAATTCGCGGTGCTTAAGACTCCGGATCGCGATGAACGCAAGATTATGGCTCTCGAAGATTCCGGGAAAACGCGAAAGATTTCTGTGGAGAAACGCGACAGCTCATCTGACCTGGCGCTGCTTCAGGTGGCGAACTCCAGCCGTAATTTTGCTTCCTTGCGCGTGGCCGATAGCGATGCTACGGAATGGGAATCGGTGGCACTATTCCGTTTTCGAGGCGGTGCCCGCAGCAGTTCCGCCGATCCCGAACTCATTGTGATTCCGGCGAAGCGAAGCGGCGACCGCATCGTGTTGGGAGAGTTGGTGGACAGTTCTGTATTCGGCTCGCCGATCATCGCTCCGGAAGGCGTAATCGGCATTGTTCAGGATGAAAGCAGCGGCGTGGCCTGGCCCGAAGCGGCCCGGGTGCTGAAGCTGGACAAATATGTAGCGAAAAAATAAGAGCAGGACGAAGCGGCACCTTAATACTCGAGCGCTGAAGGCGCGGAATTTACTGAGCCCACTGCGTACCGGGTCTCCACCGCCCGCCGCTTTTGCGGGTGATGGGTGGAGTCAGCGGTGGGGACGAAAACACATGCAGATTGGCAACTACGAAATCGTTGAGCAGATTGGCGCAGGCGCTATGGGCGTGGTGTACAAGGCGCGTCACATGCGCGTCCGGCGAACTCATCTTTTCGCGCTCAAGCTCATGAATTCGGTGATTGCCGACCGTCCTGACCTCGTCTCGCGTTTCCATCGTGAAATTGAAGTGGTTGGCCGCCTTGAGCATCCGAACATCGTCAGTGTCGTGGACGCCGGCGAGCATCAGGGCAGCCCTTACCTGGTGATGGAATTCCTGTCGGGAGAATCGCTGGAAAAATATATTCATGATCGCCGTCCCATTGTTTTCACTAAAAAGCTCGAGATCATGGCTGGCGTGTGCCGGGGCCTGGATTACGCACACCAGCAAGGTGTTGTGCACCGCGATGTAAAGCCGGCAAACATCATTCTGCTTCCCGATCTCACTCCCAAAATTCTTGATTTCGGCGTGGCGCACATTGCCGACCACACTATGACCAAAACGGGACTGATGGTCGGCACCGTCAGTTACATGTCTCCGGAGCAGTTGAACGGAGCGCGCGTCGATGGCCGCAGCGACGTTTTTTCCTGCGCCATCGTGCTCTACGAGTTCTTGTCGAATCATCTGCCCTTCGAGGGCGCAGATACCGCTGCCATTCTCAAGAAAATTCTCATGGACGCTCCGCCGCCGTTGCGCCAGTTTGTGCAGCCCTGCCCGTTGCAGGCAGAAGCGATATTGGCAAGAGGCTTGGCCAAGGACCCCAAGTACCGGTATTCAGCCCGGGAGATGGCGACTGAGCTTGATGAATTGCAGCACGCCGAGTTGATCACGGAGGCCGCTGCCGATGCCGCCATGCAGGCAACGGTGCTTGCGCCCAGTGCCCGGGCAATTCCTAAACCGCTCACCGAACCGCCGCCACCTGCACCAGTTCCCCTCCCAAGTGTCGTTCAACCACCGCAGCCGGAAATTGTTGAAGAGGTAAAGCCGCCCATTGCGGAACCACCTCCAGTCACAGCGCCGCCACAACGTTTCGTGTCCAAAGCAGCGCCGGTCTTGGAAGAGTCGCAGCCGCCCGCATCTTCGGCATCTCCGCCTGTCCAGTCTTCATATGGCTCGCAAGCGGCAGCGCCAGCGCCCGCCCCTGTGCCACCACCTTCCCTGCCGGAAACGCGGAAGGGCACATGGACGCCGGATTTCGCCGCAAAGCTGGAGAGCGCTCCTGAACCCGCGATTGCACAACCCGCTCCAGCCGAGATCGCTGCACCTCGTCCTCAAACGGTGGTCGCCGCTCCGCGAGCAGCTCGCTCTTATCTGTCACTCACATTGCTTACTATCATTAATTTTGCGACCGGCTTCACCATTTCAAATTGGGGGGCCATCGCCGCTCGCTATCATCTTCAGTCTTCTGACCCGATTTATATCTTGTATTTACTGGTGCTTCCGCTAATTGGATATCTGGCAGACCGCAAATTTCCAGAACGCTTTTCCAATGCGAGCGTGCTGTTTGGCAGCGTGCTGCTCGTGCCCGGCGCGGTTGGACCGGCTCATCTCTGCGATTTGTTTCCAGCCGAAAAGAGGGGTCGCATACTCTCCATCTTTTATCTTTCATTGGCGCTCGGGCCCAGTATCGCCTATCCACTTTATAAAATGTTCGGGTTTGAGCAAGGGTGGATGGCGACAATCCCGGCGGGCATAGTTGCCGCCATCATTTTTGTAGCAACAAGAGGTCCCTCTCAGCAGCAACAACCAAATGTCGGCGCCGCACGCTCGTTTCTGACCAGGCCTGCTTACTGGTTGCTCGTCATAAGTTTTGCTTTTCTCACTTGCGCAAGCGTTTTGATTTGGACCGATATATCACTTTACGGCATCGCTCCGGGCATAGTCCTGGTAATCGGTCTTGCGAGCGTCGCGGGCGGCTGGATTGCTGACCTGCGTTTCAAGCGTAACCGGTCGAGTTATTTCATGGTGCCTGTTTTCGCTTTGGTCTTGGCGGGTCTGATCGCCTTGGTCGGCGCCAACGAACCGATGCGCAATTCGATTCCCTTCCTTTCCGCCAGCCGGCTCTTTCTCCTGATGTCGCTCGCGCCCGTCATGGCGGCCCTCGTGAGCGTACTTCCCTCTCAGGCGCGCACCACCGCTTTGTCTGTGAATGTGACCGCTAGCGGCCTGCTGACTGTGGCCCTGTTTTCGTTTTTTGGGCGTGACGCACACTTCCTCAGAGATTTGGTTGCCGTAATTGCCATTGGAATCTCTGCAGTGGCTCTATTTATTGCCCCAAGGTTCGCCGCCCAAGTTGCAATTGAGGTTCCAGGCATTCAGGTCGACGTTGGTATCGCAGAGGCGGTACTCCCGCGAAAAAGCAACTGGCGGAAGTGGCTCATCAGAATCGGGATCGTCATTGGAGCCTTGTTGGCAATTGTTCTCTTGCTGAGTGTCCTTGGTCGTCCTGCAAATGTAAGAACACTGAGGTCCGCAGGCTGGGACTCAATCAATGCAGTCGCTTACAGCCCGGATGGACGCTACTTGGTTGACGGAGGCCACGACTTCGTGCTTTTTGACTTGGCTAACGGCAGCTTCCGGAACTTGTGGGGCAACGCGGGCCCGGTATATTCCGTGGCGTTCAGCCATGACGGCAAATACATCGCAGCCGGTAGCTCAGACTCAGTCGGGCTGTTGGAAGTAGCTACAGGCACACCAATTAAGACTTTCACCGGCCATACAGATACAGTCAACGGCGTCGCTTTTAGTCCGGATGGAGAGATTATCGCCTCGGGTAGTGGGGACAAAACCATTAAGTTGTGGAACATAAAGCAGGGCAAAGAGGAACGGACGCTGATGGGGCACACAGGCGGCGTTAGTTGCATTGCCTTCAGCCCCGATGGCCAATTTCTCGCTTCCGGTAGCTGGGACGGAACGATCAAAATTTGGGATGTGGGTACCGGTGTAATCGGCAGGGTCATCGCAGAGGCGGCCGCAAAAACGATCCCCAGCCCCCCGAAAACGCTGACCGGCCACAGCACGGATGTGAAATCTGTCGCCTACAGCCCCGACGGAAAATATCTGGTCTCAGGTAGCCTCGACAGTACAGTCAAGCTCTGGGAAGTAGCTACAGGAGTGAATCGTATGACCTGGAACAGCCCCGGAAACCTTGTCGAATCGGTGGCTTTCAGTCCGGATGGAAAATACGTGGCCGCAGCAGGCGGCGGTCCCACAATAAAGCTCTGGGAGGTGGCCAGCGGTCAGGAAGTTCGCACTCTTGAAGATATAGATAGCTACCTGAGCGCGATCTGGCACAAGCTCATGGGAAATAGACGCTGGGTCGGACCAATCGCTTTCAGTCCGGACGGAAACGATCTTGCAACCGGAGAAAGCAAGGGTGTTGTGAACATTTGGGACTTGAGGAAATAACAATTGCGAAAGGAGGAACCCTCGTGCCTCGCAAACTGGCCATTTTAATTGCTGCTGTCTTATTGCTGTCGCTGCAACTCTCGGCCGCAACCGACCTGTTTGGCCCATCCGGCGTGCGACCCCAGGCAGTCCGCCAAGGCAGCCTGGGAAGCTGCTACTTTCATTCCGCCATCGCGGCCATTGCTGCCACTGATCCTGCGGCAGTCCAACGCGCAATCCAAACCGTAAATGCAAGCTCCTGGAAAGTACATTTTGCCGACGGCAAGAATGAAAGCGTCTACTTGAGCGACGTGCAATACACGCGCGCCAGCGGGTTTGATCGCTCTGAAGGCCTCTGGGTCCCGATTCTCTTTCGCGCCTACGCGCAGCGCACCATGCGTGAAACGCTTCTGGAAGCAGTCGCTGCCAGCGACTTCCCTGCCATCGTAAAGTCCACCGGCTCGTCCATTTTCTCTAACAGCGATCTTTTGCTTCTGGTCTATGATCGCGCCGTGCGCAGCGCCATCAATCAGCAGGGAGACATCAACCGCAAGCAGCTCGCAAATAATCTCGATCAGGAAATGGCCGCAGTCAAGGTATCGCCCAGCACCCGCAAAACGGTGCTGAACATGCTGGATTCCAAAGGCTACTTTGACGCCTTCGCCGCCAAAATAAAAGCCAATGGCGAGATGTTCGGTGCTTATCGCGCCGTGGGCCAGGGTGGACTGCCGGAGCGCGTGCTGGCCGCATTTACCGGAAAAGCCAATGGATTGAACGTGGGCTCCGGCAATGACATCGTATCTACGCTCACCCGCGCACAGCGCTCCCATCTGGCCATGACGGCCTCGACCGGAAGTGGCTCAATCAAGGGTGGAGGCAACTGGTATGTGGATAGCCATGCTTATACAATTCTTAGCTTCGATCCTGATCGTGAAACGGTAACTCTGCGCAACCCCTGGGGCGACCACCCTGACCCCGAAGGGGTTTTCACCATCCCGCTGGAAACCTTCGTCTCGGCCTACGATCGGATTGCGTTTTCAGATCACTGAAGAAGCAATTGGCCGCTGAGCAATTAGCAATTGGCCGGAAGCAAGCCCAAAATCTGCGGACGTCTGCGAAATCTGCGGCAAAAGGGTTGGTTTGCATCTGCTGTAACCTGTCCCCTGCCGCAGGCCCGCCGTGGCGGGTAACCTACTTCGGTGGTATCTTCACCGGCCCCTCTCCCGGCGGCAGCGGCAAATGCGGAATTGGGAGTGGCGGTCTTCGTTCCTGCACGTCTCGCAGTATAGATTTCATCACAATCACTTGATACGGATTCCACGTTGAAACCAGCCAATAGGTAATGGCCTGCGCAAAGCCGGAACCGGCCGGACCATTCACGGTGTAGCGATCCAGCACAAATGGAGCGTAGAAACCGCCGGGGACAAATGTAGTAGGCGTGGGTTGCGGCCAGTCGTTCTCCTGCCCTGGACAACCTCCCGCGTCCATCACCAGGTTGCAGCGGATGCCGGGAGTATTGTTGCTGATCAAAACTGTCGGCGCCGACCATGGTCCCCATGGAGCCGAAGCTATTCGTGCCACGATGTCGTTCTTGCAGTTGTACACCAGGAGCCAGCGCTGCAGCGGAGCATTCCAGGTAAGCGAGTGCTCTCCAACGCAGCGGTCAGCGTTGGAACTGGCGGCGAACATCTCTGCCTGTCCCGGAGGCTTCCAGTCGGTCCCGCTTCCGCCGCTGCCCTTCGTCCAATCACTGTACGAAACCCACTGGGGCTGGCCCTCCGCGTCCAGGCCGGTAAAGAAATGCCACTTTGAAATATCAGAGAAAGTCTTGGGATGCGCATAGGCAAGATACGGAATGCTGCTTCGGTAACGCGCAGCACCCAGCACAACAATTCCGGCCGACGGCGGAAGACCGCCGATACCAGCTACGTTCACCGCGCTCGAATAAACAAATCCGGTCGGCATCGGTCCAACGTTCGTATAGGTATTGCCACCATCGGCAGACCACGCCAGCTCACCAATTCCCAGGCTATTGAGCTCAGAAGCTTCCACGCAGTTTGTGCTGGGACCGGGTGCTTTTAATGGCGCATTCGGCCGCGGCAGGAGCGGCGTTGGTTTACCACAGTGGTTGGTCCAGAAAAACGCGAACAGTTTATCGTTGACGCTGATACCGCCTGAAGGCACGTTGAAAAATCCTTGCTTGATCCCCGGCGCCGGCCCGACTGTTGGTCTTATGAAGTTGCCGTCGCTATTGCGATGCAGCGCCATCTTCAGACACTCTTTTGCACTGGGCGGGCCGGGAAATTTCGTGGATCCAACACCATCGTCTGGAGGAACCTCTGGCGCCGATCCCTTGGGATGATCTGGCGGCCAGCTGTCCCCAAACAGAAAAATCAATTTTCCTGCGTGTTCCAATGGATACCCCAGATCCACGTTGGTAAGCCCGCCATTGGTTTTGGTGCGTGCCTCAGTGGGCTGGCCGCTCTTCCAATCGGTCTCCCCTGTTAATTGACAAACCTTGCTGCTCTCACCAACCAGTTGAACGGGCAACGGCGCCTGCGCGCGCGCCCCGGAAACGCAAAATCCAGCCAGGAAAATTGCATACAGCAGTCGTGAAGTTTTCATGTGAAGGTACCGCGGAAAAGCAGTTTACACCGGAAAACCAGCTTCTTTCATTCTCATTCGCGTGTATTCGCGCAAATTCGCGGCTAAGTGGTCTTCAGGTTTCGCTAATTGCTAATTGCCCCGCCGCGGCGGGCTATTTGCTTTTTTCCGGCAGCGTGTAATCAAACTCGTAGAGATGTTTTCCATCAGTAATCTTGATGATCATGCTTCCAGCAAGTCCCGCGAGTTGGTCGGTGCCGGAATCCGGGATTACGGTGATGCTCTGCTGCTGCTTTCCGCGTTCCATAGTGCTGCTGTGCTGAAGAATGAAAGTGCCGGTCCGGCCGTTCAACTTTCCGGTTACTCGTTCCATCGCCACATAACCCGCGGAGTCCTTTACCGCTGTGAAAACGCCGAGCATCTCACCCGTGCTCGTTCCTTCCAGATCGCCGTGGAATTGCTTGTCACTCGTCATCCTGACGGAAATTGTTTTTTTCTCTTCTTCAGTCACCGGCTGCGGCGCCATCTTTATGTCAAAACTTCCGCTTGCATGGCCACTCACTTTCGACTCCTTTTTTGTGTCAGTTGAACCGGGCGATTGCGTCTGGGTAAATGCCGCGTAGCCAATGCCCAGGCAGACGCAAAGGATAAGCAGATATCTGTTCATAATCTCTCCCGCTCGGTGATTCTACCGTTTCACCGTTATACTGCCACCGCTTTTAGCGCACGCCGGGATCGCAAGCCGACGCCAGCCAAACAGTACAGTCCGATCGCAATCAGCAGCAAGGCGCGCATGCCGAACACCAGTGAAAGATTTTCAAGCAGCCCTCCCGCCACCGCGCCCAGCATGTTTGCTCCCAGGGCGGCGCTCGGCGATTCAGCCTCTCGAAATTCCAAAGCAAAAAGTATTCCGGCAAAAAATACGGGAACGGCAAATACAGCCGTCGCAACTGTACCTGCAAAGGCCGGGGACCCGGGGATCTCATTCAACGGCAGCCACCATGCCATTGCCAGCCCAGCAACCAGCGCGGTCAAAATCCAGGACCGCCGCAGTGGTATGCGGATGCGCTCAACGAATATATTGGCCAACAACAGCGCCAGCAACAGTGCAGAAATCACGACGCCATTCACCTGCCATGTAGTGCCGAAAAACAGTGCGAGCCGGCTAATCACCTGCGTCTCCAGCAACAAAAAGCCTGCCCCCATGCTGAAGAAAAATAATGATGGCGCCTGTCGGCGAGCTTCAGGAATCTGCCAGTAAAGGAATAAAGCAACCAGAATTACAAGCACGCCAAGGGAATAATAGGTGCGCGGTATCCATCGGCCCGCGTGGTAAAGATAAGGCCAGTCGTCAGTCGTTGGCGGCACCGGCTTGTTCTCGGGCTTTACTACATTCCTGCGCACAAAATCGAGCAATGCCGGATCAACAGCCAATGCGTCTTCGACACGCGTGGAATGGGAAATCGCGAAGCAGGTCGCGGTCGCGCCGTAGCTGGAATCGGCATAGAACTCGAGTGGAGGTTTACCAAACGTCTGCTCCAACATTTCCTTGAGGCGAGTGGCCATCCACGGATGGTCCACGTGAAACTTCACAAACAAGACACCATCCGGATTTAAATGACGGCTGGCTTCGCGAAACGACTCTTCGGTGTAAACAAAATTGTCGATCCGCATATTTGAATAATCCGAAAATTGCGTGTGCGAATCCAGCAGCCCAAACAACACCAGGTCGTAACGTTGCGGGCTGCGCTTGAGGAAAGCTCGCGCATCGGTCAAATACACCTTGACCTGCGGCGATGCATAAGGATGTTCCGGGTGCTCACGTTTTCCCAGATTGAGAATGGCAGGATCAATCTCGACGGCATCCACCGACCGGCTGTTGTGGCGAAGCGCCGCAGCAACGTCATTCCCCGTTCCTGATCCCACGATCATTACGCTCGGCGATGGCGCTGCAAATCGAAACGGAACATTGTAGGGATTTTCCTCCACTGCTTCCTTCACCAGCCCCGGGTGACGCGACAAGAAAGAAGAGGACAAATTGACAATATATTGATAGCCCGCATGGTTCACCCAGACCTCTCCTCCCCAGAAATCCCCGTGCGGATCGTAATGGCGCGTGTACTGCACCTGCTGATAGGGCGTCCACATGGAGAAGTGGTCTGCATCCGATGGGTCATGCAGCAGGAGAACCAGCGGGACCACCAGGCTTCCAATCACCAGCCATCTGCTGAGCGTATTTTGCAGTAATGCGAAACCCAACAAGACCGCGCCCAGCCAGAATGACGCAGGCAGCATCAGCCGGCTGACGCCCAGGAATGCCAGGATTCCCGCCAGGCTGCCCAGCAGGTTCCATGAATATGCAGACAACGTGCTCGGAGCGCGATCCATCTGGCGGCTCACCGTCTGTCCCAGCGGCACGAAGATCCAAACCATCAGGAGGAACAGCACTGCGGCCACCACCGCGCCACCCAGAAACCTCGCCCAATGCCACGAACTTCCCGTCGCCCAGATCTCTACATCGGCGGCAGCGCCCAGACTTTGTGAAAGACCCTCCAGCCATCTTCCGTCACCAACAGGCAAGCGGACAATGAACAGCAATGTCAGAAACGCAATCACGGCGCTCAGCCAGCGCGGAATCTGGCGCGCCAGAGCGCAGCCCAGCCCGAAACCGACAAAGCACAATAGCAGCGCCAGGTTTTTGAAATAGGCAAAAACCCGCACCTCCACAGCGATCCAGCGGATGAATGCCAGTTCGGCAAAAAGAGTGAGAAAGCTGGCCAGCAGCAGTTGATTCAGGTTCCAGCCCGGAAGCTCGGCGCCAGAAGAAAAAATTGCGCGCCCCCGACGTTTTGCCAGAAATACCACAACGCCGATCACCGCCAGAATTGCCGCTGCCAAAAGAAAGGTAAGAGTTCGTGGATTCATCGATTAGAGAGTGCCCAGCAAGGTCAAAACCTTACCACAGAGGACGCAGAGAAATCAGAGAATACAGCACGATAGAACCGATGACAGCCGCTTAGTTTTTCTCTGTGTCCTCGTTTTCCTCAGTGTTCTCTGTGATAAGGGTTTTGCTAGGTTCGAGTTATTGCTCTCCTACCATTTGACCTTTCTCTCCGTCCAATAGAGACTTGAGGATCGTTATGAGAGCCCGCTCTTTGTTTTCGGCTTTTTTCCTTGTCTTTTTTGTTGTGGCCACGTTGTCGGCCCAGAAACCGGTTGCGCCGCAGGTTACTGATCTCACCGCTAGCGATGGAACCAAGCTGAAAGTTTCGTATTTTTCCGCCGGGAAGCCAGGGCCGGGTGTCCTGCTGCTGCACCAAT